>NZ_JAAKMV010000016.1:0-136741 GCF_049170575.1 Aeromonas sp. 604282 | reverse complement strand
TGGTGGAGCTACGCGGGATCGAACCGCGGACCTCTTGCATGCCATGCAAGCGCTCTCCCAGCTGAGCTATAACCCCAACTCACCTCGGCGCTGACGAAGTTATCTCCGGCAACGGAGGCGCATGATAGGCATCACCCGCTTTGCTGTCAACCCTAAAATAACCGCGACTGATTCGTTTAGTCAAAATTGCAGCAGTTCGCTGTTTTTACCAGCAAGGCGCGTGCTATCTCTCTGTTTTATGTCATAAATCGGCTCAAGCACCTATAAAGGAGAGGCCATGCAGCAAGCCTCTTTCCCCGTGCAACGCCCCCGCTCTCAGGCATCTTTTGCAGGCTGATCGTCAGCGTCTCCCCCGTCACCTAGGGAAAGCCTTTCCATAAAGGGCATTGCATTTGAAAACCCTTTCCATGATTTTTGTAAATTTACAACACAGAAAGTTGATCTGGCTCACAAATGACCATAGGATCAAACCGTGACCCAGATCACACACCATAACCATAAATGACAGAGCGATGAGGTAAACCATGTTTGAGAATCTGGCAGTCCTGTTCCACCTGCGCGGTGCAACCACCAAGAACGGCGTTGTAGAGAAAGATGCCTATGCCCCCTCCACCCGTGAATACTACTTCCGCTACGGCAAATAATTGCTGAAAGCCTTTCACGGAAAACGTAATAAAACTACAACGCACACATCATCACACAGCCCTCTCGAGGCGCTGTCCTGTCCGGGCCAGATGTTCCACGGCCAAACCTGAACTCCACCAAACAAGAATGGGGCCCGCAGGCCCCATCTTTTATTGCTCCGGATTGTCATGGCACCAGATCGTGCGCTGGCTAATCGGCAAGCCTTGTAACCCTGAAACTGCTCAGAGCTTGATCCAAGCATCGGCCCAGGCCGTGCCCTTGCCCGGCTCATAGGCCCAGGCGGCACCGGCACACCAGCCTGTGTAGGGGTGCGGTTTGCACTCGTAGCTGGTACCGCCGTTGCTGACCCGCTCGCCTGCCTTGTAGGGAGTCCCCTCTTTATAGACCGGATAGTCAGGCGGCGTTACGCCCCCCTCCTCTCCTTTCACCAGCAGGCTATGGGTGGTACTGCGGCTCAGATTACCTTCATCTGTGACCGTCAGTTTGATATCCAGATTGGTATCGCTGGCCGGCGTGGGCAGAGTTAACTCCAAGGTCACCTGCTCCAGCGCAGGGGCAGAGGCTCCAGCCGGGATAGTCCAGGCATAGGAGAGCGGCTTGCCTTCCGGATCGCTGGAGTGCTGGCCGGAGAGAGTCACCTTGCTGCCACCTTCGGCCTGCGCCGGGCCGGTGATATTGGCCACCGGCGGCAGGTTGGTGCCACCGCCGTTATCCTCGATCACCACCTCCGGATAGAAGTGCTGAACGCAGCGGCTGTAATCCCCCTCCTTGAAGGCACTGAAACGGGTCTGGTAACCCACCAGCTTGCACGCGTAACTCTTGCCGCCGTTGGGGTTCTCTGCCACATAGCTCCAGTCCTGCTCCCAATAGATGGGCAAGGCACCGGCGCCATTGTCGTCAAACACCTTCATGTTCTTGCAACCCAGCACCTCGTCGGATGGCACCGCCACTCCGAGGTAGTTGGCAAACTCGCGGTAGTAGTTGATGCGATTCTGGGACTGGGCGTGCTCGACCGGGCCGCCGCACTCCACCCCGCCGTTGATGATCTGGGTAGTGACCCCGAAGCCCGGCACCAGACCGTTCTGCTTGTCATGGTCATTCGGCTGCCAGGTGCCATCGATGACATGGAGCATGGAAGGCTTGGGCGGCTGCGGATAGGTATAGAAGAACACCGCACTGGCGAGGTTCAGCCAGGTGTCGGCCACCAGATCGGGGCGGTCGAGCAGGGTGCGCACCGTGCCGAACATCGCCTCGGAGAAGGGGCCATAGTTGTAGTTGTAGGAGAGCTGCTTGGCACCGCGGCCAAAGTAGCTCTTGAACTCGCCATTGTCGAACGTACCGCACGGCCACTGCTGACCCTGCCACACATCGGGACGGCACTCGGCGTTGTAACCGCCGCGCATGGTCTCATTCCATCCCATCTCGCGCACGTAGACCAGCGCCTGACGCCACTCGGCTTCCGGGCGCCAGTTTTCATGGCCGCCGGTCTCCTGGGCGAAGTGGGCAAACATGGTTGCCAGGGTCTTGCGGCAGATGGCATCGGCATCGCGGCCATCGCTGTAGTCGCTGCACAGGGCCGGGAACTTGGCCGCCGCCTGCAGCAGGCCGCGATAGGTGTACTCGGGGGCGCGCAGCGGGAAGAGGTAGTTGAACTGCCCCTCGCTCAGCAGGCTTTCGACCCGCTTGACGTTGCCCGGGTTGTCGGCACGGCCCGGCTGCACCGCCTCGACCACCAGATTGTCCCGGGTCGCGATGGAGGCCTTGACCGCTTCCATCGCCGGGAAGTCGGTCAGCGCCTTCTCTTTGGCATCCAGCTCGGCCTGGCTCATATAGACGGGGGTGGTGCTGCCATCCGGCGGGGTAGGCGTCGGCGGATTGGGCTTGTCATCGCCACCGGTGTCCGGCGGAGTCACTTCCCCTTCGCCGACAAGCTTCCACGGGGTATCCCACTCATTGGCGGCCGCCATGCCGGGAGTCTGACCCGAGTTGACCCACCACTTGGCCTCAAAAACCTGGCCGTTGTAATTGACCTGGCTGCCGCCCGGATAGGATTTGTTGATGTCGTATGCCTCGGCCGCCCACAGGTGGCCGCTCAGCATCATGCCGGCAAGCAGAAGGGTGATGCGGTTTTTTTTCATTATTGTTGCTCTCTATGGTTTTGTGGCAAAAGGCGGAGCCCGCCTGAACAGGCTCCGCCATCTTCATCATGGACTCAACCTAGGGGCAGCTTGCCGCCCCGACATCCAGCCAGACATCGTGCTTGCCCGGCTCATTGCCTTGAGTCCACCACTTGGCCTTCCACTGACGGCCGTTGTGGTTGGTGAGCTCCCCGCCGTTGTAGGCAACGGCTGCGTTCCAGCCCAGATCAACCTGACTCACCAGCGCCCACTGATCGGCGGCGCGGCTCGGCTCATTGCCCTGAGTCCAGTACTTGGCCTGCCATACCAGCTGGTTGTGGCTCACCTTGTCACCGCCGTTGTAGACATTGCTGGCCTGCCATGCGGGAACGTAGGCCGCTTCCGGATCTGTGGTGTTGCAAGAGCCGTCGACCACTGGCTCCAGCGTCAGCACGACGCGCCCTTCGCTTTGATGTACCCCGTCCGAGACGCTCACACTCAGCTCATGCTGCTCGCTGGTGGTGACAACTGGCGGCAGCAGACGCAGGTTGGCACTGGTCTCGCCGTCCGCCTGCCAACCCGCCGGGAAGTGCCAGCGGTAGCTGAGTGCATCCCCCTCGGGATCCCTCGCCTCGGCAGTGATGGTCAGCCACTCACCGCCGATGCCGCCAAGCTGCGCCGGTACGGTCACCACCGGAGGCCGGTTCTCAACCACGCCCTGCTCCAGCGGCCGCCCGTTGACGGTAAAGGAGAGTGACTGCTGCGGTGGCAGCAAGCTCTGCTGTACCAGTGTCTGGCCACGGCACTGGATGGTGGCGCGGCCGGGCTCGCTGGCGGTGGGCAGGTTGATGTGGAACTTGTTCATGACGCTGCTGGCCGCTCTGTGATTGGCCAGCCTGAAGCGCTGCAGACCATCGCGGGTCTCCACCTGCAACTGGCAGTCATTGCCGGACAGGGTGTTGCTGTCATCCGGATAGGTGAAGCCATAGGCGCCGTGCAGTGCCGGATAGATGTAGCTGCGCAGGGCTCCTTGCGGATCGTAATAGCCCACCAGAGTGGTCACCGGCACGCCGAACTGCTCGGGCTTGCGCGCAACCTTGGTATCGATGGGGGAGACCTCCACCCAGCTCAGGCCATCCGAGGTGAAGCTCTTCTTGAAGCCCCGGTTCACCACAATTTCCTTGCCGTTGATAAAGAGGCGACTGCTGTAACCGGCCCCGTGATCGATGGTCAGACTGCGCCCACGGTTGTCCGCAGAGGCAACCGGCACCCGGATATCACGAGTCCAGCGACCGTCCCACATAGCGACCCTGACCAAGCCGTAATCCGCCAGCAGGGCACTCAGTCCGGCCTCGCTCAGGGCATCCATGGGTGCATCGACCTTCTCGATCCCCTCGATTGTGTGCTGATAGGGCTCCATCCTGGCCGTCGCACTGTTCCACTTGCTAAAGCCGGTGGCCGAGTTGGCATCGAACACCGCCTTGCTCTCCAGAAAACGCTGGATGATGGCGGCGGAATTGGGGGTATAGAGGGTGAAACGGTTGGCGCCAGAGAGAGGGCTGCCGCCCGCCATCGCATCGTAGCCAAACTTGCGGCCATCGAACGGCGGCTGGCACTGGCCATCCAGACAGGCATCCTCATTGGTGCGGGTCGGCGAGAAGTTGGGGATGAAACGGTGTTTGTCACTGTCCCAGCCCCAGCTGGAGTTGAGCTGATCGGCACTGCGATGAACCGAGCCGCGGAAACCATCCACATAGTGGCCAAGGCCGAAGTTGTGGCCCACCTCGTGGCTGAACTCGTTGCCCAGCGAATCATCCAGCGTGACGATGCCACCGCCACCGGAACCACCGTGCACCTGAACCCCATTGGCATACTTGCCGCGACTGTTGTGCGCCGTCAGCTGGGCAACAACGAATGGATGGCTTCCTTCCCCTTCACCGGCACTGCTGTTGATGCCGTAGTTGGCATTGTCGATGCCGTGGGAGATAAGCTCCTTGCCGATACGCTGACGCATGGTGCCGCCATGCCAGCCCCCTTCGCTCGGGTCAAAATCGGTCAGCAGGGTGCCATTGGGCAGCATCACCTCAGGCAGGGAGAGCGGTGCATACTGACTGACGATCAACCGGCTGGCCGGGATGGTCTGGAAGTATTCGCGATGGGCCTCCTTGTCATTGGCAAAGGCAAAGCGATCCCGTGGTGTGGTGAGCATGCCAATGTCGATGGTGTGCAGCAGCAGCTCGCCGGGGGCGCCGACCTTGATGTCACGCAGTTCACCACTGAGATTGCCCTGACGAACGGAGAGGTTCAGTCCGGGCTGGATCCACTCGGCAGGCAGCTCGCCGCTCCAGGTATCCGCTGCATAGGTGATGCGGTTGTTCTCCAGCTCCCCCTCGCGAAACCACTGCCCCTTGGCAAACTTGAACTGCAGGGTCTGGCCACGGGAGACGGTCACCTGTCGCTCACCATAAAAGGCAGTCGAGTTATAACCGGCGCTGGAGCGGATCCGCACCATCTTGCCCTCAAGCTCCGGGCTCACGGGCAGGTAGATATCCCGAACCCAGCGGCCGTCGGCGGTCTGGATCTCCACCAGCGCGCGCCCGGTCAGCCGATCCTTGAGGAAAGCGCCGCTCTTGTCGCTCAGTTTGGCCAAATCAGCACTGCTGCTGATGACGGCAGTGGTGCCGCTCTCCGGGACGAAGCTCACTCCGCCTTCGGGAACCCCCGCGAGGTGGTAGACCGTCTCGGGCAGCGCCGATGGCGGCGACAAGGTCAGGGTGCCAAGCAGCTCGTCGCTGCCGTCACGGGCCTCCACCGTTATGGGGGTCACCCCGTCGGCCTGGAGCGGTTTCACCAGCAGCAGGCTCTTGCGCAGGCTGGTCAGGATGGGTTGGCGATCCCCCTCTTTGGGATGGGAAGGCAGGATCTGGCTCTGGGCAAACTGCACGCTGGCAGCCAGGCTACCCGCCAGATCGCTTTGCGCTGTCGTCTCATTGAATATCAGGGGCGAGGTGGCGGCAGACAGGGGGCCAGCCGCCAGGGTTGCCATGATGAGGGCAGCGATTTGGGTCACATTTGTGGTCATTGTCGGGTTCTCGTTCATATTGCTACCGGGAATGAGGGGCATGTCGCCATGCCCCGTCATCGGTGAGGAGGCCTCAGTTACAGCTTGCAGCCCCGATATCCAGCCAGACATCGTGCTTGCCCGGCTCATTGCCTTGAGTCCACCACTTGGCCTTCCACTGACGGCCGTTGTGGTTGGTGAGATCCCCGCCGTTGTAGGCAACGGCAGCGTTCCAACCCAGATCAACCTGACTCACCAGCGCCCACTGATCGGCGGCTCGGCTCGGCTCATTACCCTGAGTCCAGTACTTGGCCTGCCATACCAGCTGGTTATGGCTCACCTTGTCACCGCCGTTGTAGACCTTGCTGGCCTGCCATGCGGGAACGTTGGCCGCTTCCGGATCTGTGGTGTTGCAAGAGCCCCCCTCACCACCTTCGTTGACTGGCGTGACGGCGAGACGGGTGGCCGCGTTGGCATCGAGTGCGCCATCGGAGACGGTCACGGAGAGGTCATAAGCGGTTTCGGTATCCACCGCCGGGCCGGTGACCACCAGGGTGGCGCTGTTCTGGCCGGTCGCCGTGACACCGGCAGGCACTTGCCATTGATAGATCAGCTCGTCGTCGTTGGGGTCGGATGCCTTGGCAGTGATGGTCACCTGCTTGCCCTCTTCCACCTTGACGCTGGCAGGCAAAGTCACCACCGGAGGCAGGTTGGGCTGCGGAGCCTTGTTGGTCACCACTACCTGATCCCTGGCGGTCAGTTGATGGTCATCGGTCACCGTCAGCTCGAACACCAGATTGATGTCGGCAGATACTGCATCGAGTACAACCCGGGCCTTGGCCTGAGTGGCATCAAGCAGAGCGGCCTGCGGGCCGGAGACCTGCTTCCAGCTATAGGTGAGGGCGCCATTTTCCGGATCGTGTGACGCAGAGCCGTTCAGCGTCACCTCGGTCGGACCGGTGACACTCAGATCGCTGCCCGCATTAGCGACCGGCGGCTTGTTGGCTGGCGGAGTGACCCCTTCACCGTGACCGAGACCTTCATGCATGGCGTTGAGGATGTCGCCATTGTCGGCATCGATCTCCCAGGAAAAGAGCCCGCCCAGCTTGTTGGCCAGCACGTATTGTCCTTTCGCCTTGACCGAGCGCTCGTCGTCATAGGTGATCAGCTCGCCGGTGGAGGGCTTGAACAGGGTGGCCGCTTCGGCAGTCTCGTCGTAGTTGTACTCCCAGCCCGCCCCCATGTGGCTGTTGACGATGTGGCGATAATCCAGCACGCCATCTTCCCAGGTGCCCTTGATCTTGCCGGTGGCGGTGCCGGTGAAGGGGTCGTTGCCCTGATATCCGCTCACCCCTTTCCAGCCGCGACCGTAGGCGGCGGCACCGATCACCAGCTTCCCGGAGTCGACCCCCTGCGCCAGCAACTGCTGCACCGCTGCATCAGTGTTGTAGCGCTTGTTGGCCGAGCCGTTGGTAGCCTGATAGAGGTTGGCCTGATGACCCAGGGAGGTATTGCTCCAGGCACCGTTGTAGTCGTAACTCATCACGAAGAGGTGGTCCATGTACTGCTGGGCAGCCTTGTAATCCACATCCTCAATCTTGTCGTAACCGGCACCGATGGCAGAGGTGAGCTGATAGGTGCGACCGGTCTCGGCCTCCAGCTCGTCGAGCATGGCGCGCAGATCCTTCATGATCAGCACATAGGTTTCCCCATCTTTGGTCTTGTCCCCCAGATTGGGGTTGGCACCGTCGCCGCCCGGGAACTCATAGTCGATATCGACACCGTCGAAGAACTTCCAGGTCTGCAGGAACTCTTTGACCGAGGCAACGAACACGTCACGCTTGGCCTTGTCATGCATGAAGAAGAAGGGGTCGGAGAGGGTCCAGCCACCGACTGAGGGGAGGATCTTCAGGTCCGGATAGGCCTGCTTGAGGGCCATCAGGTTGCCAAAATTGCCCTTGTAGGGCTCATCCCAGGCAACCAGTGATCCCTGCCCTTTTTGCAGCGCGGCCCAGGGATCGTGAATGGCGACCTGGAAATCCTTGCGCCCGGCACAGGCACGTTGCAGCGCCTGGAAGCTGCCGGCAATCTCTTTGAGGCTGTCGTTGAGGCCATCACCGCCACAGATCGGGGTGAAGCCATAGAGGATATGGGTCAGGTTCTGGGCTGGCAGCTTGTCCACGGTGAAGTTGCGATCATAGACCCCCCACTCCACATAGTAGGTGCCGACCACCTTGCCGGATTTGTTGACGTAAGGCTTGTTGTGCTCCTGCAGGGCTGGCTTGAGCGGTGCGAGGTGGCTGCCATCAGTATCGGCGACCACGATCTCCTTGGCATCAGACAGGGTGCAGCCATCGCCGTTGCACAGCGCGACCTGCATCTGATAGCGGCCCCCCCTGTGCACCTTGAAGGTGGCTGTGCCAGCGGCGGAAGAGGGACCGGACCACACCTCCTTGCCATCCAGCAGCACCTTGGCACTCTGGCCGATATCGCCGTTCCAGAGATTCCAGGTGACGGTCACATCGGCGCCATCCTTCACTTTGACCAGCTCGTTATAAGCGGTCGCGGACTGGCTGACTTCGACGATGGCAAACTTGGTAGGACCCCAACCGATGGCGGGTTTGCCGGGCGCTGCCGCATAAGCGGCGGAGGAGGCGAGCAGGGTACCGACCATCATGGCCAGCAGTGCGGGTTTTGGACTTAGCATATTGCTTTCCTTTTCGTTTCGTTATGGGAAAAACGAAAGGGCAACGCAACACGACAGGTGACACAAAAACGGCCACCCCTTGGCAAAGGTAGCCTGCATTCTACTGTGGTGGCCCCGCTATCCTAGGTCGTCTTGACCCTTAGACCGGAAGCTTTGCGTCCCGACTTTTCAATCGGTTTGCCCTTGTCACAACGTTATTTCTGGCGATAAATAATCGCCGATTGACTGTAGGGTAATTCTGATAAGTAAGCAAATCGGACCATTGTCCGCCCACCGGTTACCAACCCCGAAAATTACCCACTTTCAAGAAATTAATGTTTAAAAAACAGCCGGATATGCAGACATAATCTCATCACCTCCAACCAGATACCTCACACCATTTTTTTGATCTGCATCACACCAAATTGAGAAAAATCAATGAGTAAGAACAATATGCGACAAAAGACCCATCTGTATCGCAACTAATGAATTTATAATCGCCGCTTTGCATGGCCAGCAGGTGTCTTCATGCCCAGCGAATTGCCCTCACGCCCCCGGTTATCCAGATACGACAAATTTGTTCGTTTGACGATTTATGCCTTGCCACTGGCCGGGATGATCTGGCTTATCAACAGCCTCAATGGCTGGCAAAGGGCAGCGTGCGGCACAGATGCCAGCTATCGGGGAGAGCATTAATCACTAGGCAAGAGTGAGCACTTTGCAGGGACACGAGAGAAGCTGGGGGAAACCGGTTGGCAGACCCGCCAGAATGTGGCGAAGCGGGGAGAAAAAATGGGGCATGACCGGCATGCCCCGCCACCATTCAATGCTTATTTACAGCTGGCGGCCCCCACATCCTGCCAGACGTCGTGTTTGCCGGGCTCATTGCCCTTGGTCCAGTACTGCGCCTTCCACTGACGGCCGTTATGGGTGGTGAGCTCGCCACCGTTGTAGGCCACATTGGCATCCCAACCCAGTTGCACCTTGCTCACCAGCTGCCACTGATCCGCGGTGCGGCTAGGCTCGTTGCCTTGGGTCCAGTACTTGGCCTGCCACACCAGCTGGTTGTGGCTCACCTTGTCGCCGCTGTTATAGGTGCTTGCCGCTTTCCAGACTGGCCAGTTGGCCGCATCCGGATCGGTCGCCGTGCAACCACCGCCGCTGCTGGCCGGTTTGACCGTCAGACGGGTTGCCGCGCTGGCATCCAGCCCGCCGTCGGAGACGATGACGCTCAGGTCATAGCCGGTGTCGATGGTGACGTTCGGGCCAGTCACCACCAGGGTGCCGCTGTTCTGACCCGTTGCGGTGATGCCTGCCGGCACGCTCCACTGATAGGTCAACGGATCACCGTTCGGATCAGAGGCGGTCGCCTTGATGGTCACCTGCTTGCCCGCCTCCACAGAGGCCGTGGCAGGTAGACTCACCACCGGCGCCAGATTGGCCTGCGGCGCCTTGTTGGTGACAACAACCTGATCCTTGGCACTCAACTGCTGGTCATCGGTCACTGTCAGCTCGAACACCAGATTGATGTCGGCAGCCACAGCATCCAGCACCACGCGGGCCTTGGCCTGAGTGGTATCAAGCAGGGCAGCCTGCGGCCCGGAGATCTGCTTCCAGCTGTAGCTGAGCGCGCTGTTTTCCGGATCGTGGGAGGCCGACCCATCCAGCGTCACCTCGGTCGGGCCGGTCACCTTGAGGTCACTGCCCGCGTTGGCCAGCGGCGGCTTGTTGGCTGGTGGAGTCGTCCCCTCGCCGTGGCCCAGCCCTTCATGCATGGCATTGAGGATGTCACCGTTGTCGGCGTCGATCTCCCAGGAGAAGAGGCCACCGAGCTTGTTGGCCAGCACATACTGCCCCTTGGCCTTGACCGAGCGATCGTTGTCATAGGTGATGAGATCGCCGGTCGCCGCCTTGAACAGATAGGGCGCCTCAGCCACTTCGTCATACCCCTTCTCCCAGCCCGCCCCCATCCGGTTGTTGACGATGTCGCGGTAATCCACCACCCCGTCCTCCCAGGTGCCTTTCACCTTGCCGGTCGCCTTGCCGGTGAAGGGGTTGTTGCCCTGATAACCGCTCACCCCGGTCCAGCCACGGCCATACATGGCGGCCCCGACCACCAGCTTACCCGGCTCAACCCCCTGCGCCAGCAGCTGATTGACCGCCTTGTCAGTGGTGTACTTGGTAGCGGGATCCCAGCTTGCCGCATAGAGGTTGGTCTGGTGGCCCAGCTCGGTGTTGCTCCATGCGCCGTTGTAGTCGTAGGTCATCATGAAGATGTGATCCATGTAGGGCTGGGCTGCTTTGTAGTCCACATCCTGGATCTTGTCGCCCCCCGCTCCGATGGCCGAGGTGAGCTCATACTGACGACCGGTCTCGGCCTCCAGCTCGTCGAGCATGGCCCGCAGCTCCTTCATCAGGGCCACATAGGTGGCACCATCGCTCGGGCTGCCCAGTTTCGGGTTGGCCCCCTGTCCGCCCGGGTACTCCCAGTCAATATCCACACCGTCGAAGAACTTCCAGGTCTGCAGGAACTCTTTCACCGAGCCGACAAACACGTCACGCTTGGTTTTGTCACCGAGGAAATAGAAGGGGTCGGAGAGGGTCCAACCGCCGACCGAGGGGAGGATCTTGAGGTTCGGATAGGCCTGCTTGAGCGCCATCAGAGCGCCAAAGTTGCCCTTGTAGGGCTCATCATGGGCGGTGAGGTTGCCTTGCGGCATCTGGATGGCGGCCCAGGGATCGTGCATCGCCACCTTGAAGTCGGCCCGGCCGGCACACGCCCGCTGCAGCGCCTGGAAGCTCCCTTCGATCTCCTTGAGGCTGTCGTTGAGGCCATCCCCGCCGCAGATGGGGGTGAAACCATAGAGGATATGGGTCAGGTTCTGGGCCGGGATCTTGTCGACCGTAAACTTGCGGCCATAGACCCCCCACTCCACATAGTAAGTCCCCACCACCTTGCCGGACTTGTTGGCGTAGGGCTTGTTGTTCTCCTGCAGCGGCGCCTTGAGTGGCGCCAGATGGCTGCCGTCGGTATCGGCAACCACGATCTCCTTGGCATCAGAGAGGGTACAGCCATCGGCGTTGCACAGCGCCACCTGCATCTGGTAGCGCCCCCCTTTCTTCACCTTGAATTTGGCGCTGCCCGCCGCGGCCGAGGGGCCGGACCACACCTCCTGACCATTGAGCAGCACCTTGGCACTCTGGCCCAGATCGCCGCTCCAGAGGTTCCAGTTCACCTCCACATCGGCGGCATCCTTCACCTTGACCAGATTGTTGTAAGAGGTTGCCGCCTGATCGACTTCCACAATGGCAAATTTGGTGGGACCCCAGCCGATGGTGGGTTTGCTCGGAGCGGCCGCATAAACGCCGGATGAGGCAAGCAGGGAGCCGACCATCATGGCCAGCAATGTGGGTTTTGGACTTAGCATATTGTTTTCCTTTACGTTATGGACAAACGAAAGGGCGACACAACACGACAGACAGCACAAACACGACTACCCCTTGGCAAAGGCAGTCAACATAACACTGTGGTGGCCCCGCTATCCCAGATCAACAGCGCCTTTAGACCGGAGGCTTTGCGTCCCGACTTTTCAATCGGTTTGCCCTTGTCACAACTTTATTTTCGGCGATAACTAATCGCAAATTAACTCTATGGCAATTTATATAACTACGCAAACAAGACTATTATCCTCCCCTGCTAGCCATACCTGCCGCTTGGTCGCTGCATCATGCGTCACCTTTAAAATAGAAAGAAAAATTCAGTCGAAACAAGCAAATAAAACATTGATAAATAAATGTTTTTAAATCGAACGCAGATAAATAAGAAAAAGATCAACATCTGATAGCAGAGCACAACAAGAGATAGTCCCGCCCGAACTGCTGCAGCAAAATTTAAAGTTAATTAATTGCATAAAAAATCAAACCCCGCCCACACCATCACCTCCCTCCTGCCATCCTTGGTGATCCAGACTCAACGAATTTGTTTATCTGACCTGCCGAGATAACAAACACACAATCCGGTCATAATGTAAGCAACTGGATAGACAGACATACGCAGTTGTTTATTTTTATTGGCATTTTTATATAATGCGCGCACGTCCCAGTGGCACAGCTGGATAGCGCGCGCCCCTCCTAAGGGCGAGGTCGCAGGTTCGAATCCTGCCTGGGACGCCACCAATCCCCCTTTCGCATTCACTCATCTCGTTGACGATGGGGACAGCGTCTAGCAGCACTCTGCTTGCGCCATCAAAATTTTCACCGAGTCACAAGCAACTGTATTCGTACGGCATTCGGCATATGCCCTCTCTCTGATAGACTGCTTCTCTTTGGCTGAGCCTTCGAGCAAAGCCAGCTGCTTCATCTTGCAAAGGAGTGTTGGATGTCCGGTTGTTCCTGGTGGGATAGATCCACCGGTTTTGCCTTGCTGACCATTGTGCTGTGGGCCTCGCTGGCGGCGCTGACGTCACGAGTCACCAGCGTGTCACCGCTGGTACTGGTCGGGCTGGTGCTGTTTTTCTGCGGGGTCGGGGCCTTGCCGTTCTGGCGCCAATGGCGTGCTCGTCCGATTACCTGGCTGGTGACGGTTGCGGCATTGCTGCTCTACCATCTGCTGCTCTTTATGAGCTTTCGTCATGCCCCGGTGCTGGAAGCAAACCTCATCAACTACCTCTGGCCGCTCTGCATCATTCTGTTCACCCCGCTGTTGTTGCCAGGCCATCCACTCCATGCCCGTCACCTGCTGGCTGGCGCCTTTGGTCTCGCGGGCTCCATGCTGGTGATGGTCAATGGCGAGCTGCAACTGCAGCAGGCCTATCTGCCGGGATACCTGCTGGCACTGGGCGCGGCAGTCGTCTGGGGAGCCTACTCGGTATTATCACGCCGTCTGCCGCCAGCCCCCGCCGTGGTCACTGCGGCAGCCTGCCTGCCCGCAGGTTTGCTGGCGCTGCTGCTTGCCCGTCTGCTCGAAGGGCCTCTGCCGCTCGCGCAGCTCCCCACCAGTGACTGGCTCCTCATCATCGGGCTGGCGCTGGGCCCCATGGGGGCGGCCTTCGTTACTTGGTATCTTGCACTGCGAGACGGCGATCCTCGCCGGATCGGGGCGCTTGCCTACCTGACACCGCTGCTGAGCACCTTGCTGCTGGTGTTGCTCAATGGTGAAGCGTTCACCCCGCGCCATCTTCTGGCCGGAGCACTTATTATGGGCGGCGCCCTGCTCGGTATGCTGGGCCAACGTAATAGCGCGCAGGCTTCCTCATCCAGTTAAATCGGCAACATGGGGCCACTTGACCCGCCTTGTCATAAAAGCGCCATCATCCCTGTTTAGGCTCGGGCCATGCTCCCCCATGGTCTGCGCTGACAGGAATAACCCCGTGAAAATCGCCCACTACGCCTCCCTCTCCTCCCTGGTTCTGCTACTGGTCGCGGGAGGACAGGCACTGGCTCTCTACCACGGCTGGCAACAGCTTGCCCGTACCAGTCAAGCCCAGCGCCAGCACGAAACGCTGCAACAACTGGTGACCATTACCCTGCAAAACAGTCTGCGTGACTACCTCAACAGCGGCGATCCGCAGCAACTGACCGCGGCAGAGAAGATCCGCCAGCAAGCGCTCTCCTCGCTGGCCGCTCAGGATGATGCCGTGGCGGCCCCGCTCAAACAGCAACTCGAACAGATGGCGCAGCGCATCGCTCACGACTATCAGGCCGCAGGCAAGCTCTCGGGCAACAGCCAGCTGTTGCTGCAACATGCGGAGAGTGAACTGGGCAGCCAGGCCATGGCACTGATCCGCTATGGGGAGCAAGGCGCCAGCACGGAACAATCTGCTGCGGCACAACAATATCGCCGCGGTGCAGCCGAGATCCTGGCGGGCCTGCCGCGCCTCGCCCATTTGCGCCAAAGCTATATGGAGCAAGGCAATGAGAAGCTGCTCGAAGGGATCCGCTTCGAGCTGGAGGCACTGCAAAAACAGGCGCAAGCGCTGCAAGCCTTGCCGCGGCTCGGTCTGTATGAAGAGGCGCCCGCCGATGAGTTCACTCTGGGGGAGCCGGTGCGAAAGGAGCTGGGGGATCAACCGCGCAGTGAATTACGCTCGTTGCTGGGCCGCTATCCGCAGGAGCTGGCCAACAGCCGCACGGCGCTACAACAGCAACAGGCTGGCCGCCAGACCGTGCAGCAAGACATCATGGCGATGTTGCAAGCGACCAGACAGATGGGGGAACAACTTGCCCGCGAGCGGCAAGCCGTCAATCAGGAGCTGGCCACCATCATCGGCACGCTGGCGCTCTGCCTGGTGGTGGTTGCCCTGCTGTTTGCGCTGGTGCAACGACGCTGGCTACTCGCCCCCTTGTTGCGACTGCGCGGAGCCTTTCTGCAGCTCGATCAGACGGGGCAGGCCGAGCCGTTGCCTGCCGGGCACGATCGCAACGAGCTGGCCGATATTGTTGCCAGCTACAACCGGCTAATCGGTCGCCTGCACCTGGACCAGCAACAAAAAGAGGGACAGCTGTCAGCGGTATCCCTCAGTCTGCAAGGGATGGTCAGTCAGGTTGACGAGATCCACCACAGCACCCGCACTACCGAACAGGTGGTCGACGAGAGCGGCCAGATGATGGATGAGCTGAACCAGCTGGCCGGAGAGGTCCATCAGGTCGCCGCCGACATCGCCCGGCATGCCCACCATAACGAACAGGCGATGAGCCAGAGCGAAGATCTGGTGGGTAGCATGCTGCACGCCACTCATCAGACAGGACTGGCGATTGACGAGAGCGATGAGGCGCTGCAAGCACTCACCCGCTCGGTTGCCGATGTAACGGCCATTGTCGATGTGATCGGTCATATCGCTCAGCAGACCAACTTGCTGGCCCTCAACGCCGCCATCGAGGCGGCTCGCGCAGGGGAACAGGGACGCGGCTTTGCGGTGGTCGCCGATGAAGTGCGCCATCTCTCGGCCAATACCCAGCAGTCCCTCAACCAGATCACCGATATTCTGGGACGTCTGACCCAATCCGGTGAACAGCTTGGTGCCGTGCTGAACCGGATCACCAGCGAGTCAAGCCGCCAGCGGGCGCAGGCTGAACAACTGCGCCAGACCACCCAGGCGGTGCGGGAGATCGCCCGCAACACCGCAGTGATCGCCCTGCAGGGCGCCGACAACGCCAAAAGTCAGGAACACAAGCTGGCCAGTTTTGCCGATTTGATCGCCCGTATTCATCAGCATGCCCGTCAGGTGAGTCAGCTCTCTGTACAGGTCTCCTCCCATATCCACCATCAGGCGCAGCAGATCCCCCGCATCCTCGGCCAGCAAGGCTGAACCCTATTCGTCCCATATCCTCACCAGATCACTTTCCCTCAACCAGAGGGAAAGTTTTTTTGTAGCACAAAATTATCTGTTACCGGCAGGTTAACTGACCCCTCTTCACCCGTATCGGATGAAAACCCGCGCTGGCGCTGGCTACAGCCTCAAGAAAACGCTCTCATCACCGTGATACCTGCCATGAAGCTGTTTACAACCTTGCCCATGATTATTTGCACTCGGTCATACTTTTGAAATGTTGAGGGAACTTTTCATTGATATTTCGCACCGCGAACGTACTCTTGGAGTTGTCCGGTAGCCAAGAATCGGAACACAAAAAAACAACATGTGATGATCAGGACTGCCAACGACGAGATGTGCCAAGACATCCGGGTTTGCAGGTAACCGAGAGAAGATTTTTTGCCCTTCGGGGTTTTGATTGCAATGCCAATACCGCGCGGTAGGCCCGATGCCAACTGCCGGAAAAAAGCTAAGTCCATAAAATCAGGAGCAATAAAATGGAAAAAGTGATCTTCAAGCGCGCCGCTTTGAGTGCCGCTGTGGTAGCCGCTCTGGTCGCCCCCGGTATGGCGTTGGCAGCTCAGGATATGATGAGCCCGGAATACGGCCAGTCCTATGAAACCTTCGTGAAAGACTCCAAACTGACCGGCGGTCTGTTCTACTTCCAGCGTGATCGTCAGCGCATCGATGGTGACCCGACTGCAGCCAAGAAAGAAGGCAAATACCAGTCCAACCTGAGCCATGCCACCGTTCAAGCCGCTCTTAACTTCAACTCCGGTTATGCCTGGGACACCGTAGGTCTGGATCTGGGCGGCTTCGGTGCCTATGACCTGGCCGTTACCGAAAATCACCCGGTCAACCAGGAAAACGAATTCTCCTTCGCTGGCCGTTCTTGGGGCAACAACGCCAAAGATGGCTCCCCTGAAGGTGGTTTCAGCCTCTCCAACGCAGCGATGAAGCTGAAATTCCTGGACGGCGGCATCACTGCCAAGGGTGGTTATACCCAGCTGTATGTCCCTGGCCAAATCGGTGTTAACTGGTCTTATCAGCCGGGTACCTATCGTGGTGGTCAAGTCGAAGGTAACTTCGGTGGCCTCTACCTGACCTACGCCATCGCTGACGAGTACAAGGCCCCCTGGTACAAAGAGACTCAGGTCTTCTCCCGTGCCAAAGCGTGGATGGATCCGTTCGCTGATGAAAACGTCATCGACTACATCCACGGTATCGCAGCCCGTTACACCTTCGAAAATGGCACTGCAGTGACCGGTTCTTTCGGTCAGTCCGAAGGCTACATGGATAGCTACCACTTCAAACTGGCTCACAAGTTTGACGTACTGGGCGGCCTCTCCACCAGCTACCAATTCTACGGTTCCGAGACCGAGACCTACACCAAGGGCGCTTCCCAGATCGAGACTTATGACGGTCTGGCATGGCAACAAGCTCTGACAGCCGCCTGGGGCATGGGCCCGTACGGCTTCCGTCTGGAAGGTCTGTGGACCAAGGCTGAAGGTGCGGAAGGCAACTACCTGCCTCGCCTGACCCGTGGCTACGCCAACTCCCAGGGCGCCAACGAAATTTGGTGGGATTCCCGCTCCGACTGGAACGCCAACAACGAAAAAGCGCTGTTCTTCGGTGTGACCCGCTCTCTGGATGATCTGGTTGGTGCTCCTGGCTGGTCCGTCGGTGTATCCGGTGCTTACGGTTGGGATATCGAAACCGGTCAAGGCAAGAAAGCAGCCAACGGTGAAGATACCGAATGGGCAGCCAACTTCGATGTCACCTATACCGTGCAGGATGGCAAGCTGAAAGGCACCCTGTTCAAACTGCACTACACCGACTACAACAACGACATCAGCCAGGGCGGCGGTTGGACCGATTACCCCAACATCTTCGCCTCCGAGCACGACGTCAAGTTCCACATCATCATGCCGCTTACCTTCATGTAATCAGGCAAGACGATGTCAGCAAACCGGGCCACTTGGCCCGGTTTTCTTTTTGCCGGTTGGCAGGCTAACATGCGAGCCGGATAAGGGTTTTATCCACTCACCTGCCAGTACGCTTTGTCAACAGTCACAAGGACGCCATCATGCCCCGTTTTGTTCTGATCACCGGTTGTTCCAGCGGTATTGGCCTCGCTGCCGCACAGGCGCTCGGGCAGCACGGTTTTACCGTGATCGCCTCGGCGCGCAAGGCGGAAGATGTGGCCCGTCTGCAACAACAGGGATTGCTGGCGGTACAACTGGATCTGGCGGACCCAGCTTCCATCGAGCTGGGTGCCAGTGCGGCGCTCCATCTGGCAGGCGGGCGCCTCTATGGCCTGTTCAACAACGGCGCTTATGGCCAACCCGGGGCGCTGGAAGATCTGCCCACCGAGGCGCTCAGGGAACAGTTCAATACCAACCTGTTTGGCTGGCACCATCTGATCCGTCAGGTGCTGCCGCCGATGCTGGAGGCCAAAGAGGGTCGGATAGTACAGAACAGCTCGGTACTGGGGCTGGTTGCCATGAAGTATCGCGGCGCCTACAACGCCAGCAAATTTGCGCTGGAAGGCTATAGTGACACCCTGCGCCTCGAACTGGCGGGCAGCGGGGTACATATCAGCCTGATTGAACCGGGTCCTATCGATACCCGTTTTCGTGCCAATGCCCGCAGCGCCTTCTTGCGCCACATCGATCCGGCCCAGAGCCGTCATCAGTCGGCCTACCGTCAGACCCTGACGCGGCTGGAAAAAGAGGGGGCCACCAGCGGCTTTACCCTCTCCAGCGAAGCCTGCATCCCACCGCTGCTCCATGCGCTGACCCACGCCCATCCCAAGGCACGCTATCCGGTGACCACTCCGACCCGGCTGTTTGCCTTCTTGCGACGGGTATTGCCCACTCGCTGGCTCGACAAACTGCTGGCCAAATCGGCCTGATCCCGTGATGGGCGGCAAACATCCTGCCGCCCGGATTGGGTTAGCTGTATAGCGGCATCACCAACCTGGTTTTACCCTCTCTTCAATAGTGCTCGCCATTGCTGTAGTAGGCACTCTTGACCAGAGGGATAACCTGCACAACCACATAAGTCTGCTCCCCCAACACCTGCTTCAAATGGCGCGTGATAAGGCGCGCAGCGGCGTCCTGCATCTCTTGTGGCCGCTCGAACCAGTGCAGCTCGACAAACGGAAAACCCGCCTCTGGCTCGCCGTTGCGTATCCAGCAGCTATCAATCCGCTCCATGGTGACAAACTCCGGCTTGCCGCCGGTCAGCTCGCAAAGGTCGGCCAGCAGCGGGCCGCTCACCTGTTGCAGGGTATCGAGCGTCACGGCGCGAAAACGAAGATGGGGCATGGCAAACCTCTTGGTTATCTGAAATGAGGACTTATCATAGGAGTTATTGTCAGCAAGAGAAGTCACCCGGCGCATATTAAGGATCCCCATGAGATTTCATCGCACCCTCTTTGCCTTCCTGCTCTGCCTGCTGCTACCGCTGCACGCCTTTGCCGATCCCGCCTTCTATCGGGTGAGCAAGGGCAACCAGCAACACTGGCTGCTGGGCTCCATCCATGCGGGCAAGCCTTCACTCTATCCTCTGCCCGAGCCGGTGGAGCGTGCCTGGCTGCAGAGTCGCGCTCTGGTGATGGAGGTGGACATGAACAGCATCACACCTGATCAGTGGCAACAGACCGGCTCCCTCACCCGACTGGTGGATGGCAAACCGCTCAAGGATCATCTGCCTGCCGAGCTCTATCAACGGACCCTGATGGCGGGTGCCCGCTATGGCATCAACGAAGCTACCCTCGCCACCCTGCGCCCCTGGTTTGCCGCCATTACCCTGACCCAGGCCGCCATGGCCCGCTCCGACTTCAAGAGTGAGCTCGGGATAGACCAGCACTTTGCCACCCGGGCTGCCAAAGAGGGCAAACCGGTAGTGGGTTTTGAAACCCTGCTGGAGCAGCTCGGTTATCTGGCCAGCGTGGGTGACAACCAGACCCTGATGCTTGCCAGTACCCTGGATGAGCTGCCAATGCTGGAGACAGGTTTCGCCGCCGTGATGAAGGCGTGGCAGCAAGGGGATGAGGCGACGCTTATCAATCTGCTCAAGGAGGAGATGGCTCCCCCCGCGCTACAGAGCTGGATGGAGCAGACCCTGCTGGCCGAGCGCAACCACAACTGGCTGAAGAAATGGTCCACCCTGCCCAACGAGAGCTTTATCGTGGTAGGCGCCCTGCACCTTTACGGCGAACAGGGTTTGCTGGCGCTGCTGGAGCAGCAGGGGTGGCACATTACTCCACTCACCACCCCTAGCCCGGCACAAGCTCAAGAACAAAGAGTCCAGTGAGAACGATCACAGAACGAACTGGTTATTAAACAACCTGAAAGGGAGTTGATCGGGATCATCCCGGACGGGGCAAAGAGGTATTTATCATGCCTGTCATCAACCGGGTGACAGGAGCAATAAAATGGACTTTTGGCTGGACCTGATGTTTGGCAACAGCGTGGGATTGATGTCGATGCTGGTGATAATCGGCACCTTCTTGCTCATCAGCTCTTACGCGGCCTACTTCATCTACAAGGTGATGCACTCGCAACCGCCTCATTCACAGCAACCCCATTCTCAACAGCCCAAAGAGGGAAAATAATCCTCTGACCACAGGCGGCAGTTCACACTGACCGCCTGTGCTGTTTTATGGTTCGCGACTGTGATTCCCGGGACAGGATGCACCAGTGTCCATGCCGGCCCTCCCTTATCCCCCCTGCCCCTTTCCCCGTTTTCTGTGCCGGTTGCGGCCGTTATAATGGCCCCCACTTTTTCTTATGGGGAGCCTGCCGTGTCTCATAACGACGAACTCTCGCTATTTATGAATGAAGTGGCCGACGTGCGGCCCATTCGCAGCGACAACATCCATCCCCATGCGGCCAAATCCGCCCCGACCGAGGCGCAGCTCGCTCGCCGTCAGGCTGCCACCGCCGAACAGCTCGCCTTCGACCACCTCACCATGGAGGCCATCGAGATGCGCGATCCGCACGAAATCGTCGGCTTCAAGCGTGATGGGGTGCAGGAGGGGGTCTACAAGAAGCTGCGGCTCGGCAAATACGAGCTGCAGGCGAGCCTGGACTTGCACCAGAAAACCCTCAACGAAGCGCGCCAGACGCTGGTGCAGTTCATTGCGGATTGTGAAGTCCGGGATATCCGCTGCCTGCTTATCCTGCATGGCAAGGGGGAGCGCAGCACCCCGCGCGCCCTGCTGAAAAGCTATGTCAGCGCCTGGTTGCCGCAACTGCCCGCCGTCATGGCGATCCACAGCGCCGAGCGTCGCCACGGCGGCAGCGGTGCTCTATACGTGCTGCTGCGTAAAAGCGAACGCAAAAAAGCAGAAAACCGCGAACGGCACCAGAAGCGGCTCGGCTAATCCGCCGCTCGCCACCACGACTTTGGCCCACCTGCGCTAAGGTGGTCAACGATGCAGCGGCGGTGTTAGCATCGAACGGCCCCGATCATGCCAGGTACGGGGCGGCATACCATCAGGGACGATAACAAGGACAATCCCATGTCATATCAAAAGCTTGAACAACATCAGCAGCAGATCCACCGCTTTAGCCACCTCGCCGCCATCTGCGGCTGGGATCAGGCGGCCATGATGCCGGAAGGGGGCAACGATGCCCGCGCCGAAGCGATGGCCGAACTCGGTCTGCTGATCCACCAGAAGCGCACCGCTCCCGAGCTGGGCGACTGGATTGCCAAGGCCGAGAGTGAGCCGCTCGATGAAGTGCAACGTGCCAACCTCGGCGAGATCAAGCGCCAGTGGCAAGATGCCAGCCTGCTGCCCGGTGAGCTGGTCGAAGCGCTGTCGCTCGCCGGCAGCAAGTGCGAGCACGCCTGGCGCAGCCAGCGCAAGAACAACGACTGGGCCGGTTTTGCTCCCAATCTCGAGGAGGTGGTGAAACTCTCCCGTGAAGTAGCGCAGCTGCGGGCCGATGCGCTTGGCGTGCGCCCCTACGACGCCATGCTGGCCCTCTATGAGCCGGGCATGACCAGCACACGACTTGATCAAATCTTCGGCGATCTCGCCAGCTGGTTGCCGGATCTTATCCTGACCGTGAGTGAACAACAAAAGGGCGATGCCTTGTTGCTGCCGCAAGGCCCCTTCCCCATCCCGACCCAGCAAGCGCTCGGTCAGGAGGTGATGGGACTGCTCGGCTTTGATTTCGCCCACGGCCGGCTCGATGTGAGCAGTCACCCCTTCTGTGGCGGCGTGCCGACCGACGTGCGGATCACCACCCGCTATAACGAGCAGGAGTTTGTCTCCAGCCTGATGGGCATAGTGCACGAGACCGGTCACGCCCGTTACGAGCAGGGGCTGCCGCGCCATCTGCTGGGTCAGCCGGTGGCCGAAGCGCGCTCCATGGCGATCCACGAGAGCCAGAGCCTGTTTTGCGAGATGCAGCTGGGGCATCATCCGGCCTTCCTCGCGCTGCTGGCACCACGCATTCGTCACCACTTCGGCGAGCAGGCGGCGTTTGCGCCGGACAATCTGGCAAAGCTCTACAGCCGGGTCGAGCCGGGCTTTATCCGGGTCGATGCGGACGAGGTGACCTATCCGGCCCACGTTATCCTGCGCTACGAGCTGGAGCGCGATCTGGTGGAAGGGAAGATCGAGGTGGCTGACATCCCCGAGCTGTGGGACGCCAAGATGCAGCAGTGGCTGGGGCTCTCCACCAAGGGCAACTACCGCAATGGCTGCATGCAGGATATTCACTGGACCGACGGCTCGTTCGGCTACTTCCCGAGCTACACCCTGGGCGCCATGTATGCCGCCCAGCTGCGTTTTGCCCTCGAAAAAGAGCTGGGCAGCATGGGGGAGGTGATCGCGGCGGGTCGCTTGCCGGAGATCTTCGGCTGGCTCGGGCGCCAGATCTGGTCACAGGGGAGCCTGCACAGCACCGACGAGCTGGTGCGCCGCGCCACCGGTGAAGCGCTCAACCCGCACTGGCTGCGCCAGCATCTGGAACAGCGTTATCTGAAGTGATGCTTGCTACACGGGTAACAAAAGACGGGGCCCTTTTAGTTGACCACTACAGGGCCCCGTTTTTATGGCGGTGCATGGCACAGCACGCCGCCACAACCATGCTGTAAAAAGAGAAAATTCAGAGAGGATCAGGGGAACCCAGCAACTCGCGCAGTTGCAGGATATTGCCCTCAGGGTCGAAGGCGTTGCGCACCACAAAGCCGGGCCCCGTCCACTGCTGTGGCAGCAGGCCGCCGCCGAGATCCGCCGCCTTCGCTTCTGCCCAAGCGAGGCTGGAGACGGTGAAGAACAGCTTGATGGCCCCCTCTTCCCGCAATTCCGGCGGCCGCTTGATAACAACTTGCCCGGTATAAGGCTCGGGAATGGCGTGGATCAGCAGCTGGATATCGCTGTTTTCCAGCACCACCAACTGCTCATCCTGACTGCAGACAACCATCTGCAGCAATGTACGGTAAAAGTGGGTCAGCAGGCCCGGATCCTTGGCATAGATCAGGGCACCGGCACGAGCTGGGCCTGGCATGGAGCACTCCTCAACAGTGAACGACTGGGTGGACAGATCTCCACCTTCTCACAGTTGCGCGCCCCATTCGATCCTTTTTAGCGGCTCGCCAGCCTCACTGCACAAAGTGCCACTGCCGCAGTGCCAACGTCGGAGGCGGCCCCTGATCGTCCCCCAGATCTGCCATGCCCAGCGCCTCGTCATAGTGCACACCGCCCGCACCGCTCTCGGTCAGGTGCTTGGCACGCACCGCCCCGTACAGACCGCCACTTCCGCTGATCTTCATCTCGGTGAGCGGGGCATAGAGAGCGGCATAGAGCGGCGTATTGCCCGACAGCTTGACCCCATCCTTGCCGCTATACGCGGAATAGATGGAGATAGCGGGCGTACCGCCAGCGGTCAGCCCCTGTTTGGCTGCCGTCACCTCGGCACCGGCCCCAAGATCGACCTTGCCGCTGACGATCAGGGTCAGGCTGCTCCCCTCGCTCACCGTCAACTTGTTGCTGCCTGTCATGGTGAAATCCTTGTCGATCAGCAGCACCACATCCCCCTTGATGGTGAGCTTGGCATCGGCCCCCATATTGAGGCTGTCGAGCTTGTAAATAGTCTGTTCCTTGCCAAACAGCTCCCCTTTGCCGGGGAACGGTAGCCCGGGCTTGTGCTGGTTGCTGCTGGTTACCGAGCCGGTGGAGGGATCCGTGGTCAGCACCATCTGCTGGGTGGCCCCGAGCGTCAGCGGGCCATTGATGGGCAATGTTGCAGGGGGGAACGATTTGGGCAACGCTGCCACATTGAGCGGGTCACACACCTGCCCGGCCACAGGCGGTAGCTTGGGATGAGCGCGATATTGGGGATCCAGATACTTCTGATGCTTGGCATCAAGGAATGCCCCGTTCCCACCATAGTTCAACTTGTCGCCAGCAATGCTGGTGCCATGACCCATAGAAACATCACCATTGATCGCAACAGCTCCGGCAATATGCCCCCCTTGCAAGGCAAAATTTCCACTCCCGTTTACGCTGCCCTCCACCCTGACGACTCCATCAGAGGGAGAAATGGTGATGTCGCCGCCAGCAAGTACATTACCCGCAACAGGTGAAGATCCGTTCAAGGTCACCGAGCCGGTCGCCCGCACATCACCCCAGATGGGGGAGTGCCCGGCGAGCACTACATTGGCCTTGTCGCTGACGGTCGCCACCTTGGCGTTCTGCCCCTGATTAAGGGTCCCGGAAACAGACTCCTTGTACGCTCCCTTGCGCGAGTCATAACTATCGATAAAACCGCTACCGGAGAGGCTTAGCCCTTCGCATGCCACTACCGAATCCTGAAAGATGAGATTGCCGGGCTCGCGCTTGAGGGCAAACAGCGCGTTGAGACTGGCATTGCCCTCCAGATAACGGCCATGGCTCTGCAACGCCAGTTTGCTGCCTGTAGAAGCATCCAGCTGATCGATGCGAAAGCGGCTGCCCGCCATGGCCCCTTCCCCCTTGCCTGGCACCTTCTGCACCAGTTGATCCCACTCTATCCGTGGTTCGGAGCCGAGCGCCTGATGCAGGGCGCGATAACTGTCGTTCATCCCCTGCTCGGCACTGAGCTGTGCATTGATCTTCTTGTGAAAATTGCCGCTCAGGCGGGTTTGCAGCTGGTTCTCCTGAATGCTGGTAAACACCAGCAGGCTCGACAGCAGGCTCACCACCAGCACCATCAGCAATACGGCTCCTCGCTGCCCCTGCAATCCCTTGTTCATCCTGCTCCCCCTGCACCGGATGTGGCCAGTGCTGCCGCCCAGACCGCCTTGCGGCGTGCCACCTGCACCTCTACCCCAGGCGCCAGATAGCTCGGCAGCCCTTCGGGCAAGATGCGGATATTGACCAGCGCCCCCTGCTGGCCGAATTCAAGATCCTGAAGATGGGCCAGCAACAGGCGCGGGCCATCCCCGTCATCGCAACTGAGTACCGGCGGCGTGAAGCGGTACTGCTCGGTAAAATCGGCGGTTTTCTGGTTGCCAAGGCAGGAGAGCACCGGACTGCTCCCCTCTACCTTGAAAGCCAGCGTCAGGCGATCAGGGGTGACCGCTATCAGCTGATCCGCCTGCTTGACGCTGTTGGTAAAGGTGAGAGTGGCAAAGCGCAGCACTTCGTTCGCCTGCTCCAGCGCCTTGCTCTGCTCAACCGTGCTCTTGATAGGCACGTAACCGGCAAAAATAGCCAGCATCAGCATCAGACCGAGCACCATGGAGATCATCAGCTCGACGAGACTGACACCTCGCTGTCGGAAGGGAACGTTCAGCATAGTGGCGGAAATCCTGCGTTCAGCTCAACCCGCCTGGCACCGGAGATCCGCGCATCACGCCACTCGATGGCGACCACAAAGTGGTCGCTGTAGCGACTAGGCAGCACCAGCTGGTGGCCCTCGTGCAGGGTGAAGCGGGCAAGAAAATCGCCCTGGGTGAACCGCTCCGGCTTGCGCTGTACTTCACACAGCGAACCCCAGATCTGCTCCACACTGTTGCTCGCCTCAATCGTGGCCAACGTACTCTGCAGGCTATAGTGCGCCTGCTGCAACGAGACCACCTGCCCCTTGGCGAGACCGAGAAATACCATCACCGCCAACACCATGGAGACCATGATCTCCACCAGATTGAAACCCTGCTGGCGAGCAGGCGCGGTGTGTCTCATGAGCAGCTCCCGTGCAGCAGCTGGCCGCTCGGCGCCACACAGAGCACGCGCTGATCTCCGAGGCGATTGGCCAGAGTGATCTCGGCGTGGCTACTGCTGCCGGTTGGCGCGATCCGGATCGGCTCAAACGGTTTGATCACCACGCCGCCAGCAGGTGCTGCCGCCTGACGCAGCAACTTGCTGTCAGCCATCACCTCCCAGCCACCGTTCTCGGTGCCCTGCAGTACCACCGGCAGGGTCAGCTTGACCGCTTCGCTGCGGGCAAAGCGGTAGGCGGAAGCGAGTTCGGTCGCACTGCGAGAGAGCCGCTCGGCCGCAAGCCGCTGACTCATGGAGGGCACTGCAACCAGCAGCAAGATGGCGGCAATGCCGACCGTGATCATCAACTCAATCAGGGTAAATCCGCGCTCGTTCATCTTATGATCCCCAGCAGTCATGACGATTGGCCGCGCGATAACCGGTCTGATCGAGCGTCAGAGTGCCGCACTCATCCTGTTGTCGCGTCGTTGGAATGGCTTTGAGCAGATAGTCGCCAGCATCTTGCTGGCTGTAGCTGAACTGGTAAAAATCCGTGTTGGAAGGGGTGGCAAACGTGTCGGGATAACGGCCCTGTTGGGTATAGATACGTTCGAGGGCGAGCGCCTGCTCCAGCAATTGCTGCTGTGCTTCGTAACGACGTCCCTGTTGCAGATAACCCTGATACGCTGGCAACGCGATGGCCGCGAGAATGCTGACAACCGTCATGGCAATCAACAACTCGATCAGACTAAACCCCCGGCAATGGGGCCATGCCTTACAGTCGTTCACTTATCATCCTTGGCAAGTGTTGTTATTGGTCGGCCTTGGGCCGCAGATGTGATGACTTAATAATCACAAAAAATTAACTGACTCAATTGAACAACACAAAATCACCACATTCAATGTAAAAAAGATAATTATGTGATCTGTTATTAATTTATAAGCAGTTTTCGCCGCCACTAATCTCGCTAAGCAAATAAAGCTAGGCCAATCGAGCCTCCGACCCCATCCGTTATGAGCTCTTCTGCCGAGCCTTGCCAAATGGACAACAACGGAGCGAAGAGTGAAACCCAACCGTGCAACGAAAGAGTAAAAAAACTTCGGCCAATTTTTGCTATCCCTGTCCGTTTCTGGCTAGTCATGGCCCCCGAGCCCCCTTACTCTCTTGCCATCTATTCCAGCAACGCCGCCAACACCATGAATGCAAAGCCAAGCCCTGAGTCGTCACCGGATGAGGTGATCAACACCCTCAGCCGCGAACAGTGTCACGCCGCACGGCTCGCCCGCGATGCTCGCTTCGATGGCCGCTTCTTTACCGGCGTGCTCTCGACCGGCATCTACTGCCGGCCTGTCTGCCCGGCACGGCCACCGCACGAGCACAATGTGCGCTACTTCCAAAGCGCCGCGGCCGCCGAGCAGTATGGGCTGCGACCCTGCCTGCGCTGCCGCCCTGAGCTGGCCCCCGCCGCCCGTGGCGATCTGCCGGTTGAACTGGCACGTCTGCTGGCACGCATCGATCGCGGAGAGCTGGCGGAGGGCACGCTCGCCAAACTGGCCACTGAGGCAGGGATCAGCGAACGCACCCTGCGCCGCCAGTTCGAGCAACATCTCGGCGCCTCACCAAAACAGGTGGAGCAGACGCGCCGCCTGCTGCTCGCGAAACGGCTGCTGACCGAAACAGGGCTGCCCATTACCGACATCGCGTTTGCCGCCGGCTTTGCCAGCATCCGCCGCTTCAATGATGCTTGGCTCAACGCCTACGGACTGGCCCCGCGCTCCCTGCGCCAGCAGGAGCAGCACGGTGACGCGCCAGAGCACATAGGCTCGGAGCCGCGCGGCGCAACGCTGACGCTGCAGTTGCCCTACCGCCCCCCATATGATGTGGCGGCCATGCTGGCGTTCTACCGGCTGCGTGCGATCCCCGGGCTGGAGCGGGTAGATGGCGAGGTGTATGAGCGGCGCTACCAGGTCGGTAATCAGGTCGCGCTGGTGCGCATCGCGCAGGGCAAGGGGCACAGCCTGCAACTCACCGTTCATAATCTGCCGCTCGCGGCGCTGCCCGATCTGCTCTATCGGGTGCGCAGGATGTGGGATCTCGATGCCGATATGCAGCGGATCGGCGATCTGCTCGCTCAGGATCCTCTGCTCTCCCGCTTGCTGGCGCGCTGGCCCGGCGTACGGCTGCCGGGTGGCTGGGACGAGTATGAGGTGATGCTGCGCGCCATCGTCGGCCAGCAGGTCTCGGTCAAGGGGGCCATCACCATACTCGGGCGGCTGGTGGCTCGCACCGAGGCGCAATTCGGGATGGCGCAACTGCCGACCCCCGCCCAGTTGTGCGAACTCGATCTCGACGGTATCGGCATGCCCGGCAGCCGCATTCGTACCCTGCGCGGCGTGGCACAGGCGCTGGCCAGCGGCGAGCTGACCCTCACGACAGCCAGTGACGAGCAGTTGCTGGCGCTGCCGGGCATAGGCCCGTGGACGGTCTCTTACTGGCGGCAGCGCTGCGGGCTGGATACCGATGCCTTCCCCGCTTCCGATCTGGTGCTGCAAAAGGCACTCGGCGGCGGCACCAAGCTGCCGGTAAAAGAGGTGTTGGCGCAAAGCGCAGCATGGCAGCCGTGGCGCAGCTATGCGGCCAGCTGGCTGTGGCATGCCATGAGTGAAGCGCCCGATTTGCTACTCCGTGCCACTGGCAACAAAAACCAGCAGGATAGCCAACAACAGGAGATAACCCCATGATCCGCTACGATATCCTGCCGACCCGCTGCAGCGATCTGCTGGTCGCCATCAATGAATCTGGTCTGGTGCACGTGGACTTTGTGGCGGGCCTGCGGGCACTGCCCGATATGAGTGGCTGGCAGCAAGATCACGAAGAGCTGGCTCCCTTCCTCGCCGAATTTGACGCCTATTTTGCCGGTCGCTTGCAGCGCTTCTCCCTGTCCCTTGCCGCCCGTGGCACCGCCTTTCAGCAGGCGGTGTGGCAAGCGCTGTGCGACATCCCCTATGGCGAGACCCGCAGCTACAGCGATATTGCCCGCGCCATCGGCAAGCCAGAGGCGGTGCGGGCTGTGGGCGCGGCGAATGGCCGCAATCCGCTCTCGATCATCGTCCCCTGCCATCGGGTGATCGGCCAAAACGGCAGCCTGACCGGCTATGCGGGGGGGTTGGAGATCAAAAAAGCACTGCTGGCGCTGGAGAGGGGCAATTAAAGGAGGGTAGGCAGAGAACCTGCGATAAAAAACTGCCCCTTTCCGGACGGAGAAAGGGGCTCATTGCTCAGCGTTTCAGGCTGCCCATCACATGCATTTCGCAGCGGTTGCAGTCAAAACGCAGGCGGAAGGTGTCTTTACCCATCTTGAGTTCCAGCGGCTCGGCCTTGAGACCGGGCACCTCGTTCGGGCAGAGGTTCTGGCTGTAGCGGATGCAATGCTTGGTGATCATCAGCACCACTTCCCGCTCCTCCTTGTTCGCCTCATAGGCGGGAGCGATGCGCTCCACCCCGTGTTCGCGGAAGAACTGCTCGGCGGCGCTGTTCAGCACGTTGCCAAGGTAGGAGAGACGGTGCTGGGGATAGTTGATATCCCGCAGGGCGATCCGTCGCTCGGGGCGCTGGTAGCTGGCCACCCGCGCCGCCTCTAGCGCGGCGATGCCATCCCGGCGCAAACCGTTGAGCTGTGATGCAGCGATAAACAGCGGCCTCGTTACTGCCAACTCAATCTTGCGCGCCACAAACAGGGTATTGCCGAGTTTACCAAGCTGATCCCGCGCCTGTTGCAGCGCCCGCTCCGGGTTGTCGGCAGGCTGTTTGTCACAGGGAAGTGTCACCGCGGCGCTGATGCCTTGTTCGTCGGTGAGCGTGAGGCTCACGCCCTCATCGCATTCTGCCAGCACCATATCGACCCGGATGCGGCGATCCGCGCTCGCCTTCTCCAGCATCTTGCTGAACGCCTGATCGTGGTTGCGGTAGATTTCGGTCCCCACCTTTAGCCCCGGCATGCGTTCTGACAGGAGTAACTGCTTACCTTCGACCTTGTTGAGGCGCATCCCCACCAGCTCGTTGTTCGGCTTGAAGAAGCCCAAACCGTCGCCGTTGTTGAGGGTGACCTGTTTGCCATCAATCTCGATACCGTCACGGGTCACCCTGGTAACCCGCCCCAGCGGTTCGCCCACATATTTCGGGCTCTTGGTGGAGTCGATCCCCTGCTGGCGACCATGGAGGAAGTAGTCGGTGCTGCCGCGGTTGAAGCTCTTTTTGGGGTCAGGCGTGAAGCTGTAGCTGCAACGCCCAGCAGAGGCGGCCACCAGATCGGAGCGACTATCCAGAATGGCGTCCAGCTTCTGCCGATACCAGGCGGTAACGTTCTTGACGTAGTCGAGCCCCTTGAGTCGCCCTTCAATCTTGAAGGAGCGGATCCCCGCCTCGATCAAGGCCTCCAGGTTGTCGGTCTGATCCATATCCTTGAGTGACAGCAGGTGGCTGTCGGCCACCAGCACTTCGCCATCCGGCTTTTGCAGCGAGCAGGGCAGACGGCAGAGCTGGGCACACTCGCCACGGTTGGCGCTGCGGCCGGTACGGGCATGGCTGATGTTGCACTGGCCGCTGTAGGAGACACAGAGCGCGCCGTGGATAAAGAACTCCAGCTGCACATTGGTCGCCGCGCTGATCTCGCGGATCTGCGCAAGGGACAGTTCGCGCGCCAGCACCACCTGAGAGAAACCCACATCCTGCAGAAACTTCACCTTCTCCGGCGTGCGGTTGTCGGTCTGGGTACTGGCATGGAGCGCAATAGGTGGCAAATCCAGCGCCAGCAGCCCCATATCCTGCACAATCAGCGCATCGGCACCGGCTTCGTAGATCTGGTGGGTCAGCCGCCGGGCCTGCTCCAGCTCGTGATCGTGCAGCAAAGTATTGAAGGCGACAAAGACCTGGGCACCGAAACGGTGGGCGTGGCGCGCCAGCGCCTCGATATCCTCGATGGAGTTGCCCGCCGCACTGCGGGCGCCGAAGGCAGGGCCACCCATGTAGACGGCATCGGCACCATGGTTGATGGCTTCTATGCCGTAGGCGAGGTTCTTGGCCGGAGCCAGCAGCTCCAACCGGTTATTGTGGCTTAAAGGGTGCTTGTTCTGGTGCATGGTCTCGGGATCAGGGCGGACAGCAAATGGGCGCTACTCTAGCCCATTCGCCACCCGCGTGCCTTGATCCCGCTTAAGGTATCCGCAAAATGCAGGATTAGATAACCACCTTGAGTGCCAGCCCGAGCAGCACCAGGCCGCTCACCTTATCGATCACAAAGGATTTGGCTTTAAGCCACGCCAGCACAGGCCCGCGGGAGAGCACCAGCGCCACCAGCACGTACCAGACGGCATCGATCCCGCCCGCGGTGAGCATCATGATGCCCCCTTCGCTCCAGCCGGTATCGGCCCGCACAAACTGGCTGAACAGGGCGATGAAGAAAACCGCCAGCTGGGGGTTAAGGAAGGCAACCATAAAACCTTCAAAGGCCCCTTGCCGACCGCGCAACTGATGTACCTCTTCATTCCCTTCGTCACTGGCTGGTTTTGCCAGCAGGGCTTTCACCCCGAGCCAGGCAAGAAACGCGGCGCCGCCGTAGCGGATCAGATCAAACAGGATCGGTGTCTGGGTGATCAAAATGGAAAGGCCGAGCGCCGTGACCAGCGCATAGATACCAACCCCGAGGCCGTGGCCAAGCGCAGTAGCGACGCCATGCCCCTGCCCGCCCTGCACCGTGTTGCGGATGATCAGCGCCAGACTCGGCCCCGGGCTGATGGCCCCCATCACGCAGATTGCGGCCAGTGCCAGCCAACTCGTCAGTTCCATGCTTTTCCTCTTTTGTGCTCGATATGATGACCTGCACTCAGGGTACGGGCTGAGCCATTATGCCAGTAGTGAAAGTTATGAATAGATTCCATAACCCATGGCTATAACGCCACACAACTGACCGGGGCTAACCGCCGGGACCGAGCAGCTTGCGACTCTCGCCAACGGTGCGTTGCAGATGATCCCGCAGGAAGGGGTAGGCCAGCTCGCGAAACCAGCGGTGGGCCGGATCCTGATGGTGGCGCTGATGCCACAGCAGATGATACTGCTGGTCACAGGTAGCAAAGGGCAAGTCGACAAAGGTGAGCTCATGGCCGCAGGAGAGCTGCCAGGCGATATGGGCCGGGGTGGTCATCAGGCAATCGGTGCGCAGCAACACCTCCACTGCCGCCTGAAAAAAGGGAACTCTGGCAAACCAGCGCCGACTCAGTCCCTGCGGCGCCAACACCAGCTCCACCGGGCTGTCCTTGTCGCCACCGCCACTCACCTGCAGGTGAGGCCAGGCGAGATAGTCATCGAGACTCAGCGCCTTGCCCGCCAGCGGATGGTGGCTTCCCATCAGCACCGCCAGTCTATCCTCCCCCTGATGCAGACCACGGATCTGCTCCGGTACCAGCTCGGTGATGGTGGAGACCAGATCGAGCTCGGACTGCCACAACTGCGGCAGCTGACGCTTGTCCCACAGGCTGAACTCCAGCGCCGCCAACGGCGCCTCTTTGGCAAGCGCGGCACAGATATCGGGCAGGATATGCTGGGCCACATAATCAGAAGAGGCGAGCCGAAATACCCGCTCGCAGCGGCTCGGGTCAAATCCGGGCGCCTCGTAGAGCCGCTCCAGCGCACCGAGAGAATCCGCCAGCTGGGCGGCCAACAGTTCGGCCCGTGGCGTCAGCAGCCAGCGTTGCCCCTCCCGCACCAGCAACTCGTCATCAAACTCGCTGCGCAACTGGGCAAGCTGCTTGCTGATGGAGGGCTGACTCAGGTGCAACAGCTCGGCGGCGCGGCTGATATTGCGGGTCTCCAGCAGCACCTTGAGGGTCGGCAACAAGTTGAGATTGGCTCTGAGCAAGGAGATACCCTCATCGGTGGTGAAACGCCTATCTTAGGGCATATGAGTCCCGCGTTTTAAGCAAAATTTCCAGCCATATTCCGCACGTTGCAGCCCTTTGCGACCAGATGGCACAGCTGAGCCCCCTGCACATAACCATGACCACAAGATGACAGTGGTTGTCTCGTACGGCATAATTGCACGATTTTCCGCCCGCGGGCGATCCACTTGAGAAGCGGTAACAAGATGAAATACGCCAATATCACCGGCTGGGGCAAATGCCTGCCTCCCTCCGTGCTGACCAACGACGACCTCAGCACCATCATGGATACATCAGACGAGTGGATCTATCCGCGCACCGGCATCAAGGCCCGCCGGATCTCCCATGTCAGCACCTCGGATCTCGCCACCCTGGCCGGTCGCCGCGCACTGGCCTGCGCCGGTCTGGAAGCCAGCGATCTCGATGGCATCATCCTGGCCACCGCCACCCCGGACAACCTGCTGCCAAGCGCCGCCTCTGCGGTGCAAAAGAAGCTGGGCGCCGTCAACGCCGCCGTGTTTGACCTCAACGCGGCCTGCACCGGTTTCGTCTACTCCCTCTCCGTCGCTACCTCGCTGGTGCAGACTGGCATGATGAAGAAGGTGCTGGTGATTGGCGCCGAGCGCCTCACCTACCTGCTGGACTGGGCACGCCGCGATACCGCCGTACTGTTTGGCGATGGTGCCGGTGCCGTGGTGATAGAGGCAAGCGAGCAGGAGTGTGGCCTGATCGCCAACAAGCTGGGTTGCGACAGCGAAGCGCGGGAGATCCTGCATGTACCGAACTTCGGTACCGACCGGGTGCGTTTTGCCGATATCGATGGCCTGTTCACCTTCAACTTCGAAGGGCCGGAGATCTTCAAACGTGCTGTGCGCGGCATGGGTGAGGCCACCAGCACTGTGCTGGCGCAGGCCGGTATTGCGCCGGAGCAGGTCGACCTGATCGTGCCGCACCAGGCCAATATCCGCATCATCGAGACCCTCGCCAAACGGATGAATGCGCCGATGGATAAGGTGATGGTCAACATCGAAAACTACGGCAACACCTCCGCAGCCACCGTACCTATCGCCCTGTGCGAAGCGCTGGAGCAGGGGCGCGTCAAGCCGAATTCCTATCTGCTGACTGCCGCCTTCGGTGCCGGCCTGACCTGGGGCGCAACCATCATCAAGTGGGGTGATCGTGTTACCCCTATCAACAAGTGCGAGGCCGAGCTGCCACCGTGCGACCAGAGCGCACTGGAACTGATTGCTCACGCCGTCGAAGGGTGTCAGAAGGCCCACGCCAACGAGGCCTAATCCTTATCAGGAGCCTGAATCCTCAGGCTCCTTTCTCCCACACCGCTCTCCCTCCCCCTTCGCGACACTTTTCTAACCTGACCTCTTGAGGCTCCGGCAATGCCCACCACATCCTGAGCAGAGAGCCAACTTCGGCGTGATGAGTCTGAGCGCATAAAAAAGTCCGGCGCCCCAAAGGGCGCCGGACTTTTTACTGCAACCGGAGAATCCGGTTCAGGAGGACAGATTACTCTGCGGCAGGCGCTTCGGCAGCAACCGGAGCATCAGCAGCCGGGGCTGCATCAGTCGGAGCGTTCGCTTCCTTGATGGAGAGACGTACGCGGCCCTGACGGTCCACTTCCAGTACCTTCACCTTGACCACGTCACCGATGGTCAGATGGTCAGCCACGTTCTGCACGCGAGCGTCGGTGATCTGGGAGATGTGTACCAGACCATCTTTGCCCGGCAGAATGTTGACGAATGCACCGAAATCGGCCAGACGAACAACTTTACCTTCATAGATGCGGTTCACTTCGATCTCGGCAGTGATGGCCTCGATGCGACGGATCGCTTCCATGGCGGCTTCGTTGGCCACGGCGGAGATACGTACAGTGCCGTCATCATCCAGCTCGATGTTGGTGCCGGTCTCTTCGGTCAGCGCACGGATCACGGAACCACCCTTACCGATCACGTCCTTGATCTTCTCAGGATTGATCTTGATGGTGTGGATACGCGGTGCGAAATCAGAGATCTGGGCACGGGGAGCCTGGATTGCTTCATCCATCACTTTGAGGATGTGCAGACGGGCGCCACGAGCTTGCTTCAGGGCAATCTCCATGATCTCTTTGGTGATGCCTTCGATCTTGATGTCCATCTGCAGCGCGGTCACACCTTCGGTGGTACCGGCTACTTTGAAGTCCATGTCGCCCAGGTGATCTTCGTCACCCAGAATGTCGGACAGCACGACGAAACCTTCTTCTTCCTTCACCAGACCCATGGCGATACCGGCAACGGAGGCCTTGATCGGCACACCGGCATCCATCAGCGCCAGAGAAGAACCACAGACAGACGCCATGGAGGAGGAGCCGTTGGATTCGGTGATTTCAGAGACCACGCGCACCACGTACGGGAACTCGGCGGCGCTCGGCATCACGGCAGCAACGCCGCGCTTGGCCAGACGGCCGTGACCGATTTCACGACGCTTCGGGCTACCCATCATGCCGGTCTCACCGACACAGTATGGCGGGAAGTTGTAGTGCAGCATGAAACGATCGGCACGGTTGCCGGTCAGCTCGTCGATGTTCTGGGCGTCACGCTCGGTACCCAGGGTCGCAACGACCATAGCCTGGGTTTCACCACGAGTGAACAGGGCAGAACCGTGAGCACGGGGCAATACGCCGGTAGCGACAGACAGGGCACGGATCATTTCCGGATCGCGACCGTCGATACGCGGCTCACCACGTACGACACGACCACGAACGATGCGGCTTTCCAGGCTGTGGAACTCTTCGCCAATCTTCTTGGCATCTTCTTCCACGCCTGACGCGATAACTTGCTCAACCACACGGCCCTTGATGGCAGCGATGGTTTCGTAACGAACAGCCTTCTCGGTGATGCGGTAGGCTTCACCCAGCTCGGCGCTCGCCAGCTCGGCAACCTTGGCTTTCAGCGCTTCGTTGACGGCAGGCGGAGTCCAGTCCCACGGCTTGGTGCCGACGGCAGCGGCAAACTCGTTGATCGCATTGATCACGGTCTGCATCTGCTCGTGACCGTATACCACGGCGCCCAGCATCACTTCTTCGGAGAGGATGGCCGCTTCGGACTCAACCATCAGCACGGCATTGGCAGTACCGGCAACCACCAGATCCAGATCGCTCTGCGGCAGTTCGGTAGTGGTCGGGTTCAGCACATACTGACCGTTCATGTAACCCACGCGAGCAGCACCGATCGGGCCGCCAAACGGGATACCGGAGATGGCCAGTGCAGCAGAGGCACCGATCATGGCAACGATGTCGGGGGATACGGCCGGATTCACGGACATGACGGTCGCAACGACCTGAACCTCATTGAGGAAGCCTTCCGGGAACAGCGGACGAATAGGACGGTCGATCAGACGGGAGATAAGAGTCTCGCCTTCGCTCGGACGGCCTTCACGACGGAAGAAACCACCCGGGATACGACCAGCAGCATAGGTACGCTCCTGGTAGTTGACGGTCAGCGGGAAGAAATCACGGCCATGATCGGCCTCTTTCTTGCCGACTACGGTCACAAATACGCAGGTATCGTCCATGCTGACCATAACGGCCGCAGTGGCTTGACGGGCCATCACACCGGTTTCCAGTGTGACGGTGTGTTGACCGTACTGGAATGACTTTACAATAGGATTCACGTGAATTTCCTTTTTACAATTTGGCTCTTTAAATTCGCGCACAAGTATACTTGATTCGATGCAAAAGGTAAGCGGCGACGCGAATTCTGTGAGGCAGGCAACGGCTTGAAGAGCAATAAAAAAGGGGAACCTGACGGTTCCCCTTTTTCGCGAAATCTGATGGTCGATTAACGACGCAGACCCAGCTTGGCGATCAGAGCAGCATAACGCTCGGAATCTTTACGCTTCAGGTAGTCCAGCAGCTTACGACGCTGGGAAACCATGCGCAGCAGACCGCGACGACCGTGGTGGTCCTTGGAGTGCTCTTTGAAGTGACCTTGCAGATGGTTGATCTGGGCAGTCAGCAGGGCAACTTGCACTTCGGGGGAACCGGTGTCGTTGGCGCAACGAGCGTTGTCAGCAACGATTTGAGCTTTGATCTCAGCATTTAGAGACATGAGTTTACTCCAGTAGAGTGTTTAAAGGTTCACAGCCAATCTCTAATTCAGCCGTGAAATGAGGGCGGTATCATAATCGTCCCCGCCCCTTTTCGCAACGATAAAGAGGCGAAACGGGAAAGACGTTCTGATACCGCCTGAGGATCACTCCTCGTCGTGATAACGCACCAGTCGCTTGGGAGCGACGCGGCCATCATCATCAATCTCGCCAACCCCGATGAACTCGCGCTCCGGGCCGACCGTCATGCGAACCTGACCGCTTTGCGGCGCACCCGCCACCTGCACGGCCTGGCCCTGATTCACATAGGCAGCCACAACCGCCAGCATGTTCACCTCGGGCAAGCTTGCTACGGCGGTGTCCATCGGCAGCAACAGCGGATCCAGCTGCTCGCGCGGCGGGATGCTCTCGGCCTTGGCCTGCTCGAAGATGCACTCGAGTTGCTCCAGCGTCAGCATCCGCTCGTACGGATAGCTGGCCACCTGGGTACGACGCAACTGGGTCACGTGGGCGCCACAACCCAGCACTTCACCCAGATCATCCACCAGAGAGCGGATGTAGGTGCCTTTGCTGCAGTGCACTTCAAGGCGCACTTCATCACCTTCGAAGCTCAGCAGTTTGAGCTCGAATACGGTGATGGGACGGGCTTCACGCTCAATCTCGATGCCTTCGCGGGCATATTCGTAGAGCGGACGGCCGTTGTGCTTGAGCGCAGAGTACATGGAGGGCACCTGCATGATGGGGCCGCGGAACTGGTCCAGCGCCTCAATCAGGGTACCGACAGCCACGTTCACTGGACGGGTGGAGACCACCTCACCATCAGAGTCGCTGGTGTTGGTGCGCTCGCCCAGTTTGGCGGTCACCTCATAGCGCTTGTCCGCTTCCAGCAAATACTGGGAGAACTTGGTGGCCTCGCCGAGGCAGATCGGCAGCATGCCGGTCGCCAGCGGATCCAGTGCGCCGGTGTGACCGGCCTTGGCGGCGTTGTAGATGCGCTTGACCTTCTGCAACACATCGTTGGAGGTCAGGCCGGTCGGCTTGTCCAGCAGCAGAATGCCGTGCACATCACGGCCCTTGAAACGACGTCTTCGGGTCATCTCAGGCTTTATCCTCAGTCGTGTCATCCGGTGCGGATTCAGCTTCTTCATCACGGCCGGATTCGGCCATGCGACGCTTGTCTTCACGCACAGTGTTGGTCACCAGGTTGGAGAGACGCATCCCCTCGACCAGGGTCTGGTCGTAGTAGAAACGCAGCTCGGGCACCACGCGCAGACGCATGGCACTGCCCAGCAGACTACGGATATATCCGGCTGCTTCGGTCAGACCCTGCAAGCCTTCCTTGATGCGCTCGGCATCATTTTCCAGCTGCAAGAAGGTGACGTAAATCTTGGCATAGTTGAGGTCACGGGACACTTCCACATCGGAAACAGTCACCATGCCGATGCGCGGGTCTTTCACCTCGCGCTGCAGGATCAGCGCGATTTCACGCTGGATCTGCTGTCCGACCCGACGGGTCCGGCTGAATTCTCTGGCCATATTCTATCCTGCGATAAAAGGGGGCCGCGGCCCCCTATTTTGTCTAACTCTCGGCTTACAGAGTCCGTTGGATTTCAACAGTCTCGTAAACTTCGATCTGGTCGCCTTCACGCACGTCGTTGTAGTTCTTGACCGCGATACCACACTCGTAGCCGTTGCGAACTTCGTTGACGTCATCCTTGAAGCGGCGCAGGGATTCCAGCTCGCCTTCATAGATAACCACGTTGTCACGCAGAACGCGGATACGGTTGGAACGCTTGACCACACCTTCGGTAACCATACAACCGGCAACTGCGCCGAACTTCGGAGACTTGAAGACGCTACGCACTTCGGCCAGACCGATGATCTCCTGACGATACTCAGGGGCCAGCTTGCCGCTCATGGCCTGCTTCACTTCGTCGATCAGGTCATAGATGACGGAGTAGTAACGCAGATCCAGGCTCTCGGATTCGATGACCTTGCGCGCAGACGCGTCGGCACGGACGTTGAAACCAACCAGGATGGCGCTGGAAGCAGCAGCCAGGGTCGCGTCGGTTTCGGTGATACCACCTACGCCGGAACCCACGATCTTCACCTTCACTTCGTCGGTGGAGAGTTTGACCAGCGCATCGCAGATCGCTTCCACAGAACCTTGTACGTCGGCCTTGATCACCACGTTTACTTCGGACACTTCGCCCTCGGTCATGTTGGCGAACATGTTTTCCAGCTTGGCCTTCTGCTGGCGAGCCAGCTTGACTTCGCGGAACTTGCCCTGACGATAGAGCGCCACTTCACGGGCTTTCTTCTCGTCACGGACAACAGTGGCTTCGTCACCGGCAGAGGGAACGCCGGAGAGACCCAGGATTTCCACCGGCAGGGACGGACCCGCTTCCTTGATCTCGCGACCAAGTTCGTCACGCATGGCGCGAACACGGCCGTACTCGAGACCACACAGAACGATGTCGCCCTGACGCAGAGTACCTTCTTGTACCAGTACGGTAGCAACCGGACCACGACCTTTATCCAGGAAGGATTCGATCACGACGCCGTTGGCCATACCGTCAACCACCGCTTTCAGCTCCAGTACTTCAGCCTGGATCAGGATGGCTTCCAGCAGATCGTCGATACCCTGACCGGACTTGGCAGATACGTGCACGAACTGGCAGTCTCCACCCCAATCTTCGGACATGACGTTGTAACGGGCCAGCTCGGTCTTGACGCGATCCGGATCCGCTTCAGGCTTGTCGATCTTGTTGACCGCAACAACCAGCGGCACACCGGCCGCCTTGGCGTGCTGGATTGCTTCGATGGTTTGCGGCATCACGCCGTCGTCAGCTGCAACAACCAGGACCACGATGTCGGTCGCCTTGGCACCACGAGCACGCATGGAGGTAAACGCCGCGTGACCCGGGGTATCCAGGAAGGTGATCATGCCACTGTCGGTCTGGACGTGGTAAGCACCGATATGCTGGGTAATACCACCGGCTTCGCCTGCAGCAACCTTGGCTTTACGAATGTAGTCGAGCAGCGAGGTCTTACCGTGGTCAACGTGACCCATGATGGTAACGACAGGTGCGCGCGGCTTGGCTTCGGAGGTCTCGTCACGATCGGACAGTACCGCCTCTTCCAGCTCATTCTCACGACGCAGCACAACCTTGTGACCCATCTCCTCGGCGACCAGCTGAGCGGTCTCCTGGTCGATCACTTGGTTGATGGTGGCCATGGCCCCCATCTTCATCATCGCCTTGATGACTTCAACGCCCTTGACGGCCATCTTGTTGGCTAGCTCGGCCACGGTGATGGTCTCACCGATGACAACGTCGCGGTTCACCACGGCAGCCGGCTTGTTGAAGCCATGCTTCATGGCGTTCGGGGTAGCGACCTTGCCACGTTTGCCTTTACGGGCACGCGGATCACGGGAGTTGCGATCATTGCGATCATCATCGCGACGACCCGCCTTTTTCGGTGCCTTGACCGCGGCAGCGGCAGTACGACGGCTGGTCTCTTCTTTGCGATCCAGCTCGTCTTCTGCAGCTTGCGCATGCTTGTTGGTTGTCAGGTGATAATCGCTGCTCTCTTTGGCACGAGCAGCTTCTTCTTCAGCCCAGCGGGCTGCGTTCTGTTCCGCCATGATGCGAGCCTCTTCGGCTTTCTTCGCGGCGAGTTCTTCAGCTTTTTTCAAAGCTGTCTGTTCCTGTTGGCGCTTCAGTTCTTCTGCTTCGCGCTTGGCCATCTTTTCTGCCTCTTGCTGAGCTGTGCTACTGGCTGCTTTGGCGGGCTGTTGAGCCTGTCGAGCCTTTTGTTGTGCCTCGATCCGCGCCTTTTCCTCAGCTTCACGACGAGCCTGCTCAGCCTCACGGCGAGCCTTCTCTTCAGCTTCGAGGCGAGCCTTCTCTTCGGCTTCGCGACGAGCTTTTTCTTCTGCTTCCAAACGCGCTTTTTCCTCGGCTTCCGCCTGACGCTGTTCTTCTTCCAGCGCCGAGCGTCTTACATAGGTGCGAGATTTGCGAACTTCCACCTGCACTTCTTTGTTCTTGCCGCCGGTTCCCTGAACACTGATGGTGCTCTTGGTCTTGCGCTGCAAAGTCATGCGGGCAGGAGCGGCGACCTCGTCACCTCCATGCTGTTTCTTCAGGTGTGCCAGCAGAGTCTGCTTTTCAGACTCGCTGACCATGTCGTCGGCCTTGCTCTTGCTGATACCGGCATCGACAAACTGCTGGAGAAGACGATCAACCGGTGTGTCGATGTCAGTGGCAAGTTGTTTGACTGATACTTCTGCCATTCATTTTCCTCCGTTTGATCTTACTTAAGACTGCTCTTCTCCGAACCAACAGATATTGCGAGCAGCCATAATGAGCTCACCCGCCTTCTCGGCAGTCAGCCCTTCAATACCAGCAAGGTCATCGATACCTTGCTCAGCCAAATCTTCCAGGGTACCCACGCCGCGGCCCGCCAGAGCGTATGCCAGTTCACGACTCAGACCGTTCAGATTGAGCAGCTCTTCGGACGGCTCGACGCCATCAAAAGACTCCTCTTTGGCCAGCGCCTGGGTAGTCAGGGCATCTTTGGCACGCTTGCGCAGCTCTTCGACCATGTCTTCATCCAGACCGTCGATAGCCAGCAACTCGTTAACTGGCACGAAGGCGATCTCTTCCAGAGTCGAGAAGCCCTCTTCCATCAGCAGACCGGCAAAATCGTCATCGATATCCAGGGTGCTGGTGAACAAGTTCATGATGCGGTCGTTCTCGGCCTGGTGCTTGGCACGCATGTCCTCGACGGTCATCACGTTCAGCTCCCAACCGGTCAACTGGGAGGCCAGACGCACGTTCTGACCATTGCGGCCGATAGCCTGGGCCAGGTTGGCAGCTTCCACGGCGATATCCATGGTGTGGTTGTCTTCATCAACGATGATGGAGGCCACATCGGCTGGTGCCATGGCATTGATCACATACTGGGCCGGGTTGTCATCGTACAGCACGATGTCGGCGCGCTCACCACTCAGCTCGGCGGAGACAGCTTGCACACGGGCACCACGCATACCGATACAGGCACCAATCGGGTCGATACGACGATCGTTGGTCTTCACCGCGATCTTGGCGCGGGAACCCGGATCACGGGCTGCGCCCATGATTTCGATCATCTCTTCACCGATCTCCGGTACTTCGATACGGAACAGCTCTTTCAGGAAGTCCGGGCTGGAACGGCTGACAAACAGCTGAGAACCACGGGCTTCTGGACGTACTGCGTAGAGTAGGCCACGAACGCGGTCACCCGGGCGGAAGGTTTCACGCGGCAGCATGTCATCACGGAAGATCACGGCTTCAGCATTGCTGCCCAGATCCAGAATGACGTTGTCGCGGTTGCTCTTCTTGACGACACCACTGATGATGGTGCCTTCTTTATCTTTAAACTGATCAACTACTTGTGAACGCTCCGCTTCGCGCACTTTCTGCACGATAACCTGCTTGGCGGTCTGGGTAGTGATACGGTCGAAGGTCACAGAGTCGATCTGGTCTTCAACATACTCGCCGATCTGGATTTCTGGCTGATCAATCTGCGCCGCTTCCAGGGTAATTTCAGCATAGGGGTTTTCCATCGCGGCTTGATCTGCGATTACCAGCCAGCGACGATAGGTGTCGTAGTCACCGGTCTTGCGATCGATCTCGACCCGAACTTCAATCTCGCCTTCATATTTCTTTTTGGTCGCAGTCGCCAGCGCAGTCTCCAGAGCCTGGAAAATCTTCTCGCGGGGTACCGCCTTCTCGTTGGACACAGCGTCAACGACCAGCAAAATCTCTTTATTCATATCCGATAGCCTCGTTAACCAAAGTTCGGCACTATGTTCGCTTTTTGGATATTGGTGAAAGCCAACACTTCGTCCTTACCATCTACCGTCAGGGTGATCATGTCGCCCTGAACAGCTTTGATTACGCCTTTGAACTTGCGGCGGTTGTTTGTTGCCATCCGAAGCGTTACCGCCGCCTCTTGGCCAACGTATTTTTCGAACTGGGCAACCTTGAACAACGGACGATCCAGACCTGGGGAAGATACCTCGAGGTAGTACTCCTCGGTGATGGGATCCTCAACGTCCATGATGGCGCCAACCTGATGGCTGACTTCAGCACAGTTTTCAACGGTCACACCCTGCTCACCGTCGATATAGACGCGCAAGGTGGAGTGTTTACCCGCACGGATAAACTCAATACCCCAAAGTTCAAAACCCAAGGCAACGACCGGAGCCTCGAGCAGATCGGTCAAACGTTGTTCCAACGTAGCCAAAGTCACCCTCCGAAAAACAAAAAAAGGGCATAAAGCCCAGATAGAGATCGATTCAGAGTAAATTGCACATAACAAAAAGCCCCGATGTCAAATCGGGGCTTGGCGCTTTACCCTGATTGTCGCCTCGCAGCGACCGCCTTCCTGAGCGTAGGAAATGCGTGAAATTTGGTTGCGGGGGCCGGATTTGAACCGACGACCTTCGGGTTATGAGCCCGACGAGCTACCATGCTGCTCCACCCCGCGTCCGAAATCGTGCGAGATTATAGCCACTTCACTCTCTCGATACAAGACTGACTGGCTATAATATACCCAGTCACCCGGGTCACTACTTAATTGGTGCCGTGGGCGGGACTCGAACCCGCACACCCTAGAGCACTACCCCCTCAAGATAGCGTGTCTACCAATTCCACCACCACGGCAAAACTCTTACTCGGGAACGTCAGTATCTTTCTTCACTGGCGCTTTGGTCTGCTCAACCTGTTGGGTTTGTTGCAGATTTTCCCATTCACTGCCCTGTTTGACCTTGTTGCTGGACATAGAGCCGAGCACCAGGCTGATTACGAAAAACAGAGTAGCCAAAACCGCTGTTGTTCTGGTCAGGAAACTGCCTGAACCACTGGAGCCGAATACTGTGTTCGATGCCCCTGCGCCGAAGGAGGCGCCCATATCAGCCCCTTTACCTTGCTGAATCATCACCAGACCAATCAGAGCTAGTGAAACCAGCAGATAAACGACCAAAAGAATTTCGTACATTTAACTTGCACCCTTTGCCGCTTCAACAATTCCTAAAAACGCATCGCTATCGAGACTCGCTCTGCCAATCAATCCGCCATCTACGTCTGACTGGGCAAACAAATCTTTCGCATTGGTCGGCGTCACGCTCCCACCATAGATGATTCTGATCTTCTCACCTATTACCGGAGTATCCTCCGCCAAGCGACCACGAATAAAGGAATGAACCTCTTGTGCCTGCTCGGGTGTGGCGCATTTACCTGTACCTACAGCCCAAATCGGCTCGTAGGCGATGATAGCATTATCGAAAGCCATCGCGCCATTTTTCTCTATGACGATATCCAGCTCTTCAGCGATCACCTCGAAGGCTCTTCTCGCCTGCCTCGCCGCGCCTGATTCACCTAAACAGAGGATGGGGATCAAGCCTGCCGCTCTGGCTGCCGCAAACTTCTCTGCGACGATAAAACTGGTCTCACCAAAGAGACGCCTGCGCTCGGAGTGCCCTACCAATACGTAACGACACCCTGCCTCAACCAGCATCTGACACGAGATTTCTCCGGTGTAAGCGCCAGCCGCGTGCTGACTCACATTCTGAGCCCCCAACTTTATTACCTTCTGCTCATTTAGCAGTGAAGCGCTAAAGTCGATATGCACATGGGAAGGACAGAGAACCACATCTACTTTTCCGTCAACGCCATTTAGGCACTGACTCGTAAACTGCTCTAACTGCGACCTACTACCGTGCAACTTCCAGTTGGCTGCTACAAACGGCTTGCGATGTCCCATCGGCAACTCCCTTGCGAAAGCGGGGCTGATAATATCCAGAGGATGCTCAGCTGACAAGTGCTATTTTTAAATTTTTGAATCGTTTGAACAAGATACAACCAGGGCGGCTAAAAAGCCGCCCTGATTGTTCATTAAAACGCCGATTCAACCTGCTTGGCGATGCGCTGAGCCATGTCACGCACCTGCTGTTCATGCTCCCCTTCGACCATGACCCGGATCAGCGGTTCGGTACCTGATTTGCGCAACAGTACGCGACCACGGCCAGCCAGCTCCTGTTCCACCTTGGCAACCTCAGCCATGACAGCATCCGCGGCCAGCGGATCCTTGCCTTCGGCAAAACGAACATTCACCAGCACCTGCGGGAACTTGCTCATGCCGGAGCGCAGCTTGGCCAGCGGCATCTCGGCACTGCGCATGGCGGTAAGCACCTGCAAGGCGGCTACGATGCCATCACCCGTAGTGGTCTGATCCAGACAGATAATGTGGCCGGAGTTCTCGCCACCGATGCGCCAGCCCTTCTCTTCCATCATCTCCAGCACATAGCGGTCACCCACCTTGGCACGGGCAAACGGAATACCAAGGGTTTGCAGCGCCAGTTCCAGACCCATGTTGGCCATCAGGGTGCCGACTACGCCCCCCTTGAGGCGACCATTGCGCAGGGCATCGCGCGCGATGATGTAGAGCACTTCATCACCGTCGATGAGATAGCCGGTATGGTCGACCATGATCAGACGGTCACCATCACCATCAAAGGCAACCCCCAGATCGGCCTTGCACTCCAGCACCTTGGCAACCAGTGCGTCAGGCGCAGTCGAACCAACACCATCGTTGATGTTGAGACCATCCGGGGCACAGCCCATGGTGATCACTTCAGCACCCAGCTCGCGGAAAACCGAAGGCGCAATGTGATAAGTCGCCCCGTGGCCACAGTCGACCACCATTTTCACCCCATCCAGATTCATGTGGGAGGGGAAGGTGCTCTTGCAGAATTCGATATAGCGACCGGCGGCATCATCAATGCGCACCGCTTTGCCAAGTTCGGCCGACTCGACACACTTGAGCTCGTGATCCAGCTCGGCTTCGATAGCCAGCTCGACATCATCGGGCAGCTTGGTGCCGTCGGCGGAGAAGAACTTGATGCCGTTGTCGTAGAAGGGATTGTGGGAAGCGCTGATGACGATGCCAGCTTCGGCGCGGAAAGTGCGAGTCAGGTAGGCAACCGCCGGTGTTGGCATGGGCCCCATCAGAATGGCCTTGAGGCCTGCCGCAGAGAGCCCCGCTTCCAGCGCGGATTCCAGCATGTAACCGGAGATGCGGGTATCTTTGCCAATCAGCACCTTTTTGGTGCCCTTCTTGGAGAGCACCTTGCCGGCAGCCCAACCTAATTTCATTACAAAATCAGGGGTGATCGGGTATTCGCCAACCTTGCCGCGCACACCATCGGTACCGAAATACTTTCTTGCCATTGTCTGTTCTCTTTATTATCTGGAAATAAAATCTTGTCCCGTCATTGCCAGCCAACCGACGCGCAATGCGTCCATGGTCTCCCGTACATCATGTACCCTGATGATGCGGGCCCCATGCTGCATGCCGATAAGGGCGCATGCCAGACTGCCCGCCAGACGCTCATCCACCGGACGGCCCAGCAGGTTGCCTATCATAGACTTTCGCGACATCCCCACCAATAGCGGCAAGCCATAATCAAGCAGTTCCTTTTGAGCCGCCAACAGCTGATAGTTGTGTGCAAGGGTTTTGCCAAAGCCATATCCCGGATCCAGCAACAGCTCTTCACGACGAATCCCGACCGCCAGACAAGCCGCAATACGCTCATCAAAGAAGGCGCGTACCTCCCCGATCAGGTCGTCATAGTGCGGCTCGACTTGCATGGTTCTCGGCTGCCCCTGCATATGCATCAGACAGACCGGAACCCGCGCTTCGGCCGCGGCCTGCAGCGCTCCAGGTTCTTGCAGTGCCCGCACATCGTTAATCAGATGGGCTCCCGCCTTGCAACCCTCCCGCATCACCGCCGCTTTGGAGGTATCGAGGGAGATCATCACATCCAGCTCACGGACCATCTGTTCCACGACAGGAATGACCCTGTCCAGCTCCTCCTGCTCGCTCACATCGGGCGCACCAGGGCGGGTTGACTCGCCACCGATGTCGATGAGGGTCGCACCGTCAGAGACCATCTGGCGCGCATGGGCCATTGCCCGTTCAAACTGGTTGAAATTACCGCCATCAGAGAAGGAGTCGGGCGTCACATTGAGGATCCCCATCACATGGGGACGATCGAGAGAGAGGCTGAGCCCCTTGCTGGTTAACTGCATTTTCACGTCCATCTGATAAAGAAAAACCCCGGGCAAGCCCGGGGTTTGGAGAGTCACAATTATTTGGCCGGAGCGTCGTTGGCTTTGTCGATAGTGACATCCGACACCGGTGCAGCCTCATCGGCAGGCTTGGTCTCGGCAGCCACAGTGGAACCGCCTTGCGGGGTATCACCGTGCTCGTCATGCCAGTTGCTCGGAGCACGAACCTCGCGACGAGCCATCAGATCATCGATCTGTTTGGCATCGATAGTCTCGTACTTCATCAGCGCATCTTTCATGCTGTGCAACACATCCATGTTATCCAGCAGGATCTGCTTGGCACGATCATAGTTACGATCAATCACCTGCTTCACTTCTGCATCAATGATACGAGCGGTATCGTCGGACATATGCTTGGCTTTGGCCATGCTGCGACCGAGGAATACCTCGCCATCTTCTTCCGCGTAGAGCATAGGGCCAAGACGCTCGGACATACCCCACTGGGTCACCATCTTGCGTGCAATCTCGGTCGCCCGCTCGATATCGTTGGACGCGCCGGTCGATACCTTCTCGGCACCGTAGATCAACTCTTCCGCCAGACGACCGCCATAAAGGCTGGAGATCATAGACTCCAGATGCTGCTTGGAGTGGCTCCAGCGATCCTGCTCCGGCAGATACATGGTCACACCCAGCGCACGACCGCGCGGAATGATAGAGACCTTGTAAACCGGGTCATGGTCAGGAACGAGACGACCAATGATGGCGTGACCGGCTTCATGATATGCAGTCATCTCTTTTTCGGACTCTTTCATCACCATGGAGCGACGTTCCGCACCCATCATGATCTTGTCCTTCGCCTTCTCGAACTCGGCCATGGAGACCACTCGGCGGCTCTCACGGGCAGAGAAGAGGGCAGCTTCGTTGACCAGGTTCGCCAAATCCGCACCGGAGAAACCGGGGGTGCCACGGGCAATCAGCGCCGGATTGACGTCATCCGCCAACGGAACTTTGCGCATGTGCACTTTCAGGATCTGCTCGCGACCACGGACATCCGGCAGACCGACCACAACCTGACGGTCGAAACGGCCCGGACGCAGCAGTGCCGGATCCAGTACGTCAGGACGGTTGGTGGCAGCGATGACGATAATGCCTTCATTGCCTTCAAAGCCATCCATCTCGACCAGCATCTGGTTAAGGGTCTGCTCACGTTCATCATGACCACCACCCAGACCGGCGCCACGCTGGCGACCGACCGCATCAATTTCATCGATGAAGATGATGCAGGGGGAGGATTTCTTGGCCTGTTCGAACATGTCACGCACCCGGGAGGCACCGACACCGACGAACATCTCCACGAAATCGGAACCTGAGATGGTGAAGAACGGCACCTTGGCCTCGCCCGCAATGGCCTTGGCCAGCAAGGTCTTACCGGTACCGGGAGGACCAACCAGCAGCACACCGGTCGGGATCTTGCCACCCAGTTTCTGGAATTTGCTCGGGTCACGCAGATAGTCGACCAGCTCCTTCACCTCTTCCTTTGCTTCATCGCAACCTGCAACGTCAGCAAAGGTGGTCTTGATCTGATCTTCGCTCATCAGGCGAGCCTTGCTCTTGCCGAACGACATGGCACCTTTGCCACCACCGCCCTGCATCTGACGCATGAAGAAGACCCAGACACCGATCAGCAGCAGCATCGGGAACCAGGAGATGAAGATAGAGGTCAACAGAGACGGCTCTTCCGGCTTCTCGCCCATCACTTTGACATTGTGATTGAGCATGTCGTTGAGCAGCTGGGGATCCGGCGCAGGGATGATGGTGGTGAATCGTTCACCAGTACGCTTGACGCCATTAATGACCTTACCGTCCATCCGCACTTCACGGATCTGCTCTTGGGTCACCTCTTTAACGAAGCTGGAATAGTCCAGCTGGCGACTGGTGGTATCGCTGGGGCTGAAGCTATTGAACACCGACATCAAAACGACGGCGATGACCAGCCACAGGATTAAGTTTTTCGCCATGTCACTCAAATCAGTAACCTCGCAGACTGACAGTTAACGATGAAGGTTAGGGTACTACAGTTTAAAACCGGTAGCCACAATGTAGACTTCCCGTGATCTGGCGCGGGATGAGTCTGGTTTACGAATTTTGACAGCGGAGAAAAGTTTACGAATTTCATTGAGATAGGCATCAAAGCCCTCTCCCTGAAACACCTTCACCACGAAACTGCCGTCACTACGCAATACCTGATTACACATGTCCAGCGCCAGCTCGACCAGATACATGGCGCGAGCCTGATCCACCTGCTGGGTACCGCTCATGTTGGGCGCCATATCAGACATCACGACATCGACCTTGTCGGGACCCACTCGTTCCAGCAAAGCGCCGAGTACAGTTTCCTCCCGAAAGTCCCCTTGCAGGAAATCGACACCGGCAATGGGATCCATCGGCAAAATGTCACATGCGATGACGCGACCCGAATCCCCAACCTGTTCAACCGCGAACTGGGACCAACCACCGGGGGCTGCACCCAAATCCACTACGGTCATGCCATGTTTCAGCAAGCGATCCTTGCCCTGGATCTCGTCAATCTTGAAAACAGCACGAGAACGCAGGCCCATTTTCTGGGCTTTTTTGACGTATTGATCGTCGAAATGTTCTTTTAACCAGCGAGTTGAACTGGGGGAACGTTTTTTCTGGGTCATGATAATCGACTTTAAAAAACCACAAGGGTTATTAGTATTAAGGGCTAAGTGGGGGTAGAATACGCCCCTTTCAACCCTGACTTATGAAGAAATTGCGATGATTCTCAACAACAAACAGAAACAGTACCTCAAGGGCCTTGCCCACAGCCTCAAACCTGTCGTCCTGCTGGGTCAGCATGGTCTGACCGAAGGCGTACTGGCCGAGATCGATCTGGCACTGAACCATCACGAGCTGATCAAGGTTAAGGTTGCCTCTGAAGATCGCGAGATGAAACAACTGGTTATGGATGCCATTGTCCGTGAGACCGGTTCAGTCAAAGTACAGAGCATGGGCCATGTGCTGACCATTTATCGTCAGGCCAACGAACCCAAGATCCAGCTGCCCCGCAAGTAAAAGGAAAGAGCATCGCTCTTTCCTTATTCCACTTCTTCCCGAGTCGCTTGCCAAAGTAGTCGCAAAGCCCTTAACCTGCGATGAATACTTCCGGACACGCATTATGGCTCACCATCCTATTCTGACCGACGATGAGCTGGCCATGCTGCGGGACTTGGGGAGCAATCAGGACGCCCATGTTCTGAGTGGTCACCTCGATGCCCCCATGCTTGGCTTGTTGCAAAAAGCCGACCACCTTGTACTCGAAGCTCGCTTTGCAGGCCATCAGCTGAGATTTCCCCTGACCTTTACCCAAGGGGAAGATGGCTTCGTCGAGCCCCGGTTATCTGCACCGGTCATCAGGGAGCTGGGGTTTGCGCAACCGCGCGCCTGGCGTCTTGCCCAAAAAGCCAAGCTTTGCAGCGAGTTCGGCCTGTTTCAGGTACTCAGCCTCTCCCTTAATGGACTCATAGTGGAAAATTTGCCAATCGACATGGTGGCCGATACCCCCATCAACGGCGAGCTCTGTATCGAGCAAGAGGCCCCTCTTCCACTGCAGGGACGACTGGTAAGGCGCATCAAAGCCAATGCCGACCATGCCACTTGGGCGCTGAGCTTTCAAATGAGCGAGAGCAACATCGAACGGCTGCGCCACTGGCTGTTCCAGCGCCATCAAGACGCCTTTACTGAGGCGTATCTGTCCTGATTTTTATCAACAATCATATAGATAAAGACAAACAGGGGAGCGCCAGCCCCCCTGTTTCATCGTATGTAGCATTCGCTTAGATATAAGCGACTTCCAGTACTTCGTATTCCACATCGCCAGCAGGGGTCTTGACGATTGCGACATCGTCCACTTCCTTGCCAATCAGGGCTCGGGCAATGGGGGAGTTGACAGAGATGAGGTTCTGTTTGATATCAGCCTCATCGTCACCCACGATGCGGTAAACCACCTCTTCCTCTGTCTCGCTCTTGAGCAGAGTCACCGTCGCGCCAAAAATAACGCGGCCGTTGTTGGTCATCTTGGTGACATCGATCACCTGCGCATTGGAGAGCTTGGCTTCAATCTCCTGAATGCGACCTTCACAGAACCCCTGCTGCTCGCGAGCGGCATGGTATTCGGCGTTTTCCTTCAGATCGCCGTGCTCACGGGCATCGGCAATCGCTTCGATAATCTGGGGACGAAGCTCGGTCTTGAGATAATCGAGCTCTTCGCGCAGCTTCTCAGCGCCGCGAACAGTCATCGGAGTATGATTCATAGTCGAAACCTGGGTTGCTTGAAAATAGAAACTGCGGCCATCTGCAAGGGGGCCGCAGCAATCGGTTCGGATGAGGCATCTTAATATGAAGCCAACACAAAATCCACGTCAGCCCCCTGATGCAGATCCCACTTGCATCATCGACATTCCCCTCGCTTACTTCCCTTCCGGTACGGAAATTGGCGCCGAAACGGTCGGCTTGCCCTGCATGATGGCGATCTCCACCCGCCGGTTCATCCGACGATTTTCCGGGGTGGTATTGGGCACCAATGGCTGGGAATCCGCCATCCCCTGCACCACCAATCGCCCCTGATCAAAACCGGGGACCTTCAGCATCTGGTGCGCCACCGCCACCGCCCGCTGCGATGACAACTCCCAGTTGGACTGGAACAGCTCATCTTCAGTCGCCACGTTGTCGGTGTGACCGGAGATGGTAATTTCACCCGGCACATCCTTGAGCAGGGTCGCGACCTTGCGAATGACCGGCCAGAACTGTGGCTGCAGAAATGCCGAACCGGCCGGGAACGAGGCTTTTTCCCTGATACGGATGATGATCTGCTGGCCCAACGCTTCAATTTCGATGGCGCCATCCTGAATCTGATCTTTCATCTGCTCTGCCAGCGCTTTTGCTAGAGTATTGGACTGTTCTTGCGCCTTCTTCGCATCCTGCGCGGTATCGCCCCCCGTCTGCTTACCATCACTCTTGTCCTGACCACCAGCCTGTTCGGCCTCACCGGGCAAAAAATCCAACTCAGTCTGGGTCAGATCGATGGTCTGCTGCATCACGGTATCAATCGGCGTGGGTTCCGGGCGACCGGGCCTGAACTCCTGGGCAATCACCGAGGTTCCCTTGGGAATATCTTTCACCTCAAGGATGTTCTGTACCCCGAATGCCTTGTCCATGGAACCGGCTATCTGTTTGAACTTCTGCACATCCATCTCGGCAAAGGAGAGCAGCAGCACGAAGAAGCACATCAGCAGCGACATCAGGTCGGCAAAGGTTCCCATATAACCAGGGAGACCTGGTGGCGGGCACTTGCAATCAGACATAGCGCCCCCTATTCGGTGCCAGTATTACGTTTGGACTGGTTCAGATAGTTTTGCAGCATGGACTGGATCACCCGCGGGTTCTGGCCATCCTGAATCCCCATAATGGCATCGAGGATCAGGGTACGACTGAGCTTTTCTTCTCCGCTGCGCAGCTCCAGCTTATCGGCAATCGGGATCGCCAACATATTGGCCTCTATCGCACCGTACAGAGTGGTAAGCAAGGCCACCGCCATCGCCGGGCCGATCGACTTGGGGTCACTCATGTTGGCCAGCATGGCCACCAACCCCACCAAGGTCCCAATCATCCCCATTGCAGGGCCCAGATCCCCAAGGGTACGGAAGACCTTGATGGCAATGACATGGCGCTCAGCTGTCAGGTCGATATCCTTTTCCATCACGGCACGCACCACATCGGCATCGTGGCCATCGACCAGCATGTCGATCCCTTTTTTCATAAATGCATTGGGGATCTCTGCGGCCTCCAGCGCCAAAAAGCCCCCTTTGCGAGCCGCGTCAGCCAGTTCAACGGCTTTGGTAATCAGGTCTTCAAGCTTGTCGCCCTTGTACATAAAGGCTTTGCCCGCCACCTTGAATGCCATCAGGAACTGGCCAAGGTTGAACTTCATCATGGCGATGAAGATTGAGCCCAATACAGTGATGTAGACCGATGGCATATCCACATACATGCTCATGGGGCCACCCAGCAGCATGCCGTACACCACCACCCCGAAACCCAGCACTATCCCTATCAGACTGCCTAGATCCACGTCCCTACTCCTGTCACCGGTTCTTATGTCTATTTATAGTCTGTTGAATTTTCTGCTATTGCGACCCATGCGGCAAGCATGCACCCACTGAGAATGATGACTCATTATCGGCCAGTTTAGCGAGAGTTTGAGGGGGCAGTGCTTTTCTGCCTCCCCCCTGTGGACGGTCGATGTTAATATAAGCCGTTTTTTTCAATCCCCGAGGATGGACATGGCCAGTAAAAAAATCGACCGCCTGAGTTTTGATGCCACTCTGGAAGAGCTGGAAACCATCGTTCATCAGCTGGAGCAAGGTTCCCTACCCCTGGAAGAGGCACTCAAGCAGTTCGAGCAAGGTATTCATCTGGTACGGGCCGGCCAGCAGAAGCTGGAACAGGCCGAACAGAAGATCCAGATCCTGCTGAACAAAGCCGATGGCAGTGACCAGCTTGCCCCCTTCCAGCCAGAACAAGGAGAAGAGTGAGTGGCGCTGGACCATTTTTCCCGTCTGCATCGTCAGCGTATTGACGACTGTCTGTCAGCACAACTTGAATCCTTGCCCGCCATGGCGCCGCGCCTGCGCGATGCCATGAGTTATGGCCTGCTGCTGGGCGGTAAGCGGGTTCGCCCGTTTCTGGTCTACGCGGTCGGCGAGATGCTGGGGGTCAAGAGCGAGCTGCTGGATGGCCCCGCGGCTGCCGTGGAGTGCATCCACGCCTACTCCCTGCTACACGATGACCTGCCCGCCATGGATAACGACGACCTGCGTCGCGGCCAGCCAACCGTTCACAAGGCGTTTGACGAAGGAACCGCGATTCTGGCCGGTGATGCGCTGCAGACCCTGGCATTCTCCATTCTGGCCGATCACCCCATGCCCGATACCTTGATGGCCAACCGGGTGCGGATGCTGAGTACCCTCGCCCGCGCCTCCGGCTATCTCGGTATGTGCGGCGGTCAGGCGCTGGATCTGCAGGCCGAAGGGCGCCAGATCTCGCTCGCCGAGCTGGAGCAGGTACACCGCCACAAAACCGGTGCGCTGATTGAGTGCGCCGTGGCGCTCGGCGCCCTGTGCAAAGCCGATGTCGATGACGCCACGCTGGCGGCCCTGCAAACCTACGCAGCAGCCATCGGGCTGGCCTTCCAGGTGCAGGATGACATCCTCGACATCACAGGTGATACCGCCACCCTGGGCAAGCCACAAGGTTCTGACTTGGCGCTGGAGAAAAGTACCTATCCGGCCCTGCTCGGACTCGAAAATGCCCGTGAGCTGGCTCGCGAACTGCACGGTAAAGCCTTAACAGCCCTGCAATCCTTGCCCTACAATACCGACATTCTGGAAGCGTTTGCCGATTACATCATCGAGCGAACCCACTAAACGCTGGATAACAGTAACAATATGAGCGTTGATATTAGCAATTTCCCCAACCTAGCTCTCGCGGACACCCCGATAGAGCTGCGTTCCTTGCCCAAAGATCGGCTGCCGGTGCTGTGCAACGAGCTGCGCGAATATCTGCTGCGCTCAGTCAGCCGCTCCAGCGGACACTTTGCCTCCGGTCTCGGTACTGTCGAACTGACCGTGGCCCTGCACTATGTCTACAACACCCCGTTCGATCGGCTGATCTGGGATGTGGGACATCAGGCCTATCCCCACAAGATCCTGACCGGGCGCCGAGATCAGATCCACACCATCCGTCAGAAGGATGGTCTGCACCCCTTCCCCTGGCGTGGCGAGAGCGAGTATGACGTGCTCTCCGTCGGCCACTCCAGCACCTCCATCGGTGCGGCGCTCGGCATGGCGGTCGCCGCCGAGAGCGAAGGGCTGGGTCGCAAGGTGGTGGCAGTGATCGGTGACGGTGCCATTACCGCAGGGATGGCCTTCGAAGCGCTCAACCACGCCGGCGATGTTCACAAGGACATGCTGGTGATCCTCAACGACAACGAGATGTCCATCTCCGAGAATGTCGGCGCGCTCAACAACCATCTGGCCCGGGTCATGTCCGGCAAGCTCTACACCACCATCCGCGAAGGCGGCAAGAAGGTGCTGGCGGGGCTGCCACCGGTCAAGGAGCTGGCCAAGCGGGCCGAAGAGCACCTCAAGGGGATGGTGGTGCCCGGCACCCTGTTCGAGGAGTTCGGCTTCAACTATATCGGCCCCATCGACGGTCACGATATCGAGGCGCTGGTCGAGACCCTGCGCAACATGCGCAACCTCAAGGGCCCGCAGCTGCTGCACGTCAAAACCAAGAAGGGCAAGGGCTACGAGCCGGCGGAGAAAGACCCCATCGGTTATCACGCTGTGCCCAAGTTCAATCCTGACGATTGCTCCCTGCCCAAGGCAAGTGGCGCCAAGCCCACCTTCTCCGCCATCTTCGGCCAGTGGCTGTGCGATATGGCAGCCAAAGACGAGAAGCTGGTCGGTATCACCCCCGCTATGCGTGAAGGCTCCGGGCTGGTGAAATTCAGCCAGCAATATCCGGATCGCTACTTCGACGTGGCTATTGCCGAGCAACACGCGGTCACCTTTGCCGCTGGTCTTGCCATCGCCGACAAGAAGCCGGTGGTCGCCATCTATTCGAGCTTCCTGCAGCGTGCCTACGATCAGGTGATCCACGATGTGGCGCTGCAAGATCTGCCGGTGCTGTTCGCCATCGACCGGGCCGGTCTGGTGGGCGCCGACGGCCCGACCCATCAGGGGGCGTTCGACATCAGCTTCCTGCGCACCGTGCCCAACATGGTGGTGATGACGCCATCTGATGAGAATGAGTGCCGTCAGATGCTCTATACCGGCTATCTCCATCAGGGCCCTGTCGCTGTGCGTTACCCACGCGGCAGCAGCCTGAGCGACGCCCCTATCTCGTCAGAAATGCAGGCACTGGCGCTTGGCAAGGGACGTATCCTGCGAGAGGGCAAAGGCACCGCTATTCTGGCCTTTGGTACCCTGCTGCACCACGCGAAAGCGGCCGCAGAGGCACTGGATGCCACCCTGGTGGACATGCGCTTCGTCAAACCGATAGATGAGGCGCTGGTGCTGTCGCTGGCAGCCAGCCACGATCAGTTTGTCACTCTGGAAGACAACGCCATCATGGGCGGCGCCGGTTCGGCTGTGAACGAACTGCTGATGCGCAGCAAGCAGTGCAAGCCGGTGCTCAACCTCGGCCTGCCGGATCGCTTCGTCGAACAGGGCACCCAGCAGGAGATCTATGCCCTGCTCGGTCTGGACGATGCAGGCATCCAGCGCAGCATCGAAAGCTGGCTGCAAGCCTGATAACGCTTAAAGCTATCAAGCAAAAGAAGGGCGCCTCACTGGCGCCCTTTTTATTTTGTGTTTCTGACCTAGATTACCCTTTGTAGATCTTGGGGTTAAACACATCCCGCAGCCAGTCGCCCAGCAGGTTGATGACCAGCACCAGCACCACCAGACAGATGCCCGGGAAGGCGGTGATCCACCAGGAGCCGGAGAAGATGTAGTTGAAGCCGACGCTGATAAGCGAACCGAGCGAGGGCTGATCAACCGGCATTCCCAGACCGAGGAAGGAGAGTGCCGCCTCGCTCATGATGGCGTTGGCCACCTGCACGGTGGAGATCACCAGAATGGGCGACAAACAGTTGGGCAGAATGTGGCGGAACATGATGCGCGGGGCGCGGAATCCCATCACCTTGGCTGCTTCCACATACTCCTTCTTCTTCTCCGCCAGCACAGAGGCGCGCACGGTACGGGCATACTGCGGCCACTCGGCGATACCGATGATCACCACCAGCATCATGATGGCGAACTTCGAGTAGAACTCGGAGCCAAAGGTTGCCTGAAAGATAGCGGAGATGATGATCGCCACCATCATGGTGGAGAACGACAGCTGCACATCAGCAAAGCGCATCAGCAGGTTGTCGATGCGGCCACCGAAATAACCGGCAATCAGACCAATGACGATACCGAGCACCAGTTGCAAGGCCACAGCAAACAGACCGATAGTGAGAGAGATACGGGCGCCATAGAGGATGGTGCTCCAGATATCCCGCCCCTGGTTGTCGGTACCGAGCCAGAAGCGCTCTTCGCCGCCTTCGAGCCAGGAGGGGGGCAACTCGGCATCCATCAGATCAAAACTGGTCTGGTCATAGACGTTGTGCGGGGCGAGCCAAGGCGCCAGCAGCGCCGCCAGCACGAACACCACAAACACCGCAAAGCTGAACATGGCTACCTTGTCCCGCAGGAAGTAGTAGACGATGTCAGAGTTCTTGAATCGTGCCCAACGGCTTGGGCTTGCAGTTACAGCATTAGTCATCTGTTACCCCTTGGCGGTCAGGTTAACGGTCGGGTTAATCAACCCGTAGAGCAGGTCGACCAGGGTATTGGTCACCACGAAGATCAGCCCCACGAAGATGACGTAGGCGGTGATCAGCGGGGTATCGACCCGGTGGATCGCCTCGAGGAACAGGAAGCCGGTGCCCGGCCACTGGAATACGCTCTCGGTCAGAATGGTGTAGGCCACCATGGTGCCGATCTGCACCCCGCCGACGGTAATGACCGGCAGCATGGTGTTCTTCAGAGCGTGCTGATAGTAGACCTTGTTGTTATCCAGCCCCTTGGCGCGGGCGAATTTGACGTACTCGGAGGAGAGCTGCTCCAGCATCTCGGAGCGCACCAAGCGGATAAACAGCGGCAACATGATGGAAGAGAGCGACACCGCCGGCAGGATCAGGTGCTTGATACCATCCCAGGTGAAGAAGCCCGACTCCCAGCCCAGCAGGTTACGGGTCTCGCCACGGCCATAGGCTGGCAGCCAGCCCAGCTGGATGGAGAAGAGGTACATCAGCATGATGGCGGTCAGGAACACAGGGATCGAGATACCGATACTGCTCCCCGCCATGATGATCTTGGTGGGTATGCTGCGCGGGCGGATCGCCGAATAGACACCGAGTGGAATGGAGACCACCACGATGATGAGCGCGGCGGCAAACACCAGCTCAAGGGTAGCCACCAGCTTGTCGAGGATCACCTCGAGAGCGGGTCGCTTGAAGAAATAGGAGGTGCCCAAATCCCCATGCACCGCATTTTTCAGAAAGCGGCTGTATTTGATGAGGAAGGGATCGTTAAGGCCCATCTTCTCGCGCAACTCGTGACGCTGGGCTTCAGAGACGGATTGTCCCACCAGCTCGCGCAACGGGTCACCCAGGTTGTCCTGGATAGAGAAGGCGACCAGGCTGATGACGAACATCACTATCACGGCCTGATAGAACCGTTTCAGCAGGAATGTAAACATGCTTGTCCTTCTACGTGGCCTGTGTCGTGGCACAGGCTTCTGTTAGTGGGCGGAGTGGCCAGCTGACCACCCCGCCCCGTCCTTCCTTGCGACGTTCTCTTACTTGCTGACCACCAGGTCACCCAGGTAAGGGAAGTTCATCACGTTGACCACCGGCTTGATGTCGACGTTCTTCTTGGCGCCATAGGCCAGATCTTCCCAGTGCAACGGCACGTAGGCAGCATCTTCGATCAGCATGGCTTCGACCTTCTTCAGCATCTCGGCACGCTTGGCCGGATCGGTCTCGGCGTTGGCATCCATCACCAGCTTGTCAGCTTCGGCGTTGGCATAACCGGCGCAGTTGTACTGACCCATACCGGTCTTGGCGTCCTTGGTGAAGGTCAGGAACTCGAAGAAGTTCGCGGTATCTTCGGTGTCGGAGTGCCAGCCGATCATCTGCATGTCTGCGGCGCACTTGTCAAACTCCGGCCAGTACTGGGCCACCGGCATGGTCTTCAGATCCACCTTGATGTTGATCTTGGCCAGCATGGCGGAAACAGCCTGGGCAATCTTGACGTCGTTGACGTAGCGGGCAGCCGGGGAGATGAAGGTCATCTTGAAGCCTTTCTCGTAACCGGCCTCTTTCATCAGCTCCTTGGCCTTGGCCAGATCATACTGGGGCACCAGCGCCTCGTTATGACCGGCATAGCCTTTCGGGCTCAGCTGACCAGCAGGGGTACCGAAGCCCTTGTTAATCTTCTCGACGATGCCCACCTGGTTGATGGCGTAGTTGATCGCCTGACGCACGCGCTTGTCTTTCAGCGCCGGGTTGGTGTTCTGGTTCAGCTCGATGATGATGGCACGGGTACCGGACAGGGTGACCAGCTGGGAGTCCTTGCCATTCTTCACACGCTCCAGATCGTTCGGCGCAACCGGATAGATCATGTCCACGTCGCCACCCAACAGGGCTGCAACACGGGTCGCATCTTCCTTGATCGGCACCACGGTCAGGTTCTCGACGTTACCCTTGGAAGCTTTATCCCAGTAGTTGGCGTTGCGGGCATAATCCAGCTTCACGCCCTGCTCGCGGAACTTGACGGTGAACGGGCCAGTACCGGAGACGTGGGTAGAGGCATAGGAGTCGCCGTTTTTGACAATCTCGGCCTTGTCTTTGCCCGCTTCGGTTTTGCCGGTGTAGAACTTGGAGTCCATCGGGAAGATGTAGGTGACGGTCTGCAGCACCAGCGGGAACGGCTTGGCGGTAATCAGATCGACGGTGTAGTCATCGACTTTCTTCACTTCGCTGATGGGATCGAAGATCGCCTTGAAGTCGACGGAGGATTTCAGGCGGTTGACGGTCCACACCACGTCGTCTGCGGTGAAGTCGTTACCGGAGTGGAACTTGACCCCTTTGCGCAGGTGGAAGCGGACGGTCTTGTCGTCAATACGCTCATACTTCTCGGCCAGACGGGGCTCGAACTGCAGGTCCTGGGTGTAACGCATCAGGGGATCGAATACCAGGTGCGACATCTCCAGGGTCTGACCGGAGAGCTGCTCCTGCGGATCCAGCGAAGTGGCGTCAGAAGCGACACCCACCTTGATATCGGCGGCTGAGACACTGAAGGCGAAACCGGCGGCAAACAGCGCCAGGGCAATCTTGGACAATCCTTTCTTCATCTTGTTCTCCATGCTTTTGGCTTTCTTATGACACTTTTTTTGACAAGCAGACCGGCGCACCGGCGCTCTCCTAGCTTGCGATTTCCAGCCCCTCGCGGGACATTCCCTTGAACTCCGGCATGAGGGTGATCAGCTTGCGGCTGTACTCATGCTCGGCATTGGTAAAGAGTTTCTCGGTCTCGGCCACTTCCACCAGATGACCGTGCTGCATCACCCCGATGCGGTCGCACATCTGGCGGATCACCGGCAGATCGTGGCTGATAAACAGCATGGTGAGCTTGAGCTCCTGCTGCAGATCCTTGAGCAGGTTGAGGATCTGGGCCTGCACCGACACATCCAGCGCCGAGGTCGGCTCGTCGCAGATAAGGAAGCGCGGGCGAGTGGCCAGGGCGCGGGCAATGGAGATGCGCTGGCGCTGACCGCCGGAGAACTCGTGGGGATACTTGAGGCCAGCACCACGACCGAGACCCACGTGATCCAGCAGATCGCCGACGATCCCCTCGATCTGGCTCTCGCTGCTCGCCAGCTGATGGAAGCGGATCGGCTCGGCAATGATGTCGCGCACCTTCATCCGCGGGTTCATCGAGGAATAGGGGTTCTGGAACACCATCTGCATCTGGCGACGCAGCGGGCGACGCTCGCGCTCGCTCTTGAGAGCGGTCAGATCGATCCCCTCGAAGAAAATCTTGCCGGTATCAGGCGGATAGAGACCGGTGATGGCGCGGGCAATGGTCGATTTGCCGGAGCCCGACTCCCCCACCAGACCGAAGGTTTCACCCTCGAAGATCTCGAAGCTGATGTTGTTGCAGGCACGCACATACTGGCGGCGGCTCGGGAAGATGGAGTCCTTGGTGACGAACTTCAGATCGACGTTCTCCACCCGCAGCAGCGCCCCTTCATAGGCACGCTCGTCCTGACTCTGGCCGAGCCAGTGGGTCTTGAGGTCGATATTGGTATCCGGCGCACTGGCATCCTCGATATAGGAGACCAGCGGGAAACGCACCAGCTTCACATCGGAGCGGGGCACCGCCGAGATGAGGCTGCGGGTATAGGGGTGATTGGGGCTGCCCAGTACCTGTTCGGTCAGGCCGAACTCCACCAGATCGCCGCGATACATCACCGCCACCTTGTCGGTAACGTTGGAGACCACCCCCATGTCGTGGGTCACCAGCATGCAGCCCACCTGACGCTCTTTGCAGAGGGCGCGGATAAGCTGGAGGATCTGATCCTGAATGGAGACGTCGAGCGCCGTAGTCGGTTCATCGGCGATGATCAGCTCCGGATCGCAGGAGAGCGCAATGGCGATAACCACCCGCTGACGCATGCCACCGGAAAACTGGTGCGGATACTGTTTGATGCGCAGCTCCGGCTGCGGAATACCCACCGCCCCCATCAGCTCCAATGCCTTGGCAAAAGCGGCTTCGCGAGAGAGGTCGGTATTGGCTAGAATGGTCTCCACCAGCTGATGCTCAACGGTGAACAGCGGGTTGAGGGAGGTCATGGGGTCCTGGAAGATGAACCCGATACGGGAGCCACGGATGGCCCGCATCTCGTTTTGGCTCTTGCCGGAGATGAGCTCGCCATTGAGATAGATATCGCCACGGGCGATGCGACCCGGCGGGCTCAGGAGATCGATAACGGCGTTGCCGATGGTGGACTTGCCGGCGCCGGATTCACCGACCACTCCGACAATCTCACCCTTTTCGATAGAGAAAGAGAGATCCTTCACCGCGGCCAGCACCCCGTAGCGGGAGGGGTACTCGATCCGCAAGTTCTTTACTTCGAGCAAGGACATGTTTACCTCTGCGGGGGACATCCGTCCCAAATAATTCGTCCGTAAATCAGCCGCAGATGCCGGTTGTTACCTTGGGCGATATTTGCTCAATCCATGAGGCAGCGAAACCAGCGATCCGGGCGGGTTTTTTGCATTTTTTTGGAATAACCCGCGAGTAACTTAGACGGTTTGACCACGGGTGTAAATGATTGAGTTATACAATTCCGCAATGTTTTGTGCAGATAACCACCAATTCGGCAGAGATAAATGATGATTTTCATCACACAAATGGCCGGTGCGTCCGTACTTCTATTGGTATCATTACTTTAATTTCAACAACAACGCAACAAGCAGCATTTATCACTATTTCCAAAACAATCACCAGCCCCGAATGAGTAGTGAATATTTATGTGAAATGGATGATAAACGGCAGCATATGCCGATGAATGAAAATTAAGCAGATATAAATCGGGGGATGCAAGAACAGTCATCCCCCGGAAGATGGCTCTCAACCGAGCCAGAATGCCAGTAATTGCATACAAAACAGGGCGAACAGGCCGGCGATCAGATCGTCCAGCATGATGCCCAGGCCACCGTGGATCCGGCGATCAAACCAGGAGATGGGCCAGGGCTTGAGCACATCAAACAACCGGAACAGCGCGAAGCCCGCCACCACCCACTCCCAGCCGGCTGGCGCGGCGATCATGGTGACGCCAAAACCGATCACCTCGTCCCAGACGATGGCGCCATGATCCGGCATGCCGATGGCATCGGTGGCGCTCTGGCAGATACGGATCCCCACAACAAAACCCACCGCCAGCAAGGCGATAAACCAATAGGTCGGCAGACCGCTCACCAGCAGGTAGAGCGGAATGGCCGCCAGGGTGCCCATGGTGCCTGGCGCCTTGGGGCTGAGACCGGAACCAAACCCCACCGCCAAAAAATGAAGCGGATTTTTCAGATCCAGTCGTGTCAGCTCGGGCTTTATCCTGAACAAACTCATGCGAAGTGATCCCACCCTTTCAGTTGCAGCTCGACCGCTTGGTCGCCACGCAGGTAGTCGATGCCCGGCTCGCCCGCCACGATGCGGCCGATGCGGCTGAACTTGACCCCGCTGTGGGCCAGCGCCGTATCGAGCGCGCCGCGGTGCTCCTCCGGTACGGTGAAGCAGAGCTCGTAGTCATCGCCACCGGCCAGCGCCAGTTGCCACGCCTCCTGCTCGCTCACCGCATCCTGCAGCACCGGCGAGAGCGGCAGCATATCGAGATCGATCTGGGCCCGCACACCGGACGCCTTGAGGATATGGCCGAGATCCGATGCCAGACCGTCGGAGAGATCCAGCGCACTACCCGCCAGCCCGCGCAGCGCCTGACCGGCCAGAATGCGGGGATGGGGGTGGTCGAGCCGTGGCAGCACGGCGGCCAGCTGGTTCTCGTTGAGGGTACGTTTGCCCAGCAGGTGGGAAAGCGCCAGCGCGGCATCTCCCAGAGTGCCGGTCACATAGATGCCGTCACCGGCTTTGGCACCGCTGCGCATCAGAGCGCGCCCGGCAGGCACCGATCCCTTCACCGAGATGGTGATGGAGAGCGGCCCGCGGGTCATGTCTCCGCCCACCAGCGCCACATTGTAGTACTCGGCCAGCTCCAGAAACCCTTCGGCAAAACCGGCGACCCAACCTTCGTTGATGGCAGGCAGGGTCAGCGCCAGCGAGACCCAGCGCGGCTCGGCCCCCATGGCGGCGAGATCGGAGAGATTGACCGCCAGCGCCTTGTAGCCGAGATCCACCGGATCCATGTCGGGAAAGAAGTGTACGCCGCTCACCAGAGTGTCGGTGCTCACCGCCAGCTGGGTATCGGGGGGCAGGGTCAGCAGGGCACAGTCATCTCCAGGGCCCATCACCACGTCCTTGCGGGCGTGGGGAACCTTGAAGTACTTATCAATCAGCTCAAATTCACCCATACAGTAAAAAGCCAGCAATAAGCTGGCTCCTCTCTTAGATGCTGACGGACAGCAGGATCAACGCTTGTTCAGCGACTTGATCACCTTGTCCAGTACACCGTTGACAAACTTGTGGCTGTCATCGGCAGCAAAAGCTTTGGCCAGCTCGATCGCTTCGTTGATGACCACGCGCGGCGGAACATCATCACGACGAGTCAGCTCGTAGGTCGCCAGACGCAGGATCGCCTTGTCCACCATGTCCACTTCTTCCAGCGGACGGGAGAGGAAAGGTGCAAACACCTTGTCCAGCTCGCTGCAGTGGAGGGCTACCCCGAACAGCAGATCGCGGAAATAGTTCAGGTCTACACCCTTGGTGTCCTGATCGATCTTGAACTGCTCTTCGATGTCACCCACGTTAGCTTTGGTCATCTGCCACTGGTAGATGGCCTGGGTGGCGCAATGGCGGGCTTTACGGCGCTCAGACGGTTTCAATGTACTTCTCCTCGTTACACGTCCAGTTCTTTCAGGACGTTGATCATTTCGAGCGCTGCCAGTGCAGCCTCTGCACCCTTGTTACCCGCCTTGGTACCTGCACGCTCGATGGCTTGTTCAATGTTTTCAGTGGTCAACACACCGAAGGCAACGGGAATTTCATATTCCATCATTACCTGGGCCATGCCCTTGCTGTTCTCGTTTGCCACCAAGTCGAAGTGATAGGTGCCGCCACGGATGACAGTACCGACCGCCACGATGGCATCGTATTGACCACTCTTGGCCAGCTTCTTGATGACCAATGGCATTTCAACCGCGCCCGGCACTTTTACCAGTGTCAGGTTGCTGTCCTGCACTTGACCTTGACGCTTCAGTACGTCCACCGCGCCGTTCACCAGACTGTCGTTGATGAAGCTGTTGAAACGGGCAACAACAATAGCAACACGCGCCTCAGGAGCGGCGATATTTCCTTCGATAACCTTCATTGGAAATCCTGTATCTGTGCAATCAAAAGGGCCGGAGTCAAAAGTGCGCACATTCTAGCACAACAGACCCACGACAAAAACCATGGCCGCAATAGACGGCCATGATCGCGATTTAACCAGTCCGGCGCGCTTACTCGCCGGTAAATTCCACGACTTCCAGACCGAAACCGCCCGGAAGGGGATGGTACTTCTCTGGTAGAACGTTACTCGCCGATGTACTCAACCACTTCCAGACCGAAACCACCGAGGGCATGGTACTTCTTCGGTGAGCTCAAAAGGCGCATCTTGCTCACGCCAAGGGCCTTGAGGATCTGGGAACCGACACCCACCCGGCGCGAGGTGCCCTGCCACTTGGCTCCTTCCGGCGCTAGCCCCTTGTCGGCGGCTTCAAAACCCTTGACCCGGGCCAGCAGCTCGGCGCCATGGGATTCCGCCCCCAAAATCACCAGCACGCCGCCTTCGTCAGCAATGCGGGCCATGGATTTGGGCAGCGGCCAGCTGCGGGCGGCGTGGCGATCGGTCAGCAACAGATCGCTCAGCACGTCGTGCAGATGGACGCGAACCAGGGTCGGCTGATCGGCCTGCACCTCACCCTTTTTCAGGGCAAAGTGCACCTGATTGTCGATGGTGTCGCGGAAGGTGATGAGGTCGAACTCGCCAAACTCGGTGGGCAGCTTGCACTCGGCCACCTTCTCGACCGTGGTCTCGTGCTGGTTGCGGTACTCGATAAGGTCGGCGATGGTGCCAAGCTTGATGCCGTGCTCCTCGGCGAACAGCTCCAGGTCAGGACGGCGCGCCATGGTGCCATCTTCGTTGAGGATCTCGACGATGACGGCGGCAGGCTCGAAACCGGCCAGACGGGCCAGATCGCAACCGGCTTCGGTGTGACCGGCGCGGGTCAGCACGCCGCCATCCTGCGCCATCAGCGGGAAGATATGGCCCGGCTGCACCAGATCGGCCGCCTTGGCGTTGGGCGCCACAGCCGCCTGCACGGTCACCGCGCGATCCGCGGCTGAGATACCCGTGGTCACCCCTTCTGCCGCCTCGATGGAGACGGTAAAGGCGGTGGAGAACTGGGCATTATTGCGATCCACCATCAGCGGCAGCGCCAATTGCTTGCAGCGATCCCGGGTCAGGGTCAGGCAGATGAGGCCACGGCCGTAGCGGGCCATGAAGTTGATATCCTCCGGACGGACACAGGAGGCGGCCATGATGAGGTCCCCTTCGTTCTCCCTGTCTTCGTCATCCATCAGGATCACCATCTTGCCAGCCTTGATGTCGGCAATGATTTCCTGGGTTGTGCTCAGCGCCATGGGCTACTCCATCTGTCTATTTGGGGATTGAGCCCGCAGGCTCAACGGGAATGCGAGATATGCTGCTCTAGATTGGGGCGCATGGCCCCATTTCAATCGGAGCGGGATCACAGAAAATCGTTTTGGTCGGGGCCAGCACCCCGACCATCAGAGAAAACCGGCCTTGGCCAGCTTGTCCAGAGTCAGGGTAGAGGCGCTGCTCTCCTGACTCTTGCCCATCATCAGCCGCTCCAGATAGCGGGCGATCTGATCGACCTCGAGGTTGACCTTGTGACCCGGCTTCCAGCTGGCGATGGTGGTCTCCTGGGCGGTGTGGGGCACGATCGTCAGGCGAAACAGGTCGCCCTGCACCGCGTTGACGGTGAGGCTGATACCATCCACCGCGATTGACCCCTTCTCGGCGATGTAGCGGGAGAGCTCCCCCGGCGCCTTGATCCAGTATTCAATGGCGCGGCCGCTGCTGGAGACGCTTTTCACTTCCCCTACCCCGTCTACGTGGCCGGAGACCAGATGGCCACCGAGGCGGGAGGTGGGCATCAGCGCCTTCTCGAGGTTGACCCGATCGCCCACTCTGGCGGCGGCAAAGCCGGTACGGGAGAGGGTTTCCAGCGACACATCGGCGGTATAGCTCTTGTCGCCCAGCGCCACCACGGTGAGGCAGACGCCGTTGGTAGCGATGGAGTCGCCCAGCTTGACGTCGCTAAAATCCAGGCTCGGGGCATGGACGGTAAGGGCCATGTCCTCCCCCTGACGACGCAGTTCGGCCAGGGTCCCCACCGCTTCGATAATTCCGGTAAACATGCAGATCACCTTGCTGATGACAGGGGCAGCTGCTGCCCCCTTGAACATTGAAAGATCAGGCTATTTTGGCGGTAATGCGAATATCCGGCCCCACCATGCGCACATCCTTGATGGCGAGCTTGGGCGCCTGGAACAGCCGGGTCAGGCCGGGCAGATGGAACAGGCCGCGCCCCTCGTCGCCCATCAGTTTGGGCGCCTGATAGAGCACCAGCTCATCCACCAGCCCTTTTTCCAGCAGAGCGCCGCAGAGCCGCGGGCCCGCTTCGACCAGTACCGAGTTGACGTTCTGCTTGGCCAGCAGCATGAAGAGGCTGACCAGATCCAGCTTACCATCCAGCAGCGGCAGCTCCAGCTGCTGCACCCACGAAGGCCACTCGCCAGCAGCCTTGTGGCGGGCCAGCAGCACCGGGCTCTCGCTCTGGAATAGCGGCAGATCTGGGGTAAGCCGGTTTTGCGAATCGACGATGACCCGCAGCGGCTGGCGCAGGGTCTCTTTGGGGTAGCTCGCCTTGACCGAGGGGGGCAGCTCGTCCCAGCGCACGGTCAGGGAAGCGCCATCGGCCAGCACGGTTTCAGCGCTGGAGAGCACCGCATCGTGGCGGGCCCGCAGTCGCTGCACGTCACGGCGCGCATCCGGGGAGGTGATCCACTGGCTCTCGCCGCTCGCCATGGCGGTGCGGCCATCGAGGCTGGCCCCCAGCTTGACGGTCACTCGCGGGAAGGCAGTACGCATCCGCTTGAAAAAGCCCGGGTTGAGCGCTTCGGCTTCACTCGCCAACAGGCCGAAATCGGTCTTGATCCCCGCTTCGGAGAGCATACGCAGGCCACGCCCACCCACCTGGGGATTGGGATCGACCATGGCCGCCACCACCCGCGCTACGCCAGCATTGATCAGCGCCTCGGCGCAGGGGGGAGTACGACCGTGATGGGAGCAGGGTTCGAGGGTCACATAGGCGGTGGCGCCACGGGCGTTGTCACCGGCGGCGCGCAGGGCGTAAACCTCGGCATGGGGTTCACCCGCCTTCTGATGCCACCCTTCGCCAACCACCACGCCATCTTTGACCAGCACGGCGCCGACGCAGGGGTTGGGGGCCGTGGTGTAGCGGCCGCGGCGGGCCAGTTCGAGGGCCCGACTCATCCATTGGTAATCATCTTGACTAAACATTCGGGCTCCTGTTTTCAACAACATCCAAGCCGTATCGCATCAGGTAACTGGCTGCGTTACCGCATCCGATGACGCTTCGCTAATCGAGCCAGCTTCCGGGAAGATTTATTTTTCCAGCTTGGCGATCTCTTCGCCGAACTCGCGAATATCTTCGAAGCTGCGATAGACGGAGGCAAAGCGGATATAGGCCACCTTGTCCAGACTCTTGAGCTCATCCATCACCAGATTGCCCACCAGCTCGGAGGCGACTTCGCGCTCGCCGGTGGCTCGCAGGCGGGATTTGATATGGTTGACCGCTTTTTCGATGGCCTCCATGCTCACTGGCCGCTTCTCCAGCGCCCGCAGGATGCCGGCGCGCAGCTTGTCTTCATTGAACGGCTCGCGGGAGCCGTTGGACTTGATGACGCGGGGCATCACCAGCTCGGCCATCTCGAAGGTGGTAAAACGCTCGTGACAGAGCAGACACTCACGACGGCGGCGCACCTGATGGCCTTCTGCCACCAGACGGGAATCGATCACCTTGGTATCAACCGCACTACAGAATGGGCAATGCATCGGACCTCCGGCGTTAATGGAACAGGGACCGGCCCGGCGGGCCAGGATCTAGGTCGGCCAGTGTAGCACGGCCATCCAAAACCGGTAAAAGCCAGAAAAAACAATGCCACCCGCAGGTGGCATTGGTCTCAAACCGAACGGTCTGGCTTATCAGCCATAAACCGGGAAGCGGCGGCAGATATCCAGCACCTTCTCGCGTACAGTGGCCAGCACGGCATCGTTGTCGTGATTGTCCAGTACGTCGCAGATCCAGTGGGTCAGCTCGATGGACTCGGCTTCCTTGAAACCGCGGCGGGTGATGGCCGGGGTACCGATGCGTACACCGGAGGTGACGAACGGGGAGCGCGGGTCGTTGGGCACGGAGTTCTTGTTGACGGTGATGTTGGCTTTGCCCAGCGCAGCGTCAGCATCCTTACCAGTCAGCTCGCGACCGATCAGATCAACCAGCATCAGGTGGTTGTCGGTTCCGCCGGAGACGATCTTGTAACCGCGCTCGATAAAGGTCGCAGCCATCGCCTTGGCGTTTTTCACGACCTGAGCCTGATAGGTCTTGAACTCCGGCTCCAGCGCCTCTTTGAAGGCAACGGCTTTACCGGCGATGACGTGCATCAGCGGGCCACCCTGACCACCCGGGAAGACGGCAGAGTTGAGCTTCTTGTAGAGCTCCTCGTCGTCAGCGGCGGAGAGGATCAGACCACCGCGCGGACCGGCCAGGGTCTTGTGGGTGGTGGAGGTGACCACGTGAGCGTGGGGCACCGGGTTCGGGTAGACGCCAGCGGCAATCAGACCAGCCACGTGGGCCATGTCGACGAACAGGTAGGCACCGACCTTGTCGGCGATTTCGCGCATGCGGGCCCAGTCAACGATGCCGGAGTAGGCAGAGAAGCCACCGATCATCATCTTCGGCTTGTGCTCGACAGCCTGACGTTCCATGTCGTCGTAATCGATCTTGCCGGACTCATCGATACCGTAAGGCACGATGTTGTACAGCTTGCCGGAGAAGTTGACCGGAGAGCCGTGGGTCAGGTGACCGCCGTGGGCCAGGTTCATGCCCAGTACGGTGTCGCCCGGCTGCAGCAGGGCCATGTAGACGGCGCTGTTGGCCTGGGAGCCGGAGTGCGGCTGCACGTTGGCGTAAGTGGCACCGAACAGCTCTTTGGCGCGCTCGATAGCCAGGGTTTCGACCACATCCACATACTCGCAACCACCGTAGTAACGCTTGGAGGGGTAACCTTCGGCGTACTTGTTGGTCAGCTGGGAGCCCTGGGCTTCCATGACACGGGGGCTGGTGTAGTTCTCAGACGCAATCAGCTCGATATGCTCTTCCTGACGACGGGTTTCGTCTGTGATGGCCTGCCACAATTGCGGATCATAATTGGCGATGGTCATGTCACGTTTCAACATCCGTTTCTCTCCTGAAAATCGTTTGCGCGTTAGGTGAAGTGGGCGCGGGCATTGTAACGTGAGCTGGATCAAAGAGACAGTCCAACCACCTAAAAAAATGTTGAATTTATGTTGTAAAAAACAAGATTCCCTCCCCGTTCAATACCCTGGCCGCTCCGCCAAACGACACATTTTTCATCCCGCTGCGGGCGGGCAAAACCCGAAGGGGATCACAACGCCCTCTTTATCCATCCTGTAACATATTCATTCGAAACAAATTTAATGATGATGGAGCTGATTGCAGCCATGCATCCGAGGGGCTGCACCTAACCGGAGGAGTTCAAGATGGACCATCTGCTGACATTCGTGATCCTGGCTGTCTTTTTTCTGTTCTACTGGGTCTACTACACCAGCCAACGCAAACATCTCCCCACCACCTCGTGGGAGCAGCTCCCCACCAAAGCCGAATATCTGGCGGCCCACCCTGAATCAGTCGATGGCGACATCATCTTCTGTTATCACTGCGGCCACCACGAGTTGCTGGAGGTAGGCATGGTGCACCTGACCGATTTTCGCCGGGAATGGGTCTGTGCCAAGTGCAAGCAGGTGCTGTTTCGCGAGAGCGAATAACGGCGCAGGGGCTGGCCCCCTCTGAACGTTGTGCATCGCCAGCAGGGATCAGAACGGCGAATCCCTGTTGGCCGCCAGCCACAGCTGCAACCCGCTCACCGCCGCTTCAAATTGCGCCCCGATTGTCGCAGGCTCACCGCCCCCCGCCTCAAGAGCCGCACAGTGGCTGGCAAATTCGGTCAACCCCAGCGCCAGCGCACTCCCCTTGAGCTTGTGCGCCAGCTGACGTTGCTCACTTCCCTCACCCTGAGCCAACTTATCCACCAACACCCGCCCTTGCGACTCAAACAGCGCGACCAGCTGGCGGATCCGCGCCATGCCGAGCAGGGGCAGATCGGCATCCAGCACCGGATTGGCCCACTCGGGCTGGTTAGTTGGGGGCACGGCTACTGATAACTGCACCTGCGGCTCGATAGAGGCCCCTTCTTGCCGAAATAGTTGATCTATGGCGTTCGCCAGCACCGCCAGCCGCACCGGCTTGCCGACAAAATCGACGAAGCCGGCGGCAAGGCAGTGGCGGATATCCTCCGGATACATCTGGGCCGAGATGGCGATGGCTGGCAGCGGCCGTTCATGCATCTCCTCACTGATGGCTGCCAGATCCTCGCGCAGGCTCATCCCGTCCATATCGGGCAGATTGATATCGAGCAGCGCCAGCTCGAAGGGACGCTCGGTCACCAGCGCCAGCGCGCTGCGACCATCCTCCGCCAGGGTGACGCGATGGCCGAGGCGGGTCAGCATGCCTTGCGCCACCAGCCGGTTGATCTCGTTATCCTCCACCAGCAGGATGTCACGGGACTGGCCAAGGTGCAGCGGTTGCGCCTCGGCAGGCAACTGGGCGCTCGAACGCTGCAACGGCAAACTGAAGCTGAATTCACACCCCTTGCCCGGTTCGCTGGCAAGGATAAGCTCGCCCCCCATGGCGGCCACCAGCTTGCGGCTGATCGCCAGACCCAGCCCGGTGCCGCCCTGATGGCCTATATCACGCTTGCGCTGGCGAAACGCCTCGAACACCGCCTCCTGCTCATCGGCCGGAATGCCGGGGCCGGTATCGCGCACCACGAAGCGGATACAGGGCTCGGCGCAAGGGCCGTGACAGACAAGGGGCGCCACCGTCAGGGTAATCTGGCCACGGGCGGTAAACTTGACTGCATTGCCGAGCAAGTTGCCGAGCACCTGGCGCAGTTTGCCCAGATCCCCCTCGACCACAGGCGCCAGCTCGGGCGCATATTCCAGCGCCAGGGTGACCCCCTTGGCCGCTGCCTTTGGCCGGAACAACGCGCTGAGCTCATCCATCAGCAGGAACAGGGGGAAGGGCTCGCGGCGCGCCTCCACATGGCCCGCCTCTATCTTGGAGTAGTCGAGAATGTCGTTGAGGATCTCCAGCAGGGATTCGCCACTGTGCTCGATGGCGGCCAGATAGCGCTGCTGGGTATCGCTGAGATGGGTATCTTCCAGCAGCGTCAGGCCCCCGAGAATGCCGTTCATGGGGGTGCGGATCTCGTGGCTCATGGTGGCGAGAAACACCGATTTGGCGCGGTTGGCCTGTTCTGCCTCGGCGCGGGCCTGCCGCTGCTTCTCCACCTCCTCATTGAGCCGCTCGTTGGCGTGGCTGAGCTGGCCGGTGCGCTCCTCGACCCGCGACTCCAGCTCTCGCTGATAGCGGCCCAGCTCTACCGCATTGTCACGAAACACCTGCAAGGCTCGGCCCAACTCCGCCAGCTCATCGCGCCCGGTACTGGCGATCGGCTCAAGGGGGGCCAGATCCCCGCGCGCCAACCGGCTCATCCCCGCCACCGCCCGTTGCAGCGGCCAGACGATCCGGCCATAGACCATGCGCCACATCAGCAGCATCAGCAGTAGCAGGGTGAGCAGGCCAATGGCCATCAACGCCTGCTCCAGCAGCCTGAGGCGCTGGCTTAGCGCCTGCTGGCTCTGCCCCAGCGAATCGCGGGCACGGCTGACCAGCTCACCGACCTGCTGATTGAGGCTGCTCATCAGGGCCTCATTGGCATTGGCCAGCACCCGCAGCGCCTCCCCCTTGCCGAGCCAGTCGCTGCGCAGTTGCACCAGCTTGTCACTCTGCGCCAGCACGGTCAGCGCCTGCTCCACCGCCTGACGACGTGCCGGATCGGTCACTGCCCCGGCCCGCAGTTGCAAGATAGCCAGCTCCCGCTGCCCCTCTTGCAATAGCGTTTGCAACTGTTCCTGCCGTTCGCTGCGCCACATCTCCTCGATGCGCTGCTGCTGCATCAGGGTACGATGACGCAGCTCGGTCATCTGCTCCAGCCAGTCGAGATCCTGCTCCAGCAGGCGGTCCAGCGTCCGGGTCGCCTGCGCGCCTTGCTGTTGGTAGAGGGAACCCAATCCCGCCACCATCACGGTTTCGGCGTTCTCCATCTGGCTGCGCGCCAGCTCGGCGATCTGTCCGGCCGCCGCCACCAGACGGGCCCGCTGCGCCTCCCCTTGCGCCATCAGGGTCAACCGTTCCCCCACCAGCCAGCCCTGCTGGCCCAGATTACCGATAATGCTCTGGCTGAGCTGATCGAGGCTTGTTGAACCCTGCCCACGACCAAGTTGCGCCAGCACCTGTTGCAGCTGTTGCCCCTGCAGGGTGAGCAAGCGTCCCTGATGCTCCCGCTCCTGCTCGCTGGTTGCTGTGGCCAGCAGCCGCGACGCGCTCTGGATCTCGCCGCTGAGGCGAGAGAGCGTGCGGGCCAGCTCCTGATCGGCCAACGTCTGCTGCACCCCTTGCTCCAGCTGGCGCAGATGGCTAAGCCCCACCCAGCCCAGCAGGGAGGCACTCAGGGTCAACAACGCCATCAGGGAGAAGGCCAGCAGCAACTTGCCACCCAGGCCGGAAAAGATTCTCACGGGAAGTCCCTTGGTTGTGGTCGGCTTTGACCGGATAATATGCCCCAACACTTTAACAAAACCCCTGGCCATGCGAAGCGTCTATCTCTCCCCGTTGTTGCTCATGTGGTTGCTCACGCTGCCTCGCGCCGCCCTCGCCTTTGCGGTCGATATCTGGCCCGGCGGCGAATTCAGCGGCCAGCCGGTGCGCCAGCAGTGGCCGGAACCCGCCGCCGCAACCAAACCGCTGACCCTCTGTGCCCTCTACCCCCATCTGCGCGACGCCTACTGGCTTTCGGTCAATCAGGGCATGGTGGACGAGGCCAAGCGGCTGGGAGTCAAGTTGCAGATCCACGAAGCGGGGGGCTATGGCGCCCTCGCCGAGCAGCGCCAGCAGTTGCTGCGCTGCGTGCAGGAAGGGAGCGATGCCATCTTGCTCGGCGCGGTGAGCTATCAGGGCTTGCGCGAGGCAATCAAGGTCACGCCGCTGCCGGTCTTTGGACTGGTCAACGATCTGCCCAGCGGTCTGGTGCAGGCGAAGGTGGGGGTCTCCTGGTACCAGATGGGCTGGCAGATTGGCCACTGGCTGGCGCAGCGCCACCCCGCCGGCAGCAAGCCGGTCTCGGTCGCCCTCTTCCCCGGCCCGCAGGCAAGCGGCGGCAACAACTTTGTCGAGCCGGGCTTTGCCGATGCCATCAAGGGGAGCGCCATCAAGCTGGTCACCACAGAGCGCGGCGACAACAGCCGGGAAATCCAGCGCACGCTGGTGCAGCAGACGCTGGCCCGCTATCCCGACCTCGACTATCTGGTGGGGGGCGCCATCGCCGCCGAAGTCGCGGTCAACGAGCTGGCGCAGCGCCATCTCGACAGGCCCCGGGTGCTGAGCACCTACTTCAGCCACGGGGTACAGCGGGGCCTGCGCCGGGGGAAGATCCTGGCAGCCAACAGCGATCAGATGCGGCTGCAGGGGCGCCTTGCGGTCGCTCAGGCGGTCTGCCTGCTGCAACACCCTGATGCCAGTGCCGAACAATGTCCGCGGGTGATGGGACCACCCATTTTGACGCTCTCTGCACCGCTGGCCGACCCCGCAGATTCCCTCTCGGATGGCGCTTTTCGTCCCGTCTATCGGGTCGAATAGCCGTTCCAAATCCGATTAACACACTCAAGGAGAAGAGATGAAAGAGTTACATGCCAGCTGCCTGTGCGGCGCCGTCGCCCTGACCCTGCCGGATCAGTTCAACTATATGGGGAACTGCCACTGCAGCGAATGCCGCAAGTTTTCAGGGGGGAGATTATGCCTCGGTCGGCGGACTGGATGGCAACAATGTCACCATAGTGAAGGGGGAAGAGGCCATCGGCCGCTACCGGAAATCGGCAGAGACCACCCTGGCCTTCTGTCGTCACTGCGGTTCCAGCCTGTTCAGCCAGAAGAGCAGCAGCGGCAAGATCAATCTGCGCCTCGGGGTGCTGGACGATGTGCCAAGCCAGCGGCCCGCATTTCACATCTTTGTCGGCTCCAAGGCGCCCTGGCACCAGATTGGCGACGACTGCCCGCAATTTGATACCCGCCCACCGCTCTGATCCTCGCGAGTTAGACAGACCAAGGCCATCACGCCGCAGTCAGGAGGCTATCTCGCCTGCAAACAGATAGCCTTCACCATGGACGGTAACAAACAGCTGGGGATCCCGCGGATCCGGCTCCATCTTGCCGCGCAGCCGCCGGATCAACACGTCGATGGTGCGATCGCTCGGGCCATCGCCGCGATGGCTGATAAGGGTCAGGATCCGCTCCCGGCTCAGCACCCGCCCGGCATGGGCGACAAAGGCCACCAGCACTTCATATTCGGCCTTGGTCAGGCGCACCGGCACCCCGTCCTTGCTGAGCTGGCGGCGGGGAATATCAAAACGCCAGGGGCCAAAGCGCACCGCATCGTCAGCGACCGCAGGCTCGCTCGGCGCGGCGGCCGCCAGCGAGATCCGCCACAGCAGATTCTTGACCCGCACCAGCAGTTCCCTGAGCTCGAACGGCTTGGTGACATAGTCATCGGCCCCCATCTCGAGGCCGACTATCCGGTCTACCGCATCACTGCGGCCGGTGACCAGAATGATCCCCACCGTGCTGCGCGCCCGCAGTTCACGGGTCAGCAGCAGACCATCTTCCCCCGGCAGGTTGATATCCAGCATCACCAGATCGACCGTTTGTACCGCCAGCACGGCGCGCATCTCCGGGCCGTTTTCGACCGCCGTCACCCGATAGCCCTCCCGCTCGAAATAGCCGGTCAGCTTCTCGCGGGTAACCGCATCATCTTCAACAACCAGAATGTGGTAGCTCATGGGCAGGGTTCACGATGGTCGACAAGGGAGGATTATTCTATTCACATTTTGTCATAAATACCCCTATTTCATTAATTTGTGGCGGCAGCCCTGTTCACAACGCCTCCCTATCATGGCTCCCATCAAAAAAGTGATGTGAGAGAGCATGATGAAAAAACTGTGGCACTTCCTGCGCACCCCCAGCCGTCGCTGGTCGGTACTGGCGCTGCTTCTGGTGGGCGTCGGCGTCACCCTCGCGGGCACCGTAGGCCTGCACTATGGCTTTGAGAAAACCAGCAGCCTCGAATTCTGTATCTCCTGCCACTCCATGAAAGACACCGTCTATCCGGAGTACAAGGAGTCCATCCACTTCAAGAATGCCTCAGGGGTACAGGCGGTCTGTACCGACTGTCACCAGCCGAAGGATTTTGTCGGCAAGGTGGCCCGCAAGATGGAGGCGGCCAACGACCTCTATCAGGAGTACATAGGCCACAGCATCGACACCCAGGAGAAGTTCGAAGACCGGCGCCTGCATCTGGCCGAGAAGGTGTGGGCGCGGATGAGCAGCCAGAACTCCAAGACCTGCAAGTCCTGCCACAGCTACGACAACATGGATCACGCCAAGCAGTCCCCGGCGGCAGCGCTGGCGATGAAAGATGCGGCGGCGAAGAACATGAACTGCATCGAGTGCCACAAGGGCATCGCCCACGAACTGCCCAACATGGCGGGCGGCTTCCGGGCCACTTACGCCACCCTGGTCAACGACGCGCAAGAGGCGCCAGCCGCCGAGACCCTCTACAACCTGGGTGAAAAAGATCTCTATGCCAGCGAACAGAGTACCGACCCGGTCGGCAAACTGCTGCCCGCCTCCCGCATCGACGTGGTGGACCGCAGCGGCGATCGCCTCAAGGTGACCATCGAAGGGTGGCGCGAGAGCGATGGCAAGGGCCGGGTGCTGAGCGAATACATGGGCAAGCGGGTCTTCGTCGCCACCATCCGTGACGAACTGAAAGCGAGCGAGAAAGTGCTCAAACAGGAGACCGACAGCACCACCCATATCAAGTGGGAGCAGGTTCAGGTGCAGGCCTGGGTCGATGGCAAGGGCTTTGAGTCCTCGCTCAAGCCGATCTGGGATTACGCCGGCGAGATGTACAAATCCACCTGCAACTCCTGCCACGGCGCGCCGGATCCCGCTCACTTCACTGCCAACGGCTGGATTTCGGGACTCAAGGCGATGTCTGCCTACTATCGCCTGAGCAAGGAAGAGGAACGCACCCTGCTCAAATACCTGCAAAACCATGCCGCCGATACCGGTGGTCAGGGCAGCCACTAAGTCCGGATTCGAAAGAGGAATAACAAGATGATCAATATTTCCCGTCGTGGTTTTCTGGGTGGCTTGCTGGCCAGCGGTGCCTCTGCCCTGATCGGCCCCTCCCTGCTCGGTCGCGCCGTGATGGCCGCCGAGTCCGGCGAAAAACTGGTGCAGTCCGGCTCCCACTGGGGCGCCTTCCGTGCCCGGGTGGTCGATGGCCGCTGGGTCGAGACCCTGCCGTTCGAGCACGACAAGCACCCCACCGACATGCTCAAGGCCTTGAGTGAAGTGGTCTACAACCCCTCCCGCATCCGCTACCCCATGGTGCGGCTGGACTGGCTGCGCAAGGGGCACCAGTCCAACACCAGCGAACGCGGCCAGAACCGCTTCGTGCGGGTCACCTGGTCTCAGGCGCTCGATTTTTTCTATCACGAGCTGGAGCGGGTGCAGAAAACCTATGGCCCGAGCGCCCTCTATGCCGGCCACTCCGGCTGGCAGTCAGTGGGCAAGCTGCACTCTGCTGGCGCCATGTTGGGGCGTGCCATGAACCTGCACGGCACCTATCTGGCCAAGGCCGGTGACTACTCCACCGGTGCCGCCCAGGTGATCCTGCCCCACGTGGCGGGCGCCATGGAGGTGTACGAGCAGCAGACCTCCTGGCCGCTGGTGCTGGAACACAGCAAGACCATCGTTATCTGGGGCTCAGATCCCATCAAGAACCTGCAGGTGGGCTGGCTGGTGCCGGATCACAGCGTCTACGACTACTGGGCGCAGCTGAAAGAGAAGGTGGCCAAGGGCGAGATCCGGGTGATCAGTGTCGATCCGGTCAAATCCAAGACCCAGAAGTACCTCAATTGCGATCAGGTGACCCTGAATCCGCAAACCGACGTGCCGCTAATGCTGGGTATCGCCCACACCCTCTACAGCGAGAAGCGCCACGACGAGAAGTTCCTGAAAGACTACACCACCGGTTTTGACAAGTTCCTGCCCTACCTGCTGGGCACCAGCGATGGTCAGGTGAAGGACGCAGAGTGGGCCGCCGCCATCTGTGGCGTACCAGCCGAAACCATCCGCGAGCTGGCCCGCACCATGAGCAGCGGCCGTACCCAGCTTATCGGCGGCTGGTGCGTGCAGCGTATGCACCACGGCGAACAGTACGCCTGGATGCTGGTGGTACTGGCCTCGATGATTGGCCAGATCGGCCTGCCGGGGGGCGGTTACGGCTTTGGCTGGCACTACAACGGGGCGGGCACCATCACCTCCAGCGGCCCTATCATGTCAGGTTTCAGCTCGGTCATTCCCGGCGTTAAACCACTCCATGACGGCGACTGGAAGGGCTACTCCAAATACATTCCGGTGGCCCGCTTCGTCGACTGCATCCTCAATCCGGGCAAGCAGATCGCCTTCAACGGCCAGACCATCACCTACCCCCACATGAAGATGGCGGTGTTCTGCGGCAACAACCCGTTCCACCACCAGCAGGATCGCAACAAGATGGTCGCCGCCTGGCGCAAGCTGGAAACCGTGGTCAGCATCGATCACCAGTGGACGGCCAGCTGCCGTTTCGCCGATATCGTGCTGCCCGCCACCACCACCTATGAGCGGGACGACATCGAGCAGTGGGGTTCTCACTCCAACGCGGGCATTCTGGCCATGTACAAGGTGGTGGAGCCGCTGTTCGAGGCGCGCGATGACTATGACATCTTCGCCGATCTCTGCCGTCGCTTCGGTCGCGAGGTCGAATTCACCGGCGGCAAGAGCAAGCTGGAGTGGATCCAGAGCATCTATGACGATGCCCGCCTGCAGGGCCGCGGCATCGGCATCCGTCTGCCCCGTTTCAGCCAGTTCTGGCACGGGGAAGGCTTCGTCACCTTCCCGGCAGGCCAGCCCTGGGTGCGTCACGAGTCGTTCCGTCAGGAGCCGGATCTGGAACCCCTCGGTACCCCGTCTGGCCTTATCGAGATCTACTCCAAGACCATTGCCGACTACGGCTATGGGGATTGCCCGGGCCATCCGGTCTGGATCGAGCCCTACGAGCGCTCACACGGCGGGCCGGGCAGCAAGCAGTACCCGCTGCACCTGCAATCCTGCCACCCGGACAAGCGGCTGCACAGCCAGCTCTGCTCCTCCGACAACTATCGCGCCACCTACACAGTGCAGGGTCGCGAGCCTGTCTACATGAATCCGCAGGATGCCAAATCCCGCGGCCTCAAGGACGGCGATCTGGTGCGGGTGTTCAACGGCCGCGGTCAGGTATTGGCTGGGCTGGTGGTGAGCGATGACTACGCCCCCGGCGTAGTCCGGATACAGGAAGGAGCCTGGTATGGCCCGCAAGAGGGCGGCAAGGTAGGGACTCTCTGTACCTACGGCGATCCCAACGTGCTGACCGCCGACATCGGCTCCTCCAGCCTGGCGCAGGCCACCACGGCCCACACCGCGCTGGTGGAGATCGAGAAGTTCCGCGGACAGGCGCCCGCCGTCACTGCCTTCGGCGCGCCGGAATCGGCCAAGGGCATCGACCCCATGTTCCCGGCACTCTGACCCCGGGGGGACGAAAGCGCCCCCTTGAGTTTCCTTTATTTTTAAAGTCGTTAGAATCGGGAGCCATCAAGGCTCCCGATTGCCATCCACGGAGGAAAAATGCAGGAATTTATGGCTACCAGCGAACGCCGGGCCGAACTCTACTGGTGGTTCTCCACCCTGTTCGCCGCCGAACTCAGTGATGAGCAGATCGCCGAATATGACACCTATGACGTGCGAAGCTTCCTGAAAAGCCTCTCCACCCTGGATCCGATGCGCGAAGCCGTGGCCGAGCTCAACGATGCCATCGCCCGCCTGCTGGTGCGCCCGGATCGCCAACTCGAACTCGCTGCCGACTTCGCCGGCCTGTTTCTGGTGGATCCCAAACAGGGCGCCCTGCCCTACGAATCGCTCTATCGTGGCGATGCCAAGCTGCTGATGCAGGCCCCGATGGCCGGGATGCAGGCCCGCCTCGATCGCCTTGGTATCAATGTCAGCGACAAATACAAGGAGCCTGCGGATCATCTGGCCATCGAGCTGGATCTGATGGGCAATCTCATCATCCGCGCGGCGGAAGCCAAGAGCGCAGCCGAGCGGGAACGCTGGCTCGACGAGCAGGAAGCACTGCTGCACGGTCATCTGCTGGGCTGGTTTGACAAGTTCGAAAGCGCCTGTCGCGCCGCCGACCGGTTTGGTTTCTACGGCGCCAGTGCCCGTCTGCTGGGGGTCTTCCTCAAGATGGATGCCAACTACCTTTCTCTGGTCAAACCGGCACCGTCCGCCGACTGAGGCCGCGATGAAGACAGCCCTGCTTCTGATTGCATGCTGGCTGCTGGCCCTGATCCCGCTGGAGCAGGGCATTACTCCCCTGATCGCGCTGCTGTTCAACCCGGATCGCGAGCTCTACGGCACCGCCCAGCTTACCGGCTTTGCCGGCATCCTGCTCACCCTCTACCTTGCCAATCTCGGCGTCGAGGTGGTGTTGCGCCGCCGCTTCCAGATTGCCGGCATGCTGGCGCTGCTGGCCGCCTGGATCGACTTCATCAACAGCAGCGGCAGCGAGTCGCACTTCCTGCTGCTCTACCTACTCGCCCTCCCGTTCCACCTGCTCGGCTGGCTGGTATTTGTGCGCGGTATTCAGGCATTTGGCCGAGAGAAAGGCTAAAAAACAGCCAATAATATTGCAAATCATGACAGCCAGGTCAGGCTCTTCCCAGTCATTACAAGCACATCGGTACAGCCCCCCGTAACATTCGCTTACATTCAGCTCCCGTTCAGTTTCACAAAAGCCGATATAGTGCCGCTCCTTTCGCCACACTACACAGGAGCAATAGTATGCCTCCACAGGATGCGCGCATCACAGGCCTCGATCTGTTGCGCGGGCTGGTCATCTTCATGGCAGTGTTTGAGCACTACACCGGTTATCTCAACTACTGGTACATCGATTTCTTCAATCGGGAGCATGCCTTGTGGGACAGCTTCTATGTGTCACACAAGGCAATGGCGGGACACCTGCTACCCATGGATCAGCTGACAGCACACGCATCAGCCTGGTTAATCCCCTGGGTAAGCCAGATCTACCTGGCCTTGGCCGCATTCAACCTGAGCCGCCGCGATCAGGCCAGCTTCAAGCCGCAGCTGGGCAGCAAGCTGGCCCTGTTTGCCAGCATCATACTGATGCTCTATGTCGAAGGGTTGGTCATCGCCCCCAATTTCGGCGAGGCCATCTCGTTCTACCCGGTCATGCTCTGGATGTGCCTGCTGGCGCTCTTCTCCATGGTGTATGCCTGGTTCGGCATCCGCGGCATGCTCCTGCTGACCCTTCTAAGCCTGCTGCTGGATCAACTCGGCGTACAGGAGTTGCTCGGCCATATCGACAGTTGGATGAAGCTGCACGTTCACCCCGACTATGAGCTGGATGTCCGTCTCGACCTCTTCATGGCCAGTGGCTGCTTCGGCTTTCTCTATGGCTGGTGCTGGCATCAGCGCCCACAATGGCGAGATCGCCTCAACCGTCTGGTGCTGACGCTGTCACTGGTGGCGCTGGCCATCTATCTCATGTTCGGCGAGACAAGCACGGTCGAGCTCAACGACATCTACGCCAATGAACACGAACTGGCGCTGGACATGATCGGCCGAGCCGGGATCTGGGGTATGGAGTTTCTGGTGATCGGTACCGTGCTCTGGCTACACCAACACAATATCCGTCTCTGCTGGCGACCACTCAACTGGATCGGTATGTACTCGCTGACCGTATTCATCTTCCACAAGAGCATCTTCGTCCATCTGTGGGGCCCCTTGCTACTGTGGTGGACTGCCCGTCAGGGCACCATACTGCCCAACAGTTTTGGCCTTATCATGTTGATCTGCACTGCCAGCGTACTGCTTATTTATGCTTTCCAGCGCTCCGGCATCATCTGTCATCTGATGGGAATGCATCAGGATCGGGACTGGCAGAGACTGTATGGCAAATAAGAGCGGGTTACTGCTGCTCATTCCCCTGATGCTGCCTTTCTCGGCCAGGGCGCTGGTTGTGGGTAGCCAATGGCAACTCGACAGCAGCAACGCGGGAGCGGGGGCCGACTCCACGGTACAGCTCTGGCTCGGCTATGAACGGGAAACACAGATGGGCCTTGTCTTTATTGATGGCCAAAGCGCAGGCGTTGCGTTACCCCTTTATAAACAGAGCTTTATCGCCTTAGGGATCAGTCCGATGGTGGTGGCGGATCACTCCCGCTTTGGTGCGTTATGGCGCACGGGCTGGCAACTGGATGACGAACACCAGCTCAGCATTGGCCAGCTTTATGATGTAACCGGTCGCTATGGCCAGCTGTGGTATATGGAACATTCGCTTCCGCTGCCTGCCAACGTATCCTTCAATCTATGGCTGACAAGAGGCGACCAGGCATACATGTCCGCATATGAGAGCGAAGAGGGATGGCGCGAATGGGGAATGACGCTGGAACGTAGCTGGACATGGAATCAGTGGAAGCTTGGCTTGGAAGCGGGCGCGAAACAGTGGCTGATGAAAGAGCGTGACTGGCAACCCACCATCAGCCTGACCCTGCGCTATCAATTAAGCCTTTAATACATCTTGAGCGGAAATCGCGCCGCTGTGATTGCCTTTCACACCTAACCGCCTCCAAATGGATTTCATCACCAAGACTTACCATATATAACAATGAGATAAGGTTATTCCTCCCCCCCAAAAAAAGGTTCGTGCCATACTTAAAACCGTTAAATGACAAATAAATCAATGCTGGGAGCCATCATGGATGGAATGCTTTTCAAGGCCGATACCGAAACAATTCTGCCCACGCTGTCAGATCAGAGCATACTCGAACAACTACTGAATACAGCCCCCTTGGGTATAGGTGTCTTTGACTGCCATTTCCGTTATTGCAAAGTCAATCAGGTACTGGCTGATATCAATGGCAAGACCATAGAGGAACACAAGGGCAAACATCTGAGAGAGATTGTGCCCAAGCTGGCTCCAGTACTGGAGCCCATGTTCCGGCAAATCCTGCGCCACGGTAGGCCCTACGTGAATATCGCCATCACGGGGCAAACAGCGGCACATGGCAGCAGCGCAAGACGGTGGCAGGCAACCTATAGTCCGATGTGGAACGACAGTGGCAAGCCGAGCGGTATCCTCGCCATAGTGCGCGATATTACCGAACAGTACGAAACAGAGCAGCGGCTGCAACTGGCTATGAGAGCGGCACAAATTGGCGTGTGGGAGTGGTATGTTGCAGAGGATAGATTGCTGTTTAATGGCGAAATTGAACCACTGCTTGGCATACCAGCTCACCAGTTCAAGGGAGGGCTGCAGGCTTTCATTGACTGCTTTGAACCTGAATCAGGCCAGCAGCTCAGGACAGTTCTGCAAGGGAAAGAGCCCATCCATCTCACCCTGAGCTTCATCACTCCCTTAAATGAACGTCACTGGGTTGATATTCATGCCGATCATGTTGCAGCCACGGAATCCATCGGCCACAGAGTGATGGGCGTGATCCACAACGCGACGGCCCGGCGGCGTCAGGAGGAGCGACTCCATCAGGCCAACGTGGTTTTCGATACTACGGCCGAGGGAATTATTATTCTGGACAACAATCACCGTATCATTTCGGTCAACCCGGCTTTCACCATGCTGACGCAATATGATGCCGAGGAGGTAATAGGCCAAGATCCTGGAATCGTTATACATCCGAGACGCTATACCGACCTCGACTCACCATGGCATCAACTGCATCCGGACAATAATGCCTGGCATGGCGAAATGGCCTGTTTACGCAAAGATGGCAGCTACTTCTCTTCATGGCAGCAGATTAGTGCCGTCTACGACAACTTCAACAACACCACTCACTATGTAATTGCCCTCTCCGACATCAGCGCCATTCGCAAGGTGGAAGCCGAGCTGAATCATCTCGCTTATCACGATCCCCTGACCGAACTCGGCAATCGCCATCTGCTGCAGGAGCGACTGACTCTTGAACTGAAAACCGCACAACTCAACAACAAGCGGTTGGGACTACTCTTTATCGATCTGGATGGTTTCAAACTGATCAACGACAGTCTGGGGCACGGGGTGGGCGATGAACTGCTCAAGCGACTGGCAGAACGGATCCGAAATTGCCTGCAACCGAATGAGCTGGCTACCCGCTTGGGTGGGGACGAATTTCTGGTGCTCATCCCCTATCTGGAAGCACCTGACGAGCTGATAACACTCGCCAATACCTTGCTGACTGCGCTGCGTGAACCGGTCGAACTGTCCCATGAGCAGGTTGCTATCTCGGCGAGCATCGGCATCGCTATCTATCCGGACCACGCAACCACCCCTGAGACACTGATCAGTGCCGCCGACAACGCCATGTATGAAGCGAAGAGCCAGGGTCGTAACGGCTTCCAGTTCTACACCCCATATATGGCGGAACAGGCTCGAGAACGAATGCAAATTGAACAGGGATTACTCAAAGCTCTCGAGCTTGAACAACTTTGTATTCTCTATCAGCCCATGACTCATCTTGCCGGCGGTCATCTGAGTGGGCTGGAGGCACTCTTGCGCTGGAAGCACCCCAATGAGGGACTGATCAATCCAGCCCGTTTTATTCCGGTTGCAGAAGAGTGCGGCCTCATCGAAAAAATTGGCGAATGGGTAATGCGCAATGCCTGTGCACAGGGAAGAAACTGGCTGGCCGCCGGCCTGCCGGTGCCCCGCTTGTCAGTTAATGTATCGGTGCGAGAGATGCGCTCACCCGGCTATGTGGAACAGGTCGCAACTATTCTGGCCGAAACAGGGTTTCCGCCTGAGCGACTGGAGATTGAAGTAACGGAAAGCATCATACAACGGGTTGATCAGAGCCTGGATCTCTTTACCCGGCTGAAAAATCTGGGGGTTCAAATTGCCATCGACGACTTTGGCACCGGATTTTCGTCGCTGAGCCTGCTCAAGACTCTGCCGATTGATCGCATCAAGATCGACCGGGCATTCGTGCAGGCTTTACCGGAGGACAAGAATAGCAGGGAGCTCTGCCGCACCATCATCAGTCTGGCAGACAGTCTGGAGATGGAGGTTACGGCAGAGGGTATTGAAACTCGAGCACAATATACCTTCTTGCAGTCACTTAACTGTGGTGAGGGGCAGGGCTACCTGTTCAGTAAACCGCTGCATGTAGAACAGATGCACGAACGCTTGCATTGCCAAAGCGTTCAGCTGTAGCGATATCAGGGAAACGAACGGCCAACGACTGGACAATCAAACTATTTTCCAAACGTCAGGGTAGGAACACCACCGTTATCCCGGTCATTGGCCATGCGAGTGAGCGGTGAGTCACCCGAGTAACGGGAGCCTGGCTCACTGAGGGAAAACCTGGCTCCCGGCTTTTTGTCCTGCCATGCATGACCAAGCTGCTCAGCAACCCGATCCCGTACAGTCTGTGACGGCTCCTGGTGTGTAATAGCAAACTCTTTGGGAGGCTTGTCTGCAAGAACAGGCGCATCAAACTGCCACAGGGATGCACAGAGCAACAGAGAGAACATAACAACCTCTATCAATCAAAGACACCTTTTTACCCACTCACCGCGTGAGTGTCACCCATTACCCTGTAACCAAATGTTGCTGTCTATCCAAAAGTCTAATTGCCCCCCTCGACCAAAGGTATAAGTTGTTACTTAATTATTAAAAGTATGTATTCAAAGGAGTGACAGATGAGCGAGAGCAAGGTCTACCCGGTCAAACCCCACATCAGCAGCAATGCACTGCTAGACAAGGGCGACTACGCCGCCATGTATCAGGCCTCCGTCGAGGATCCCGAGACCTTCTGGGGAGAGCAGGGAAAAATCCTCGACTGGATGAAACCCTATAGCAAGGTCAAAAACACCTCCTACGATCCGGGCCATGTCTCCATCAAATGGTTTGAAGATGGCCAGCTCAACGTCTCCGCCAACTGCCTCGATCGCCATCTCGCCGAACGGGGTGACAAGGTCGCCATCATCTGGGAAGGGGACAACCCTGCCGAAGATCGCAAACTCACCTACCGCGAACTGCACAGCGAAGTGTGCAAGTTTGCCAACGTCTTGAAAGCACAAGGGGTTCACCGTGGCGACGTGGTCTGCCTCTATATGCCCATGGTGCCCGAAGCCGCCATCGCCATGCTGGCCTGTACCCGCATCGGAGCGGTACACAGCATCGTATTCGGCGGCTTCTCGCCGGAAGCGCTGGCTGGTCGCATCATCGACTCGGGCTCGCGCATCGTGATCACCGCCGACGAGGGGCTGCGTGGTGGGCGTCCGGTGCCGCTCAAGAAGAATGTGGATGAAGCGCTCACCAACCCGGAAACCCAGGTCAACAAGGTGATCGTGCTCAAGCGCACCGGCGGCAATGTCGCCTGGCACAACCACCGCGATATCTGGTGGCACGAAGCGACCGCCACCGTCAGCAGCGATTGCCCGCCCGAGGCGATGAACGCCGAAGATCCGCTCTTTATCCTCTATACCTCCGGCTCCACCGGCAAACCCAAGGGGGTCCTCCACACCACCGGCGGCTATCTGGTTTACGCCACCCTCACCTTCAAATATGTGTTCGACTACCACGAAGAGGATATCTACTGGTGTACCGCCGATGTGGGCTGGGTCACCGGCCACTCCTATCTGGTCTACGGGCCGCTTGCCAACGGCGCCACCACCATCATGTTCGAAGGGGTGCCCAACTACCCGGCCACCAACCGCATGAGCCAGGTGGTGGACAAGCATAAGGTCACCATCCTTTATACTGCACCAACCGCCATCCGTGCCCTGATGGCCAAGGGTAACGAAGCGGTCACCGGCACGTCACGCCAGAGCCTGCGCATCATGGGTTCGGTGGGTGAACCCATCAACCCGGAAGCCTGGGAGTGGTACTACCGCACCATTGGCGATGAGCGCTGCCCCATTGTCGATACCTGGTGGCAAACCGAGACCGGCGGCATCCTGATTAGCCCGCTGCCCGGCGTTACCGATCTGAAACCCGGCTCTGCCACCAAACCCTTCTTCGGGGTGCAGCCGGCGCTGGTCGACAACATGGGCGAACCGCTGGAGGGGGCCACCGAGGGCAATCTGGTGATCACCGACTCCTGGCCAGGCCAGATGCGCACCGTATTCGGCGATCACGAGCGCTTCGAGCAGACCTACTTCTCCACCTTCCCGGGCCGCTACTTCACCGGCGACGGTGCCCGTCGCGACGAGGACGGCTACTACTGGATCACCGGACGGGTGGATGATGTACTGAACGTCTCCGGCCACCGCATGGGTACCGCCGAAATTGAATCGGCGCTGGTGGCCCACCCCAAGATCGCCGAAGCCGCGGTGGTGGGGGTTCCTCACGAGATCAAGGGTCAGGGCATCTATGCCTATGTCACCCTGATCGCCGGGGAAGAGCCGAGCCGCGAGCTGCACAAAGAGGTGAAAGAGTGGGTGCGCAAGGAAATTGGCGCCATCGCCACGCCAGATGTCATTCACTGGGCAGAGGGGCTACCGAAGACCCGTTCCGGCAAGATCATGCGCCGCATCTTGCGCAAAATCGCCACCGGCGAGACCGACAGCCTAGGGGATATCTCCACCCTGGCGGATCCGGGCGTAGTGGACAAGTTGATCCGCGAGAAGTCGGAAGCAGCCTGATCCCGCTTCGTTTGTTGCTCAACAAAGCCGGCCCTGCGCCGGCTTTGTCGTTTCTCATCCATCAGCAAACAGCAAGGCGGTAGCTACGGAGCCTTGCCGACCCAAACGTGCAATAAATAGCCAGATGTAGAGATTAGACCAGTAAAATGCTGCTAATTTTCACGAAATCAATATAATTGCGAAATCTGTGTGCCAGGGCACACCGATTTGCGCAGAAAATGGCTAGATTTCTGGTAGTCCACAAGATAGCTGACAGATAGCAGCATGATCATCGAGGATGCACTCAATATGTCGCAACATCGCCGAATTCTCCTGCTCAACGGTCCAAACCTGAATCTGCTGGGCAAACGGGAACCGGGTATCTACGGCAGCAAGACGCTCGATGAGATCGTCGCCGATCTGAAGCTCAACGCCAGCGAACTCGGTGTCACTCTGGAACATCTGCAATCCAACGCCGAACATGAGTTGGTCAGCCGCATCCATCAGGCCATGGGTCAGGTGGATTTCATCATCATCAATCCGGCCGCCTTCACCCACACCAGCGTCGCCATCCGCGATGCGCTGCTGGGTGTCGCCATACCCTTTATCGAGGTTCACCTGTCAAACGTTCATGCCAGGGAGCCGTTTCGTCATCACTCCTATCTGTCTGATGTCGCCAAAGGGGTCATTTGTGGTCTGGGGGCCGATGGCTATCAATTCGCTTTAACCGCGGCCGTGCGCCATCTGCACGCGGCTTGATAATCACTGATCAGATAAAGAAGAAAGAGAATGCTAATGGATATCCGCAAAATCAAGAAGCTGATTGAACTGGTTGAAGAGTCCGGCATCGCCGAACTGGAGATCTCCGAAGGTGAAGAGTCCGTTCGCATCAGCCGCAACTTCGCAGGCCAGGTCACTGCCGCACCGCAGATGATCATGCAGCAAGCAGCCGCTCCGGTTGCCGCTCCAGCCGCCGCCCCGGTTTCCGCTGCGCCGGCCGCAGATGCCGCACCGAGCGGTCACCTGATGCGCTCTCCCATGGTTGGCTCCTTCTACCGCTCCTCCAGCCCGGAAGCCAAGCCGTTCGTGGAAGTGGGTCAGCAAGTCAATGTCGGCGATACCCTGTGCATCGTCGAAGCCATGAAAATGATGAACCAAATCGAGTCTGACAAGGCCGGTGTGATCAAAGCGATCCTGGTTGAAAATGGTCAGGCCGTCGAATTTGACGAGCCGCTGTTCATCATCGAATAAGGGAAATCGCCACCCATGTTGGACAAAGTAGTCATCGCCAACCGCGGTGAAATTGCCCTGCGGATCCTGCGCGCCTGCAAAGAGCTCGGGATCAAGACAGTGGCCGTTCACTCCACCGCCGACCGGGAGCTCAAACATGTGCTGCTGGCCGACGAATCCATCTGTATCGGCAAACCAGCCAGTACCGACTCCTACCTCAACGTTCCGGCTATCATCGCCGCCGCCGAGGTGACCGGTGCCGTGGCCATCCACCCGGGTTACGGCTTCCTCTCCGAGAACGCCGATTTTGCCGAAGTGGTCGAAAAATCCGGCTTCATCTTCATCGGCCCGCGCGCCGAGACCATCCGCCTGATGGGTGACAAAGTCTCCGCCATCGAAGCGATGAAGAAGGCAGGCGTACCGTGTGTACCGGGCTCTGACGGTCCGGTGGACAACGACACCAAGCGCAATGCCGCTATTGCCAAGCGCATCGGCTATCCGGTGATCATCAAGGCTGCCGGTGGCGGCGGTGGTCGTGGCATGCGCGTGGTACGCAGCGAGGCCGAGCTAGCCTCCGCCATTGCCCTAACCAAATCCGAAGCAGGCCAGTTCTTCAAGAACGACATGGTCTACATGGAGAAGTACCTGGAAAACCCGCGCCACATCGAAATTCAGGTGTTGGCAGACGGCCAGGGCAACGCCCTCTATCTGGGCGAGCGCGACTGCTCCATGCAGCGTCGCCACCAGAAGGTGGTGGAAGAGGCGCCGGCACCCGGCATCACCGCCGAAATGCGCAAGTTCATCGGCGAGCGCTGTGTGCGCGCCTGTATCGAGATCGGCTACCGCGGTGCGGGTACTTTCGAGTTCCTGTACGAGAACGGCGAGTTCTATTTCATCGAAATGAACACCCGTATCCAGGTTGAGCATCCGGTCACCGAGATGGTCACCGGTATCGATCTGATCAAGGAGCAGCTGCGCATCGCCGCCGGTCAGCCCCTGTCGATCACCCAGCAGGATATCCGCATCCGTGGCCATGCCATCGAGTGCCGGATTAACGCCGAAGATCCGGCCACCTTCATGCCCTCTCCGGGTCTGGTTCAGCGCTTCCACGCGCCGGGTGGTCTGGGCGTGCGTTGGGACTCCCACATTTATGCCGGTTACAAGGTACCGCCCCACTACGATTCAATGATCGGCAAGCTGATCTGCTACGGCGAGAATCGTGACATTGCCATCGCCCGCATGCGCCATGCGCTGGACGAGCTGGTGGTGGAAGGGATCAAGACCAACGTACCGTTGCAAAAAGAGATCATGAAAGACGAAAACTTCCAGCACGGTGGCACCAATATCCACTACCTGCACAAGAAGTTAGGTCTGTAAGGATCGCTGATAGAGACCCGATGACATTGCACGGTGGCAGTACCAACGCCCACTATCTGCACAAGAAGTTGGGTCTGTAGGATCACTGATAGAGACCGGACTTCCGGTGGAAGTCTGCTTCGCAAGGAGCCTCTGCTGAAAAAGGGCCATGGCGACATGGCCCTTTTTTGTTATTCTTGCGCCCCTCAAATTTGTCGGAGGCCAAGGTGAACCGTTTTGCTCTCGCCCGCCGGGAAGCAGCTTTCTGCCTGCTGCTGACCCTGTTCTACTTCTTTGCCTGGTATGGCACCGCCTATTTTATCCCGCCCCAGCTGGAGTTGTGGGGGCTGCCACTGTGGTTCCTGCTCAGCTGCATGGTGATGCCGCTGCTGTTCATTCTGCTCTGCGCCCTGATGGTGAACCGGCTGTTTGTGGAGATCCCCCTCGATACCCACTCCCCTTCCGGCAAGGAGTCATCCCATGAATCTTGAGTTGATGCTGCCGCTCGTCATCTATCTGGTGCTGGTGCTGGGGGTGGGTTTCTGGGCCAGCCGCCATCGCGCGCAAGGCAACTTCGTGCAGGAGTACTTCATCGGCAACCGCAGCATGGGCGGGCTGGTGCTGGCGATGACGCTAGTGGCCACCTACACCTCGGCCTCCTCCTTTATCGGTGGGCCGGGTGCCGCCTACAAGATCGGCCTTGGCTGGGTGTTGCTGGCGATGATCCAGCTGCCCACCGTCTGGCTCACTCTGGGGGTGCTTGGCAAGAAGTTCGCCATCATCGCCCGCCGGGTCAATGCGGTGACCATCAACGACATGCTGTGGGCCCGCTACCAGAGCAAGGCGGTGGTGATCCTCGGCTCCATTACTATCATCCTCGCCTTTATCGCGACCATGGTGGTGCAGTTTATCGGCGGTGCCCGCCTGCTGGAGACCGCCACCGGCCTCTCCTACCAGCAGGGGTTGATGCTGTTTGCCAGCTGCGTGCTGCTCTACACCATCATCGGCGGCTTCCGCGCCGTGGTGATGACCGATGCCCTGCAGGGGATCATCATGCTGATCGGCACCGGCGCCTTGCTGGCAGGAATTCTGATTGCAGGGGATGGATTGCCCAATCTTATCCATCAGCTAAAAGAGATCGATCCCAAGCTGGTAAGCCCGCAAGGGGCCGGCGACATGTTGACCCAGCCCTTTATGCTGAGCTTCTGGCTCCTGGTCTGTGTCGGGGTGGTGGGGCTACCCCACTCGGCGCTGCGCTGCTTTGGCTATCGCGACAGCAAGGCACTCCATCGCGGCATTTTGATCGGTACTGTGGTCAGCGCCCTGCTGATGTTTGGCATGCATCTGGCGGGCGCCCTCGGCCGCGCCATCCTGCCGGGCATGGACAGCCCGGACAAGATCATGCCCTCCCTGATGATGGAAGTGCTGCCCCCCTGGCTGGCCGGGGTCTTTCTGGCGGCGCCGATGGCGGCCATCATGTCCACCATCGACTCCCAGCTGATCCAGGCTTCCGCCACTCTGGTGAAGGATCTCTACCTCAACTATCTCAATCCAAAGCAGGAGAAGCTGGAGGTGCGCATCCCTCGCCTCTCTCTGCTCTGCACCCTGATCTTGGGCACCCTGGTGCTGCTGGCGGCGCTGCAACCGCCCGAGATGATCATCTGGCTCAATCTGCTCGCCTTTGGCGGTCTGCAGGCGGTGTTCCTCTGGCCGCTGGTGCTCGGTCTCTACTGGTCGCGGGCCAACGGCCCGGGCGCGCTGGCCAGTATGGTCAGCGGCATCGTCAGCTATGGGGTACTGAGTCAGTGGGGGATCAAGCTGGCTGGCCTGCACGCCATCGTGCCAAGCCTCACGCTGGCGCTGGTGGTCTTTATCACGGTCAGCCTGCTGACGGCACCGCCCTCGCGGGAAGTGCGCGAGCTTTTCGGGCAGAAATAATAAAAATATAAATTAGGGGTTCCAAAACTATCCCCAAATAGGTGTTTTCCGGTTAAACTGTGCGCCAAGTCACAGAACGTAGCCGCTGTATGCCCGTTAAAGCCACTCGACAAGTCGTTACTCAAGCCCTGCAGCGGCTCGGTTATGCCCTGCTGCTGCCCGTCTCCATCCTGCCGATGGCGGCGTTGATCTACCGGCTTGGGCAACCCGACGTGCTCGATTTGGCGGTGCTCTCCCTCACCGGTCAGGCGATCTTCAGCCAGATGCCGCTCATCTATGCGGTGGCGATCGCCTTTGGCCTGAGTCGGCAGGAGCTGGGCGGACAGACGCTGGCGGGTGCGGTCAACTTCCTGCTGCTCAGCACCGCCTTCAATACGCTGGCCCCCAACCTGCACGCCGACATGATCTGCGGTCTGCTGGCGGGGCTCACCACTGCCATCATCTATCCCTGGGTTCACCAGCAAACGCTGCCCCGCTGGCTGCAGATCGCCAGGGGGGAGTTTCCCAGCCTGCTGGTGTCGGCCTTGGCCTGCCTGCTGATCGCCATCCCCCTCTCGCTGCTGTGGCCACCGCTGGAGCGCGGGCTGACCCTGCTCACCTCGGAGCTGCTCACCACGCCGTTTGGCGCCTTCTGCTACGGCACCCTCAACCGCTTGTTAATCCCGCTCGGGCTCCATCAGGTATTGGGCAGCGTCATCGGCCTTGGCGAGAGCAACCTGCAGGCGCTGGCCACCGCCCAGCCCCTTCATGAAGGATATGTAGCCGGTCTTTACCCCATCATCATGTTCGGCCTGCCGGGCGCCTGTTTTGCCATCTGGCTGCACCGCCAGCGGATGCAGCGGCTGCCACAGGGCGGGCTGCTGCTCACCCTTGCGCTCACCTCGGCACTGGTGGGTATCACAGAGCCTATCGAATTTCTGTTCGCCTTTACCGCCCCCTGGCTGTTTCTCGCCCACGCCCTGCTGACCGGACTGTCGCTGGCGGTCTGTAGCGGGCTGGGGATCAAGGTGGGCAGTTACTTCTCCGCCGGTCTGCTGGATCTGGTGCTGAGCTATCAGGCAGGGGAGCACAGCTTCTGGCTCATCCCGGTCGGTATCCTGTTTTTCGTCGCCTACACCCTGCTGTTCTATCAGCTGCTGGAGCGTGCCCCCCTCAGCATGCCGAGCAAGCCCATCGCGGTGGAGCATCCGCGCCTTGCCAGCGTTGCCCCCTCAGACCCGCAGATGCTGGCGATCCAGTACCTCAAGGTGCTGGGCGGGATGGACAATCTGGTGGCGATGAGTGTCTGTATCACCCGCCTCAGCCTGCGGGTGCGCGATATTTCACTGGTGGATGAATCCCGCCTGCTGGGTCTGGGCTGCCTCTCCTGGATCCAGCTCAACGACCACCAGCTGGTGCTGGTGCTGGGCCCCAGCGCCAGCCTGATTGAAGGGCAGATCCGCATGCTGGCGGAGCGCCAGTCGGTCCCCCTCGGCCTCAAACCCAATCAGGAGTCGGCCAGCCAGAGCAGCTGGTAACTCAGGCGAACGGCAACCGCTCGGCCACGAAATCCATCAGGGTGCGCAGGGCGGGAGCCAGATGCTCCCGACTCGGATAGATAAGGTAAAACGGGTTGGCCGGAATGGGCTGATCCGGCAACACCTTCTGCAGCCGCCCCGCCGCCAAATCCCCTTCACAGACATGGTGGGGCAACAGGGCAATCCCCCCGTCATGAAGCGCCATCTCCCGCAGCGCCAGCAAGCTGTTGCTGACACAGGCCCCCTGCGGCCGCCAGCCCCCCTCCAGCAATGGCCACACCGGCATGGCCGAGTGCACCAGACAGGCATAGCGGCCCAGCTCGCTCAACTGTTGCGGCATGCCGTGGGCCGCCAGATAGGCTGGGGCCGCAACCAGATGGCGCGGCACCTGACCGATACGCCGGCAGATCAGGCTGGAGTCTTTCAGCGGCGCCGCCCGCAGCGCCAGATCGTAACCCTCGCCCACCAGATCAAGCTGCTCATCGCTCAGGGTCAGCTCCAGTACCACCTCGGGGTAAAGCGCACGAAACTCGGCCAGGATCCGGCCAAGCAGCAGGGTGCCGGTCGCCTCGGGGGCAGTGATCCGCACCCGCCCCGCCGGGGCCGAGCGCAGCCGTGCCATCGCCAGATTGGCACTGCGGGCCAGTGCCAGCAGCCCCTGACAGTGCTCCACATAGAGCTCCCCCTGCGGGGTCAGGCTCAACCTGCGAGTGGTACGCTGCAACAGCCGCACCCCGAGCTGGGATTCGAGCCGCGAGATCTTCTGGCTCACCGACGACTTGGGCATACCGAGCAGCTCGGCGGCTCGGGTAAAGCTTCCCTGCTCCACCACGGTGGCAAACAGCCCCATCAACTCCAGATCGACATTGTTCATATATTCAAACAGTCTTTACCGATTACCCATCTTAATCTTGATAATCAACCAGACTAGAGTGAGTGGCAATCCCGAACACAGCGATTTGAAAGGAAATACCATGAAAGCCATTGCCCTGACTCACTATCTGCCAAGCGACCACCCCGACTGCTTTATCGCAGCCAACCTGCCCGATCCGGTTCCGGGTCCGCGGGATCTGCTGGTCCGGGTTACTGCCACCTCCGTCAATCCGGTGGATACCAAGGTGCGCTCCCACAAGGCCAAAATTGAAAGCTCGCCCCGGGTGCTGGGCTGGGATGCGGTGGGGGAAGTGATCGCCACCGGCAGCGAAGTCACCCTGTTCAAGGCGGGCGACCGAGTCTGGTATGCCGGCGACATCAGCCGCCCGGGCAGCAACAGCGCCCTGCAACTGGTGGATGAGCGCATCGCCGCGATCGCCCCCACCAGCTTGAGCGATGTGGAGGCCGCCGCCTTGCCGCTCACCGCCATCACCGCCTGGGAGACCCTGTTCGAGCGCTTTGCCCTCACCCGCGAGAGCCGTGGCAAACTGCTGATCATCGGCGGCGCCGGTGGCGTAGGCTCCATCGCCATCCAGCTGGCCCGCCAGCTCACCGGCATGGAGGTGATTGCTACTGCCTCCCGCCCCGAGAGCCGTGAGTGGTGCCTCGAGATGGGCGCCCATCAGGTCGTAAACCACCACAAGTTGCAGGAGGAGCTGACCGCCCTTGGCATCACTCAGGTCGATGCCATCTTCTGCACCAACGCCACCGCCGAGCACTGGGCTACCATGGCAGGGCTGATCCGCCCATTTGGCCATATCTGCACCATCGCTGAATCGAGCGAGCCGTGGGATCTCTCCCTGCTCAAGAGCAAGAGCGTCACCTTCAGCCAGGAGTTCATGTTCACCCGCTCCCTGTTCCAGACTCCGGACATGATCGAACAGCACCGCTTGCTCGGCCGGGTGGCGGCACTGGTCGATGAAGGGGTATTGCAGACCACCCTGACCAGAACCATCCCGTCACTGACCCCGGTCACGCTGGCTCAGGCCCATGCCGAGGTGGAAGCAGGCCGCATGGTAGGCAAGCTGGTGATCGACATGAGCGGCTTTGCCAACTAAGCCCTCCAACGCACCATGATGGGATAAGTTCACCAAGGAGATGCCCCAAACGGGCACAATCAGCGGCACTCATGACAGCCTGTGGCAGACCAACGTCCGACAATCAGCCAAAAAAGAGGCCATTTCGCGAGAAATGGCCTGAATACCTGAACATTGGGGTAACAATCACACACATATCCTTATGCAGGACATATTAGTCTTTGCATCTGGCGTGCCAACAGCAGCATGAATGCGCCAAAACGGCGTCAGCCCGTCCTTGAGCAAGGTGCCGACCTTGCTCTTTTTTTATCTGGCAGACTGTTTACTAGGCAAACAAGTGCAGATAAAAAAATGCCACCCGAGGGTGGCAGTGAAAGATGACGGAACTTGAGCAAAGCGTTCAGCGAAAACCGGTCGTCTTCGCCTGCATAGAGCAATACAGGAACCGTGCCAATCCGGCAAAAGCCCCCGTATCCCTCCACGTCATGGGCAAACCACGACAGCACTGCCCCATGATGGTAGAATCTCGCGGTTTCACATTTATGAAGAGTCGACGCCATGCCCTGGATACAAATTCGAATCAACGCCACTGCCAAGACCGCAGACAAGGTGAGCAACATGCTGCTGGGGCGTGGAGCCCAGGCGGTGACCTTTATGGATGCCAAGGATGTGCCCGTCTATGAACCCATGCCCGGTGAAACCCCGCTCTGGGGCGAGACCGAAGTGATGGGGCTGTTCGATGCCGAAACCGATCCGGCCCCCACTATCGCCTTCTTCCAGCAGATCTTCGGCGAAAATGTCGGCTACAAGGTCGAGCAGCTGGAAGACAAGGACTGGGTGCGCGAGTGGATGGATCACTTCCACCCCATGCAGTTTGGCGAGCGCCTCTGGATCTGCCCGAGCTGGCGCGATGTGCCGAACCCCGATGCAGTCAACGTCATGCTGGACCCAGGTCTGGCCTTCGGTACCGGTACCCACCCCACCACGGCGCTCTGCCTGCAGTGGCTGGACGGGCTGGATCTGGCCGGTAAAACCGTGGTCGACTTTGGCTGTGGCTCCGGCATTCTCGGCATCGCCGCCCTGAAACTGGGTGCTGCCCGCGTCATCGGCATCGACATCGACCCGCAGGCCATTCAGGCCAGCCGCGACAACGCCGCGCGCAACGGCGTCGCCGACCAGATTGAGCTCTACCTGCCGGCCGACCAGCCGCAAGATGTCGAAGCGGACGTGGTGGTCGCCAATATCCTGGCCGGCCCGCTGCGCGAACTGGCTCCGCTGATCGCCGGCCACGGCAAGCCGGGCAGCCTGATGGCCCTCTCCGGCGTGCTGGAGAGCCAGGCCCCGGAACTGGAAACTATCTACGGCCAGTGGTTCGAGATGGACCCGACCGCAGTCAAGGAGGAGTGGTGCCGCCTCTCCGGCCGCAAGCACGGCTAAACATAGCTCCCACACTCTCAAGGCGGCAAGTCAGCATCTTTATTAAACAAGAGCACCCACGGGTGCTCTTGTTGTTTCTCCCCCCTTTCCTACTCTGGGGGACGGTTCACGCTTCTCTGGCCAATAAGGGATTAACATCGTTCTTCCACATCATTGAGGCCCTGCCATGAGCGAATACCAGAAGATGATTAGCAGCCAACCGTACAACTGCATGGCACCCGAGCTGGCCCTGTTGCGCCGGGAAGCGGCACGGCGCTATCGCCGTTTCAATCAGGCGGAAGATGAGGCAGAGCAGCGGGCACTACTGGCGGAGCTGATTGGCAAATTGGCTGAGAATGCCTTTATCTGCCCGCCCCTCTACTGTACCTATGGCCGCCACATCCACCTGGGCAAGGACTCCTACATCAATATGGGAGCGACCCTGCTGGACAATGCCCCCATTCGCATCGGCGCCCATGTGATGATTGGGCCAAACGTGCAGATCTATACCGCAGCCCATGCGCTGGAGGCCGACGAACGGATTCAGGGCACAGAGACGGCGCTGCCGGTCACCATTGAAGACAAGGTCTGGATTGGGGGCGGCGTCATCTTGCTGCCCGGCGTCACCATAGGGCGGGAGGCGATCGTCGGCGCGGGTGCCGTAGTCACCAAAGATGTACCGGCCGGTGCTCGGGTAGTCGGCAACCCGGCCCGGATCCTGCCAGCCACAAACAGGGCATAAGGCAGCCAACCGGGTTGTATGCCGATACCGCCATCAACTCACAACAGCCCCGACACCCCATAAAAAAATAAAGCCCAATGTCACGAAGACGTTGGGCTGTTAAAAGGTGCTACGGAATTGCGACTCTCATCGCAGAAAAATTAGAAGGAGTGCCCTTCTAAACTGGCAGGGAGATATTAGCGAATGCGCAAACGTTTTACATAGTGAAATACCACAGGATTGCGAGGTACATCGCACTATTTAAATAATTACCTGCTATGGCGCGCGAAGCCTCTTTGAGCCATTTATTTTCCCCAATTTCTCTGGTTACTATTCACGGTTAAACAGAAAAGCCCCGATTTCTCGAGGCTTTGCTTCTCTCAACCGCAACGTGGCCGAAAAGTCAGAAACGGCGGACAAACTCATCGAGCGGCAGCTCGCGCAGTTTACGCGCTTCCAGCATGGGGGTGCCGAGGTAGAGGAAACCCACCAGCTGATCCTCTGCCGCCAGTCCCAATCCTTTGTTGATCTGCTCATCGAAGATAAACCAGCCGGAGCGCCAGATGCCGTTGAAGCCCTGCGCCTGCGCCGCCATCTGCATCGCCATCAGGGCACAACCTGCAGAGAGCTCCTGCTCCAGTTTCGGCACCTTGGGGTGATCCTGATAACGGGTTGCCACGGCGACGATCAAGGGCGCCCGCAGCGGCGCTTCGCTGCACTTCTTGATGCTCTCTTCATCTTCGCCACGGGCACGGGCCGCCTCGGCCAGCAGCTTGCCCAGCCGCTCACGCCCCTCCCCTTCAAACAGAATGAACTGCCAGGGGGTCAGGGTGCCGTGATCCGGCGCACGCAGGCCCGCCTTGAGGATATTGTCGAGCACCTCACCGCTCGGGGCGGGATCGGCGAGACGGCCACAGGAGTGGCGATTGAGCAACAGGGTGAGGGCATCCATGGGCAATTCCTTCTCTGGGGCAATGATGGCGCTACCTTAGCACAGCACCGAATGAAGAAAACCCCTGAGGCTCAGGGGTTTATCGCACTATAAAGGACAAGAGGACGCTGCTTGCTAGATGATCGCTGCCAGCTCGGCCCCTTGCCGGATGGCGCGCTTGGCATCCAGCTCGGCAGCCACGTCGGCTCCGCCGATGATATGCACCGGCTTGCCTGCCGCCTGCAACCCGGCCTGCAGTTCTTTAAGGGGCTCCTGCCCGGCGCAGACGATAACCTGATCCACCGGCAGACACTGCTTGGTCTCGCCCACCTGAATGTGCAAGCCCTCGTCATCGATCCCCAGATATTGCACCCCGGAGAGCATCTGCACCTTGCGGTTCTTGAGCACGGTACGGTGGATCCAGCCGGTGGTCTTGCCAAGTCCGTCACCCACCTTGCTCTCCTTGCGCTGCAGCAGCCAAATCTGGCGCTCGGGGGCGTCGATTTCAGGAACCGTAAGGCCACCGCGCTCGCCAAGCTGTTTGTCGATGCCCCACTCCTTGAGCCAGTGATCACGGTGCCCATCGGCATCCATCTCCACCTTCTTCTCGACCAGATACTCAGCCACATCGAATCCGATGCCGCCGGCACCGATCACCGCCACCTTCTGGCCGACCGGTTTGTGATCCCGCAATACATCGAGATAACTCATCACCTTGGGATGTTCGATGCCCGGAATATTGGGGGTGCGCGGACGAATACCGGTAGCGAGGATCACCTCGTCAAAACCGCCGCCGAGCAGGCTCTCGGCACTCTGGCGCTGGCCCAGATAGAGCTCTACGCCGCACTTCTCCAGCCGTTTGGCGAAATAGCGCAGAGTCTCGTGAAACTCCTCCTTGCCCGGGATCTGCTTTGCGAAGTTGAACTGGCCGCCGATTTCGCTGGCCTGATCGAACAGGCTCACCTGATGACCGCGCTCGGCAGCGTAACAGGCAAACGCCAGCCCGGCCGGGCCCGCCCCCACCACCGCCAGCTTCTTGGGCTGGGGCACGCGGCCAAAGGTCAGCTCGGTCTCGAAACAGGCGCGGGGATTGACCAGACAGGAGGCGCGCTTCTGCTTGAACACATGGTCGAGGCAGGCCTGGTTGCAGGCGATGCAGGTGTTGATCTCGTCCGCCCGGTTCTCGGCCGCCTTGATGACAAACTCCGGGTCCGCCAGGAAAGGGCGTGCCATGGAGACCATATCCGCCTCACCCCCCGCCAGAATCCGCTCGGCCACCTCCGGGGTGTTAATCCGGTTGGTAGTGATAAGCGGCACCTTGAGGTGTTTTTTCAGCTCGGCGGTCACCCAGCTGAAGGCGCCGCGTGGCACGCTGGTGGCGATGGTGGGAATACGCGCTTCGTGCCAACCGATACCGGTGTTGATCAGGGTCACCCCCACCGCTTCCAGCGCTTTGCCAAGGGCAATCACCTCTTCCAGGGTCGAGCCCTGCTCCACCAGATCCAGCATGGAGAGGCGGAAGATAATGATGAAGTCGGTGCCGACCCGCTCGCGGATGGCGCGGACAATCTCCACCGCAAAGCGCATCCGGTTTTCGCTGCTGCCGCCCCAGCCATCGGTGCGTTTGTTGGTTCGCTCGCAGATGAACTGGTTGATGAGATAGCCTTCCGAGCCCATCACCTCGACGCCGTCATAACCGGCCGCCTTGGCCAGCGCTGCTGTAGCCGCGAAGTCGCGAATAGTGCCGCGGATCTGCCGCTCGCTCATGGCGCGTGGCTTGAACGGGGAGATGGGGGCCTTGAGGGCACTCGGCGCCAGACTGAACGGATGATAGGCGTAACGACCGGCATGGAGGATCTGCAGCGCAATCTTGCCCCCCTCCTGATGCACGGCGCTGGTCACCTTCTTGTGCTTGCTCACCTGCCAGGGGAAGCTCAGCTGGGAGCCATGAGGTACCAGCCGACCGCGCAGATTGGGGGCAATGCCGCCGGTGACGATAAGGCCAACGCCACCACGGGCGCGCTCGGCGTAAAAGGCGGCCAGCTTGTCAAAACCGCCCTTCTCCTCTTCGAGGCCGGTATGCATGGAGCCCATCAACACACGGTTGCGCAGCTGGGTAAAACCAAGGTCGAGCGGGGTCAGCAGGGTCGGATAGCGGCTCACGATGCCTCCAGTTAATTTTTTGTTATCAAACTGAAGCTAGAGTAAAGAATCGAAAATTCTTTTTCAAACAAATGTTTGGACAAATTTTCAGCGAACAGCCGTGCCCTGAACGAAGATAGACGGGATCCGCCAGTAGGAAATGGCAATTTCGCCCGCAACTGGTTAATAATGGCTCTTCTCTACCCATTAACAGGGCGATAACGCGACTATGTCTATTTTCAAAGGTCTGGGTTGGTTGTTCCGCAGCCTGTGGCGCCTGCTCAATTTCACCCGGCTGATGCTGGTCAATCTGCTGTTTCTCATCGTAGTGCTGGTCATCGTCTTCAGCGTCAGCCAGAAAGAGGCCCCCAAGGCGCCCATCGAAGGGGCGCTGACCCTCAATCTCAACGGCGTGCTGGTGGAGCAACGCTCCCAGACCGATCCCACCGTCCAGTTGCTGCGCCAGATGGACAGCAGCGACGAGCAGCCGAGCGAGATCGTCCTCTCCGACCTGCTGTGGGCCATCAAGAGTGCCAAGGATGACGAGCGCATCAAGGCGCTGGTGATCAAGCCGCAAGGGCTGCAGGGAGCCAACTTCACCAAACTGCAGGAGGTGGCGAGTGCCATCGACTCCTTCCGGGAGAGCGGCAAGCCGGTGATCGCCATGGCCGACTTCTACACTCAGGGGCAATACCTGCTGGCGGCCCACGCCGATCATGTGCTGCTCAACCAGAGCGGCGCCGTGGTGATCGAGGGGCTTGGGGTCTACCAGACCTACTTCAAGTCGGCGCTGGAGAAGCTCAACATCACCCCGCATGTATTCAAGGTCGGCACCTACAAATCCTTCGTCGAACCCTATACCCGCGACGAGATGTCCCCCGAGAGCAAAGAGGCGAACCAGCGCTGGCTGGATCAGCTGTGGCAATCCTATGTGGCTGACGTGGCCGAGCAGCGGGAGATCGAACCCGATGCGGTCGCGCCGGGCAAGGATCGCTTCCTCGAGCTGCTGCGCAAAGCCGGTGGCAATGCCGCCAACTACGCCCTCGACAACGGTCTGGTGGATCAGCTGGCCACCCGCGACGAGATGACCCAGGCGGTCATTAAAGAGGTGGGTGAAGCGGACGACCACGGCTGGAAAGGGGTCGGCCTGAAAGAGTATCTGGCTGCCATTCCGGAACAATATCCCCAGAGCGGCAAGGATGAGGTGGGTCTGGTGGTCGCCAGCGGCGCCATCATGGATGGCGTCCAGCCTGCCGGCACCATCGGCGGTGATAGCCTATCCGACCTGCTGGCCGATGCTCGCCGCGATGACAAGGTCAAAGCCGTAGTCCTGCGGGTCGACAGCCCGGGCGGCAGCGCCTTCGCCGCCGAGCAAATCCGCGCCGAGCTGCTGGCCCTGAAACAGGCTGGCAAGCCGGTAGTGGTCTCCATGGGCAGCTATGCCGCCTCCGGTGGCTACTGGATCTCCGCCGATGCGGACAAGATCTTCGCGTCCCCGACAACCCTCACCGGCTCCATCGGGGTATTCGGCATGTTCGCCACCATCGACAAGGCGTTGGCCCAGTTCGGGGTGCATACCGACGGGGTTGGCACCACAGATTACGTTGGCGTCGGCCCGACCCGCGCCCTGCCGGATCACGTCGGTCAGGCCATCCAGCTGAGCGTGGAAGATACCTACCAGCGCTTCATCGGTCTGGTGAGCAAGGGCCGTGGTCTGAGCCCGGAAGAGGCCGAAAAAGCGGCCGAAGGTCGTGTCTGGACTGGCGAAGATGCCAAGGCCCTGGGTCTGGTGGACGAGTTCGGCAATCTGGATGACGCCATCAAGGCAGCCGCCGAGCTGGCCAACCTCAAAGAGTGGCAGGTGACCCCCATAGAGCAGGAGGAGTCCACCAAGGACAAGTTCCTGCGTCAGCTGTTTGACAGCAGTGCCCAAGTGCTAGCCCCCCAGTTGCAAAGCTGGCTGCCAGCCGGCTTTGGCAAGGCCTTGGTGGAAGTGAACCGCAGTCTCGACCCGCTCACCCGCTTCAACGACCCACAAGGCACCTACGCCTTCTGCCCGGTCTGTGTGCAGTGATTCTGCCTGGGTAAAACGCTGACTCGAGCCCAGAAAAACGGCGACCATAATGGTCGCCGTTCAGCGTGATGAGAGCCCCTGGGCCCAAGCCAAGGGGTTGACCTCATATCGACATGGTCAATGCACGGACTGCGCCTTGCGCAAAGCCTCCAGCCGCTTGACGTCGAGATGACCCCCTTGACTCTTTCAGCCCCCAAGAGCACCGCCTGCTCAACATCGATAACTACTTCTCTTTTTACTTCAGCCGCGACAAGGTTCACTCCTGCTGTTAGCCCGAGAATGGTCGAACAGCCATTGACTCATCGGCATTAACCCCATGGGCGGCCCTCTTTTTTCTCCTGCTTTCTGAATTTGCCCCTCCCGAGCAGGGATCAAATAACGCTCATCCCCCACCTGACACTGTCGATACTGATAATGCGAGGCAATGAACAAGCGGGTTCCTGCCCGCGAGCAAGACAATCAGGAGGTCTGCATGAAAACAAGCGCAGTAGTGTTCACTCTCGCCACGCTGGGCATATCGATGGCACAGACGACCCAGGCAAGTAATACAGGACGCATCGAATTCAGCGGCGCCATCGTGGAGGATGCCTGCCGTGTCAACCAACTAGAGAAGCAGATGCAGGTCACCTGCCTCTCAGGCTCCGCACAAACAACCGAAACAGTTAATTTGCAAAAACTGGCAAGAGAGGCATCCTTGAATCTCTCCCACAGCCAAGTCTCCTACCAGTGGGTCGATGATCGCCACACTATGGCAATCGTCACCGTCAGTCACAAATAACGCCCACTGCCGCTGGCAGAAACAACAACGGCGACCATAGGGTCGCCGTTGTCATTACCGGGTCTCGAGTTCAAGTCATCAGGCTTGAGGATTGAGACGGGTCGGCATACCGGTACGCTGTTCCAGCACCTGCTTGACCACGTTGGAGTCAGACTCGGCGTGAGCGATGAAGCGGGTGATAGCCGGTGTCATCGGGAGCGGCACGGAGGCGGTGGAGTTGAACTCCTCCTCGGTGCGCGACAGCGGCTCGTGTACTTCCATGTAGCGACCGCCATCCGGCTCGACCGTGGTCTTGACCGGCTGGTTGACGAACTGGACGCGGGTACCGACCGGCACGTTGTCGAACAGATACTTGATGTCGTCGGCACGCAGACGTACGCAGCCGCTGCTCACCCGCAGACCGATACCGAAAGTGGCATTAGTGCCGTGGATGGCATAGAGGTTGCCGATGTAGAGGGCGTGCAGGCCCATGGGGTTGTCCGGGCCGGCTGGCCAGACCGCAGGCAGTGTGATTCCCTTCGCGGCGTAGCGACGACGAATGTTTTCGGTCGGGGTCCAGGTCGGGTTGGCGCGCTTGCGCTCTACCTTGGTGATCCAGTTCTCCGGGGTGTTCACCCCCAGCTGACCGATGCCGATGGGCAATACCTGTACCACGTTCTTCCCTTTCGGATAGTAGTAGAGGCGCATCTCGGCAACGTTGATGACGATCCCTTCGCGGGGCGCGTTGGGCAGGATCAACTGGTGAGGGATGATCAGGGTGCTGCCCGCTTTGGGCAGATAGGGATCAACGCCCGGGTTGGCTTCCATGATATTGGTCAAACCCAACTGAAACTCGGAGGCAATCTGCTCCAGCGGACGATTGTCCGCAGGCACCACATATTCCAGATTCTCACCGATCAGACGGCTGTTGGCCGCAGGCAGACGGTACTCGACGGCGGCAGCCTGCTGGCTGATCAGCGCAAGTGTGCATAAAAGGGCCGAAGCGGCAGTGCGAAGGGGGTTCATAAAATTCCTGTGTGGTTTCCTGTACCAAATGGGCCGGAGGCCATCTTATCTTCGGTCTGCCGGTGGCGGGTCAACCTGCACCACGGCGCCAAATAACCGAGCGCGCATTCTTTCCCGAGTCGGCCAAAATTTCAACTTCCATATGTTGCTTTTCTTGTTAAAAGTGGCCGTTTTCGGTGTGATGCTTATCAACAGAGCAAAAGCCCCCTTGGCAAGTCGCCATTGAAAGAGAGATGTACAGCATAGCCCCCTCTCTGCGGACCAACCCCGCCCCCGTAGACCACAGCTCTGTGCCACCTGGTGTCACGGTTGCAGCCCTAGCTGAAACGTTTGTCACCTCGGAGGAGATAGGCCAATGTTGACTGTGGCACTTTCATTGGAGCGAAAAGGGGGAAAATAGCGCTTCGACTACAGCAGGGACTGGCTGCCGCCATAAAAAAACCGCTCCGAAGAGCGGTTAATGGAGCCACCAGGCAACCATAAAAGGGACTTCAAGCGTTGTCATTGGAATTACTGGACGGCCGCCTCCCCCGCACCACTCTGCTCCTTGAGGAAGCTGATCCAGGGGGATGCCCGACCGCTGACGTTGCCATTCTGAGCCGCCTGGGTGAAGGCGTTGAGGGCCTCCTTCGGCTTTTGTTGCTCAAAATAGGCGACCCCGGTCAGGAACTTGAGATCCGCCCGCTGTTCACCATTGGCATTGGCTGCCGGTTTGGCGGCCAGCGCCACCAGATCCTGATAGCGTTTGCTCTGGATCATCATGCGCGCCATTTTCAGCTGCAAATCGGCGCTCGGGGCCAGCTGATAGGATTTGGCCAGGGTGTCGATGGCCGGATCCAGCTCCTTGGCCTGATGCCAATAGTTGGCCAGGGTCTTGTAGTTGCTGGCGCTCTGCTCAATCACCCCATCCTTCATCCCCTTCTCCATCACCCGTGCGGCGCGATGGGGAATGCCGGTGAAGGCGAGGTAGTTGGCGAGGCGCTGCAGCTCGGCGGCCTCGGTCAACATGCCGAGGTTGTAGGCCGACTCCAGCGCCGCCAGCGCCTTGGCATCGTTACCTGCCTGCATATGCATGGCCGACAGCTGGGTCCAGTACTTCTTCTTCTCCGGGAACATGTTGACCAGAGAGGTCAGCACCTCGGTCGCCGGTTTGTACTGTTTCAGCTCGTAGTGAGCGCCCATCTTCAGCAGATACCAGGACTCCGGCGCTTTACCTGCCGACAGCTTGATCGCCTGATCCACCGCCGGGATCGCGTCACGGTACTGCTTGAGCTGCACGTGGGCGTTGGCTAGCGTGATATAGGCATGGGAGTTGGGCTTGTCATCTTTGCCCTGGTTGGCAAACCACTCCTTCATGGTCTTGATCGACCCCTGATAATTACCCTCAGCCATATAGAGCTGGGCCAGGTTGTAGCGCACCTGCTGGGCCACCGGTGGCGGCAGGCCGCCTGTCGCGATGGCATCGGCAAAGTACTTGGTCGCCTGACCGTATTTCTCCTGCTGGGCGGCCACGAAACCGAGAGTCTGCAATATGACCCCCTTGTCGTAGACCCGATCACCCACGCTGGAGAGTGCCTCCTGCAATCTGGCATTCGCCAGACCGTATTGCTTGTCAGTGATCAGCTCCTGCGCCTTGTTGACCGCCCGATAGGCCCGATCCGACAGGGCCGGCTGCTCGGCGGCCCAACTGGCGGTGCTGAGCAGCACCGCCATGGCGACCGGGGCGAGGATCATCTTGTGTAACTTGTTCATCGCCACCTTCCTTAGTTGACCGCAAACTCGATCTCTTGCTGCATACGGCTCGCCTGCGGCTTGCCATCCACCATGGCCGGTTTGAACGTCCACTTGGCGATGGTTTTGCGCGCCTCTTTGCCGAGGTCATAGCTGCGCGGCTCTTCCTTGACGATCCGCACGTTGCTGACGGTACCGCGCTCGGTGACGGTGAACTCCACCAGCACCTTGCCGGAGGCCAGCCCCGCCAGTGCCGCCTTGCGGGGCATCATGGGCTCGAAGGTTGCCAGCGGAATGGCGCCGTTGTTGCCACCGACGCCGCCACCACCGCCGCCGGTGCTGTAAGCACCCAGCGCGTTGCCACCACCGATGTTGACCGGGATGTCGAGCTTGGGCATGTCCATCGGCGCGCTCTCCATCTTCGGCCGATCCGTGCTGGCCACTTCCATCTCGGGAGGCGGCGGCGGACGCTTGGGCGGCGGCGGTTTGGGCAGCTCCCGCTGTTTCTCTTGCAGGGTCTCCTGGGGCTTGAGGCGGATGAAATCGGTCATGGTGACGTCATCCTTCTCCACCAGCTCCCGGTGATCCGGTGTGATCAGCTTGTTCATTCCCAGAAACAGAAAGAACACCACCACACAGGAGACCGCCAACGATATCAGGTATCTCATAGGTCTCTCTCCGGCATCAGCTGCTCTTGTCTGCCGCGATGGAGATGTTCTGGACACCGGCCATGCGGATCTGATCCATGACCTGCACCACCAGACCGGAACGGGATTCGTTATCGGCCTGGATCACCACGGCGCTCTCCGGGTTTTCGGCCCGCAGCCGCTCGATGTTGGCGCGCACCGCCCCCACCTCGACCACCCGCTTGTCGACCCAAACCTGACCGTTTTCGCGCACCGCGACCATGATATTGCCCTTCTTCACCGTCTCGGCCGTGCTGGCACTGGGACGGTTGATCTCGACACCGGACTCCTTGACGAAGGAGGTGGTGACGATGAAGAAGATCAGCATGATGAACACTATGTCCAGCATGGGGGTCAAATCGATAGCCGCCTCGTCAGCACCGCTGTCGCTGTAACGTTTTCTCATAGCAGAAACTCCTTGCTTGTTCTGTGCCCCCGGCAGGCCATGCCTCGCCGGGGGTATGCATCCTGCATCAACCGTGTTTCAGGTTGTCTTCCAGCTTTTGCACCGCCAGTTTGGCCTTGTGATCGAGCTGGTTGACAAAAAACAGGCCGGAAAGGGCGGCGATCATGCCCGCCATGGTCGGTACCGTTGCCTTGGAGATCCCCGATGCCATCGCCCGCGGCGACCCGGTGCCGGTGATGGCCAAAGTGTCAAACACCTGCACCATCCCCACCACGGTCCCCAGCAGCCCCATCAACGGGCAGAGAGCGATCAGCACCTTGATGACCGGCATCCCCTTGTCCACCGCCATGGCAACCCGTGAGACCAGCTCGCGCCGGATCTGCTTGGCAGACCAGGAGAGATGATCAGTGCGGGCCAGCCAGGTGGCCTTGGTCTGCTTCACCTGCTTGGGGTAAACCGCCATGAAGTAGAACCAGCGCTCCAGCAACAGGGCCCACATCATCAGGGTCAGGAAGAACAGGGCGACCAGTACATCGCCCCCCAATCCCAAAAACCGGCGGACCGACTCGACTTCTTCAATCAACCAGAACCACATGGGTGACTCCTTACGCTGCGGCTTTGGAGGCGTGCAGACGTTCCTGATAACGGGCGACGAAACCGGCGCTCTGCTCTTCCAGCACCTGGATCAGACGACGGCTCTGGGTCTGCACAATGGTGTAGAGGAACAGCATGGGCACCGCGACGACCAGACCCTGCATGGTGGTCACCAGCGCCTCCGAGATACCGCCCGCCATCAGCTTGGGATCGCCAGTGCCGAACAATGTGATGGCCTGGAAGGTGGCGATCATCCCCACTACGGTGCCGAGCAGGCCCAGCAGCGGCGCGACGGAAGCGATCAGCTTGATGATGCTGATGCCCTTCTCGAACTTGGGCACGTTGCGCAGGATGATCTCGTCGAGCTTGGACTCCAGATCCTCGATGTTGTCACCGCGATGACTCTGGTAGGCCCCCAGCATGTCACCAATGGGGTTGCCCTTGATGATCTGATCGGATTTCAGCTGCTTGCGCATGGACGAGCCGATCAACGACAGGCGGATACCGCAGAAGATGGCCAGCAGGGTACCGAGTACACCGAGCACCATGATGACGTAACCCACTTCACCACCCTGATCGATTCGCTCCTTGAGAGTCGGTGACTGCACCAGCAGAGAGAGGATCACGCCGCGAGACGGGTCGATAAAGATGGGTTTGACCCCGTCCCCGCCCTGTTCAAACTCGGCGATAGGTTCCAGCACCCCCTTGTCAGGTTGACGGGAGAGCTGCTCGAACTTGCCGGTCTCCGGCACGAAGGTGAGGTACTTGCCTTCGGAGACGGTATTGAACTCGCCGATCTGGGTGACGGTCTTCTCGGCCTGGTTGCCTTCGCCATAGACCACAGTCGCCGGGATCTGGCTCACCTTGCCACCGTCCACCATGCGGCTGAGGGTGGTGGTCCAGAACGCTTCCAGATCGTCGCTGGAGGGGAGCTCTTTACTCTCGGCCAGACGGGTCAGCAGCGCGGTCTGTTCCGGATGCTCGACCCGACGGGCGGAGGCGTTGAAGATCCCCTTGAACTCACCGGCGAACTGACGCAGTACGCCGAACATCTCACCCATGTTGCCGGAACGCTGGCGCAGGGTTTCAGTCAGCTCGGTCAGCTGCTTGTCATTGGCATCGAAGGTCGCCTTGAGCTGCTCGCCCTTGGCGGTTTCGGCAGCCAGCTCGGCCTTGGCCTTGGCCAGCAGCGCCCCCTGCTCGTTCTTGTCAGCCAGGAAGCGGGCTTCCCGCTCCTTGTTGAGTTGGGATTCGCTCAGGCTGGAGGCCTTGACCTGATTCAGCAGCGCATTGAGATCCACCGGTTTTTCGGCGGCGGTCACCGGCAGGGTGACCAGGGTTGCTCCCGCAATCAGGGAGGCAATCGCAAGTTTGATTCCTTTCATGATGCTTTCTCCGCAGTTTGAACCGGCAGCTTGATCAGCGCGGGAGGCGCCTGCTTCTTGGCGATGCGAAGGCCCTGTTCAACCGCACTGCGATACTCCTGGGGCAACTCTTCCCACTGGCGAGTCTTCTTGTTCCACATCCCGGTTTCATTGCCATCCGGGGATTGATAAAGCAGCGCGATGCGGCCAACGCGCAGGAACTCGTAGGTCTTCTCGCTGCCATCCTTGTCCAGGCTCGCCTTGTAGGCCTCAATGGTGCGGCTGAAGCCCTCCTCGATCTGGTAGGCCTCCAGGATCTTGCGGTATTTCTCGGAGATAGTGACATCGGCCCGGTTCATCAGGTCGGTCAGAGCCGCCACGCGGTCCTCGCGCTCGACCTTCTGGAACGGCAGATCCAGCGCCACAAACTGCTCGAGGGAGTCGATCATCTTGAGCATCAGGGGGACAACTTCGGTGCTGGTCTGATCAATCTGGGCGATCTGCTTTTGCATCGACGCCAGCTCGGCACTCTGGGACTCGACCATCTTGCTCACCTGCTCGTTGTAGGTGCGCAGACTGTCGACCTGACGCAGGGCTGCCTTGTACTGGGCCAGTGCGGATTCGGCAGATTCGGCATAGCTGTCGATCTTCTGCTGGGAAACTTTGGATGCGTTGTCGGTGGCGGCTTGAGCGTCCACGGCCTGACTGGCAGTGGCGGCACTCAGATTGAAGCTGGTCAACAAGGCGGCCGAAACCAGGCTGCCAAGGAGCGCTTTCTTCATTGTAATGGTCCTTGTCTTCATAGGATTACCCTATCTCCGTAACTTCCTTGGACGTTGGGCACAGCCGGCCCGACCGGGCCGGCTGAGGTTGTATATCAACGGGGTTGATTAGAACTTCTGGGTGTAGTCGATGTAGTAGACCCGTCCGTCAATGCTGTAGAGGTATTCATCGTAGGTGTAACCATCATTTGACAGGGAAGGTCCACGGTTGAACATGTTCTTCACGCCGGTCTGGATCTTGGCATTCCAGCTGGTATCGACCGCAACGTTCAGGTTCCAGATGGTGTTGGAAGCAATATGGCCCTCTTCCTTGTCATCCACATAGTCCTGGCTCTGGGAGTCGATATAGTTGGTGCTCAGGTAGGTATCCAGATTCCACAGCTGTGGGAAGTTGGCACCGATCCCGGAGTTGAAACGGAAATCGGGTTTGCCATTCCAGCCCTTCTTGTCAACCATTGGGCCACCAGCAAACAGACCTTCCTCATATTTCAGGATGTAGCTGCTGCCAAAGTCGTAACGCAGGGTGAAGGAGTTGAAGTCGTACTTGTAGTCCGCCTTGAAGTCGATACCACTGGTCTTGAGTTGCCCCAAGTTGACCATGCCGGCATAGACCTTCTCGACATCGCCGTTGGCGTCACGAATGACGTTCGGGTTGCTGCCGGTATTGAGCTCCTGATAGAACTGGGTCTGGGTGGTAGCCAACTGGATCACGTCATCAATCTTGATGTAGTAGTAATCGAGCGACAGGTTCAGATTGTCCAGCGGATTGTAGGCCGCCCCGATAGTGAAGGTATTGGCGGTCTCTTCCTTCAGGTTCTTGTTGGATTGGCGCGTTGTCTCGTACTGCTCTTCGGAACAGTTGGCAATACCATTGGCCTGGCAGTAGACATAGTCCTTGGCAAAGTCCGCTGACTGGGCATCCGCCGCATAGAGATCATTCAGACCCGGCGCGCGGAAAGACTGGGACCAGGAGGTACGGAACATCAGCTGGTCGAGTGGCTGATAACGCAGACTCGCTTTGGGCGAGAAGGCGCTGCCAAAGTCGCTGTACTTGTCGTAACGACCCGCCAGGTTCAGCTCGATCTGCTCGGTGATGGGGATCAGGCTCTCGATGTAGGTGGCAAACACATCGCGCACACCGCTACCGGAGTTGCCGGATGAACCCAGTACGTTACCCGCTTCGGACTGGCTGTCGTAGGTGTCGGAGTAAACCCAATCGTTATACTCGGCACCCAGATACCAGCTGACCGGGCCAGCAGGCAGTTCGCCCATCTCCCAACCCAGACCGCCATACCACTGGAAGAAATCCATCTTGGAGTTGCGGCTGGTGGTATAAGAGAGATCCTTGGTGGCATCAGCAGAGAAGCTGCCGTTGACGAAGTTTCCACTGTTTACCTGAGTCTGAACCGCCGGCTCCAATACATAGCCATTACCAATACTCTGGTTATCTGTCTTGGAGTACATGTAACCGGCGTTCCACTCCAGATCGCCAACCGCCTCGGTCGGAACCACCCCTTCAAAACCCAGGTTCAGAGTACCGGTCAAGTCGGTCACTTCGTTGTCACGGGGACCGACGTTGTTGAAGCGGTAGTAAACCGTCGCAGCCTTGGCGGTGCTGAAGTTGTTGGCAGACAGGACTGCAGCGCTTTCAGGGGTGGAGCCATCCACGGTGAAGGCACCTGCAGCAGGGGCGAAACGACCAAAACTGGTGACCCGGGAACCAATCATCTGTGGCACGAAATCCACATTGTCGTTGATATGGTAGCGGCCGTTGACATAGACGGTGTCGCGAGTACGCGAGGCGGTCTTGGCTGCGACCTGGGCAAAGTCGAAGCGGCAAGCCGTACCCTTGGTGACAAAACCGGCGCCGGTGCTTTCACAGTCGACCCCATTCAGAGTACGGGTTACGGTCTTGCCAGTTGCCGCGTCTACTCCCTTGATATTGCGACCATAGAGGCTAGGTGACTCAGCCCCCTGCTTGGCCAGATAATCACGATCCTTGTAATAGATTTCGTCTTTGACATCATGCTCGTAGACCATCATCAGGGAACCTTTCTCACCCGAAATACCGCTGACGATGGAACCACTCTGTTCGTCACCACCTTCCTCGGTCGGTGAACCGACGCGCCCCTGGAATGACAAACCTTCAAAACCCTCTTTGAGGATCACGTTGATAACGCCACCGATGGCATCAGAACCATACAGGGCAGAGCCACCGTCCAGGTTCACTTCCACCCTCTCAACGGCAGCCATGGGGATGGTGTTGAGGTTGATGGCGGTGCCCCCCATGGAGGGAGAACCGGCGATACGCTTGCCATTGAGCAGCACCAGTGTGCGATCTTCACCAAGGCCACGCAGCCCTACGGTGGCTTGTGACTGGGCTGAGCTACCGGAGGATGGAGAGAAACCACCAAAGGAGTTGTAGGAGGCCTGTTTCAGATAATCAGCCACAGTCTGCTGGCCAGACTGTTCAATTTGGGCCTTGCTGACAGAGACAACCGGAGTCGCCCCCTCAACATCAACACGAGAGATACGGGAGCCAGTGACTTTGATTTTCTGCAGTTTTTCGACGTTCTGCCCTTCTTCGGCAGATACGGATGGGGCCGCCGCAAGGCTCGCCAAGGCGAACGCAATCGCAGCAGAGATTCTGCTCTTCCTAAGCATCGCTTATATCCTTCCTGGTTGTTTATTGTTTGCTTCCTGATACCGCCCTCTTTGGAGCGATGCGTAAGGCTTATCAATCTTTGACTGGCGACGTCAATGGAGTGGGGGGATCGGGAGGGTGAGATGTGGAATAAGCGGAGTGTATTAATTTTGACCGGCATAATTAGTGAATAATTCTGCCAAAAACATCCCGTGCAATGTGAAATCGTTGTTAAAACATGTAAAAGACGCTGAATTAAAAGTTGATGAACTTATTTGTTTACGTGCTGTCTCTTTATATCTTATTTCGATTTATTGGCAAAAATAAGAATAAAACTCTATTTTAATTATTATTGTGACTGACCACTCCGATGGGGGAGATAGATAAATTTGTCGAGATGATATCGTTTTCCCTTCTTTGACAGCAGAAATAAAAGCACTTAAAATTCAATCACATAAACAAATACAAGATTCAAACAAACAGCTGTTTATATTTTTTAAAATAATGTTGAGCAGTAGCGTTTTGTTTTGATTTTCACTTTTCAGATAAAAAACGTCATTTTTCGGTGCTTTTGGTCTCAGCGGGTCATTTGTCCCAGTTTTCCATTTCCTTGTACTTGATTTTTGTTGCAGAGCTTTTACAGTGGCCAAGCGGATTGTCTGCTGTTTGGCAACCAATCCAGCGCGTAATGCCAGGAAGGACAGGCCCGTCACCGGATTTGACTGGCCGCAAAAAAGAACAACAAGGACGAGGTTCCACCATGCTGTCGTATTTCCTACGCCGGATGCTTTTGATCATTCCGACGTTTCTCGGTATCACCCTGCTCGTCTTCACCATCACCCGTTTCGTGCCGGGCGGACCGGTCGAACGCATGCTGCTGCAAGCCCAGGTTTCCCAGAATGAATCCGGCCGCTCCAGTGGCAGCAAGGGGGCACAGGCCCTCTCCGATGAACAGATCGAGGAGCTCAAGGCCTTCTATGGCCTCGACAAGCCCATGCTGGTCGCCTACTGGGAGTGGCTGCAGAAGCTGGCGGTGCTGGATCTGGGCGAATCGACCCGCTACTACGAGCCGGTGTGGGATCTCATCAAGGAGCGGCTCCCCGTTACCGCCTTCTTCGGGCTGGCAACCTTTCTGCTGAGCTATGCGGTCTCCATTCCGCTGGGTGTGGCGAAGGCGCTCAGGCACAACAGCCGCTTCGACTCGTTAAGCTCCATGCTCATCTACATGGCCTATGCCCTGCCCGCCTACGTGGTAGGGATCTTCCTCATCACCGTCTTCGCCTTCCATCTGGAGTGGCTGCCGATGGGCGGTTTTCCGGGAGACGACTTTGAATACATGGAGAGCAGCTGGGATCAGATCCGCACTGTCTTTGCCCACGCCCTGCTGCCGCTTATCGCCTACGCCATCGGCGATTTCGCCATCCTCACCATGACCATGAAAAACAGCCTGATGGAGAACCTGTCGGCCGATTATGTGCGTACCGCCGTGGCCAAGGGGTTGCCGTTTCGCAAGGCGGTCACCGACCACGCCATGCGCAACAGCCTGATCCCCATCGCCAGCCACCTGGGGTCTGTGCTCACCGTTTTCTTTGGCGGCTCCTTCCTCATCGAGACCATCTTCAACATCGACGGCATCGGCCTGCTCGGTTACGAGGCTATCGTCGAGCGGGATTACCCCACCGTCATGGGCATTCTGGCCATCACCTCCATGCTGATGCTGATAGGCAATATCGTCTCCGATATCTGCGTGGCCCTGGTTGATCCGCGCGTACGGTTTGGAGACTGACCATGAACCAGACCTCTATTGCCATGCCGATGCTGATATCACGCCATATCGTCTCCGATATCTGCGTTGCCCTCGTTGATCCGCGCGTGCGGTTTGGAGAGTGACCATGAACCAGACCTCTATTGCCATGCCGATGCTGATATCACGCCATATCGTCTCCGATATCTGCGTTGCACCCTCTGTTGACCCCCGCGTGCGGTTTGGAGACTGACCATGAAGCTCAATCCGGTTACCTTGAAAAAACTCAAGCGCTTCAAGTCGATCAAGCGCGGTTACTACTCCTTCATCATCTTCACCACCCTGGTGCTGCTCTCCCTGCTGGCGGAGCTGCTGGTCAACAGCCGGGCACTGATGGTGAGCTATCAGGGCCAGCTGCATTTCCCCACCTATGGCGATGTGATCCCCGGTCAGCAGTTCGGGCTCGATTACGAGTACGAAACCAACTACCGCCAGCTCAAGGCCAAATTTGCCGCAGAGGGCCAGGGCGACTGGGTACTGCTGCCGCCAGTGCCCTGGAACCCCTACGAGCAGGATTTCAAGGAGGATGCCTACCCGCCCTACGCCCCCAGCGCGGCCGAGCGCCACTTCCTCGGCACCGACACCAGCGGCCGCGACGTGCTGGCGCGGCTGGTTTACGGCTTTCGCATCGCCATCGGCTTTGCCTTTATCGCGCTGGCGGCCAGTTACGCCATCGGGGTCACCATCGGCTGTCTGATGGGCTTTCTCGGCGGTCGCTTCGACCTCATCCTGCAACGCTTTATCGAGATCTGGTCCCAGGTGCCATTTCTCTACGTCATCATGATCCTGGTGTCGCTGGCCAAGCCCAACTTCGGCCTGTTTGTCGCCATCAACGTGCTGTTCGGCTGGATGGGGATCACCTGGTATATGCGCACCCTCACCTACAAGGAGCGGGCGCGGGACTATGTGATGGCGGCGCGGGCACAAGGGGCGACCACCGGGCGGATCATCTTCAACCACATCCTGCCCAATACCCTGATGATGATCGTCACTCTGGCGCCGTTCGCCGTGGTGGGCAATATCTCCACCCTGACGGCACTCGACTATCTGGGCTTCGGGCTGGCTCCGCCGACCCCGAGCTGGGGGGAGCTGCTCTCCCAGGGCATCAACAATCTGGATGCCATCTGGATAGTCAGCTCGGTAGTGGCGGCGGTGAGTCTGGTGCTGATCATGGTCTCCTTTATCGGCGAGGCGATCCGCGAGGCGTTCGACCCGCGCAAATTTACCCGTTACCAATAAGCCAGCCAGCGCCAACACACATCGGCAGGTGCCGGATAACGAACAGTGATTAATGAAGGACGGGCCGCTGCCATCGGCGGTCCCGGGAGCAAGGGATAATCCCGTTATCAATCAAGACCCCCAGTGCAGGGGCCAGACCTGGAAGTCAAACATGAAAAATAAAATCAAATGGATAGGTGCTCTCTTTGTGCTGGTAAACGGATCCTGGGTCTGGGCGGCCAGCCTGCCCGCGGATCTCAAATGGGAGACCAACGACACGGATCCTGTGTTCGCCTCCCCCAAGGCACTGCCGGGCGGCAGCCTCAATATGTTTGTCGACAGCTTTCCGCTGACGTTTCGTACCGTGGGGCCTGACTCCAACGGATCGTTCCGCTCCTTTATTCTCGATAACCAGTTGCGACTCATCAGCTTCCACCCCAATACCGGCAACCCCATCCCCTCGCTCGCGACCCACTGGGCCATAGCGCCAGACAGCCAGACCGTCTACTTCAAGCTGGATCCCCGTGCCAAATGGTCGGATGGCAAGCCGGTCAATGCTGACGACTACACCTTCGGCTACGAGATGATGCGCTCCAAACACATCAAGGGGCCCTGGTTCAACAACTACTACACCACTGAAGTGGTCGCGGTAGAGAAGATCGATGATCACACCATTATGGTCAAAGCGGGCAGCCGCAAGGCCAAGCTGGATCTGCTCAACACCACCGAGCTGTGGCCCCAGCCCAAGCACTACTACAAGCTGACCCCCAACTGGGTGAAGCAGTACAACTGGGCCGTGGTGCCCACCACAGGTCCCTACGTGATCAGCGACGTCAAGAAGGGCAAGTCGGTCACCTTCAGCAAGCAGAAGGATTGGTGGGCAAAGGATGATCGCTATAACCAGCACAGATTCAACATCGACACCATCAAGGTGCAGGTGATCCGCGACCACAACATCGCCTTCCGCCACTTCCTGAAAGGGGAGATCGATACCTTCGAGATGATCCTGCCCAACTGGTGGCATGAAAAAGCGGTCACCCCGGAGTACAAGAAGGGGTACGTGCAGAAGGTGATGGCCATGACCGACACCAAACAGGGCGGTCAGGGAGTTCACCTCAATGTGGCCAACCCCAAACTGGCAGACGTAAACGTGCGCCTCGGCATCCAGCACGCCTTCAACATCGACAAGATGATAGAGACCGTGCTGCGCGGCGACTATGACAGAGCCACCACCTTCGGCTCGGGTTTTGGCGAGTTCACCGACATGACGCTGCCGGAGCGGGCTTATGACATCGGCAAGGCGCGGGAGTACTTTGCCAAGGGCGGCTACAACAAGCCGGGGCCGGACGGCATCCTGCAAAATGAGAAGGGGGAGCGGCTGACGCTGGCACTCACCTACACCAGTCAGGAGCACTCCAAGCGCCTGACCGTGTTGAAAGAGGAGGCCAAGAAAGCGGGTCTCGATCTGGAGCTTAACCTAGTGGATGGCGCCACCGGCTTCAAGGTGATGCTGGAGAAGAAACACGAGGCGGCCTGGCTTGGCTGGGGCGGCGGCGGTCTCTATCCACAATATTGGGAGTCGTTCCACTCCGCCAATGCCAACAAACCGCAGACCAACAACCTGTTCAACGTAGCGGACAAGGAGCTGGACGCACTGATCGACGCCTACAACGTCGAATTCGACATGGCCAAACGGGCCGAGATCTCCCGCCAGATCCAGCAGCGCATCTATGATCTCGCCATCTTCGTGCCCGGGGTGCAGCTCAACTATGTGCGGGCCAGCAGCTGGCGTTATGTGATGCTGCCGGACGTACCTGCCACCAAGAACACGCCGGATCTGCTCTACTGGCCGATGGATGGTTATCCTCACAGTAGTGGTGGTCTGCTCTGGCTCGATCCCAAGGTGAAGGAAGAGACCCGCAACGCCAAGGAGGCAGGGGAGGCGCTGGCGCCCATCAACCTGCTCGACAAGACCTATGCACGTCATTGATATTCAGGCCATTGCGAAGGGAGCAGCCGTTATGCCCAACACTCAGGCCCCCATTCTTGACGTACCGGATAACGGGGGGGGGTTCGCCGTTGATAACGGCCAGCACCCAGCCCCAATCCTCGAAGTACGCGATCTCGAGGTGGAGTTCGCCGTCGACGACGGCAAGATCAAGGTGCTCGACGGGGTCAGCTTCAAGGTGGCACCGGGTCAGACGCTGGGGATCGTCGGCGAGTCTGGCTGTGGCAAAAGTGTCACTTCGCTCGCCATCATGGGGCTCTTGCCCAAGCCCCATGGTCAGGTGGTAGCAGGCTCCATCCGCTTTCAGGGGGAGGAGCTGCTGTCGCTTGCGCCAGATCAGATGTACAAGGTGCGCGGCAACCGCATCTCTATGATCTTTCAGGAGCCGATGACGGCCCTCAACCCGGTGCAGACGGTCGGTGAGCAGCTGATGGAGGTGTTTCGCCTTCATCGCCCCGACTACGACAAGGCCCAGCGCAAAGCCGCGGCCATCGCCATGCTGCAGAAGGTGGGGATCCCGGAACCGGCCCAGCGCTTTGCGGTCTATCCCCACAACCTCTCCGGCGGTATGCGCCAGCGGGTGATGATCGCCATGGCGCTCTCCTGCGAGCCGGACCTGCTTATCTGCGACGAGCCGACCACGGCGCTGGATGTCACCATTCAGGCCCAGATCCTCGAACTGATGAAAGAGCTGCAGGCCCAGACCGGGATGGCCATCATCTTTATCACCCACGATCTGGGGGTGGTTGCAGAGCTGTGCGACGAAGTGGTGGTGATGTACGCCGGGCGGGCGGTGGAGCAGGCCGATGTGTTCGAACTGTTTGACCATCCCCGTCACCCCTATACCCACGGCCTGATGAGCTCGATCCCGCGCCTCGAGGATGAGCCCAAGAGCCTGCTCAAGACCATCAAGGGACAGGTGCCAGCCCTGCACGAGATGCCCGCTGGCTGCCGCTTCTCCAACCGCTGCCCCCATGCGACCGATCTCTGCATCAGCGCCATTCCGGCGGTGGAGCAACTCAATCCGCGCCACCATGTCGCCTGTCACTACTGGAAGGAGTTGACCCCATGAGCACTCTGTTATCGGTCAGGGATCTGAAACAGCACTTCCGGCTGGGAGGCGGGTTCCTGCGCAAGCAATATACGGTTCACGCGGTGGATGGCATCAGCTTCGACCTGAAACAGGGGGAGACGCTGGGGCTGGTGGGTGAGTCGGGCTGCGGCAAGTCCACCCTCGGGCGCAGCCTGCTCAAGCTGTTCGAGCCGACCGCGGGCACCATCACTTTCGAGGGGCGCGATATCACCGCCCTCAGCCCGAAGGAGATGCGCTCCCTGCGTCAGGAGATGCAGATGGTGTTTCAGGATCCTGCAGAATCCCTCAACAGCCGCCACACCGTGGGCCAGATCCTGGAGGAGCCCTTTATCATCCACGGTAAAGGCAACACTGAGCAGCGCCGCGGCTGGGTGCAGGAGTTGCTGGCGAAAGTGGGCCTGCCGGGCAGCGCGGTGGATCGCTACCCCCACGAGTTTTCCGGCGGTCAGCGCCAGCGGATCGGCATCGCCCGCGCCATCGCCCTCAAGCCCAAGCTGCTGGTATGCGACGAGGCGGTCTCGGCCCTCGATGTCTCGGTGCAGTCGCAGATCGTCAACCTGCTGCTCAGCCTGCAGCGGGAGATGAACCTCTCCATCATCTTCATCGCCCACGATCTGTCGGTGGTCAAACACATCTCTGATCGGATTGCAGTGATGTATCTGGGACGGATCGTCGAACTGGCGGATGCCCAGTCGCTCTATCTGGCGCCGCGCCACCCTTACACCCAGGCGCTGATCTCCGCCATTCCGGTACCGGACCCGCGCAGGCGCAGCCAGCGCATTCTGCTGACCGGCGATGTGCCCTCCCCCATCTCGCCGCCAAGCGGCTGCCACTTCCACCAGCGCTGCCCCCATGCGACCGAGCTGTGCAAAAGCAAGGCGCCAAGGCTTGAGGCGTGTGATGAGGCCCATCATCAGGTGGCCTGCCACACCCCGCTCGCCGTCGGTGGTCACGCTATCAGCGGCAGCGCCATCAGTGGCAACGCTACGAGCGGCGACAGCAGGCTGGAACAGGCGAGCTAGGCGCAGCGAACAAACCCCTGGGTAGAAACAGACGAGGCGGCCATCAGGCCGCCTCGTGCTATCGGGTCACTCTTGTCTTATCGGGTCACGGCTGCCGCTTGTCAGGCAATCTGGTAACGGCCGGGCTTGTGGTTGAGTGTCAACACCAGATTACAGATAACCGCCGCCACGATGGAGAGAGCCAGGATCCAGGGCTGCACCACGAAAAACGAGGCGACAACAATGGCGCAATCAAGCCCCATCTGCAGCTTGCCCGCCCGGATGCCAAAACGATCCTGAATAAAGAGCGCCAGAATGTTGAAGCCCCCCAGACTCGACTTGTGACGGAACATGATGAGCAGCCCCATGCCAATCAGGGTGCCGCCGATCAGCGCCGCATAGAGAGGCTCTATCTTGCCGATCTGCAACACCCCGTTGAGGTGATCGGTCATGTAGGAGACCGCCGCCACCGAGACAAAGGTGTTGAAGGTAAAACGTGGCCCCATCCGCAGCCATGCCAGCGCATAGAAGGGCAGGTTGATGCCGAAAAACAGCAGGCCGAAGCTGATGCCGGTCACCTTTTGCAGCAGCAGCGCCAGCCCGGCAGTCCCGCCGGTGAGCAGGCCAACCTGATGAAACAGAAAGATGCCGAGGGAAACAAAGCCGGCCGCCGTCAGCAGGGCCAGCACATCCTCATAAATAGGATGAGCAGTGCGAATCGAGGTGTTGTCCATAACCTGTATCCAAGCGAAGTAAAGAGAGAGTGTCTGTCGCCTGCCGTTGCGGGCGGGCTGCGAGCCCTGTCCACAGGGCTTCGTTATGGGGTCCAGTCTATTTTTTGTGAAAAGGATCACAACAGTCAGGCTGAACGCCCCATTCTGGTGCCTGTCATCTGGCATTGACACCTGCTGCACCAAGATGCAGCATGCCGCGCCGACAGAGGCGGTTTGCCATGGCGCAAACGCGCCGGCTCTGCTACAAAGCGCGCAACCCCCTTTTCTCATCACTGTCAGGAGCCCCATGATCTGCACAGGACCCCAACCATGACCTATCTGGTCACCGGTGTTGCCGGCTTTATCGGTTTTCATGTGGCCAGCCGGCTCTGCGCGGCGGGTCATCAGGTGGTGGGCATCGACAACCTTAACGACTACTACGAGGTGAGTCTGAAAGAGGCGCGGCTGGCACAATTGGCCAGTTATCCCCATTTCCACTTCGAACGGGTCGATCTGGCGGATCGCGAAGCGATGGCTACTCTCTTTGCCCGTCATGGTTTCGAGCGCGTGATCCATCTGGGGGCTCAGGCGGGGGTACGCTACTCGCTGGAGAATCCGTTTGCCTACGCCGACAGCAACCTCACCGGCATGCTGACGGTGCTGGAGGGGTGTCGCCAGCACGGGATCCAGCACCTCATCTACGCCTCTTCCAGCTCGGTCTACGGCATGGACGAACAACTGCCGTTTAGTGCCGATCAACAGGTGGACCACCCGGTCTCCCTCTATGCCGCCACCAAGAAGAGCAGCGAGCTGATGGCCCACGCCTACTCGGCGCTCTACGGTCTGCCCACTACAGGGCTGCGCTTTTTCACCGTCTACGGCCCCTGGGGCCGGCCCGACATGGCTATCACCAAGTTCACCCGCGCCATCCTGGCAGGCGAGCCCATCGACGTCTACAACCAGGGCGATCTCAGCCGCGACTTCACCTACATAGACGACATCGTCGAGGGGATCCTCGCCGTCGCCGAGCTACCGCCTCGCCCCAACCCTCACTGGCATGCCGGCGAGCAGAGCCCTGCCGAGAGCGCCGCCCCCTACCGCATCCTCAACATCGGTCATGGTCAGCCGGTGCGGCTGCTCGACTTTATCGAGGCGCTGGAACAGGCGCTGGACAAGCCCGCCATCAAGCGGATGCTGCCGATGCAAGCGGGCGACATGCACGCCACCTGGGCCGACAACGAGCCCCTCCACACCCTCACCGGCCTGCGCCCAGCCACCTCCATCAAGGAAGGGGTTACCGCGTTCGTGCGCTGGTATCTCGATTACTACCGGGCTTCCTCCTGACTACATCGAGGCAACCCCTCGGTCATTGATGAGTTAATCAGATACCACTGATGTCCAGCGGGTTTTAGGATGGCTGAACGCACTGTCTGCGCACCATAGCGAGGATTTGAGATGCAACAACAGGAACAGGGTCTGATCGATGGACTGTTCGACCGCCTCAAGCAAGCGCAAGCCAGGGATAGCGAGCGAGACCAACAAGCGGATCAGCTGATCCGGCAACATCTGGCCCAGCAGCCGGATGCCCCCTACTACATGACCCAGGCGCTACTGATACAGCAGGCAGCCCTTACTCGCCTCAACGAGCGGATCAAGGAGCTGGAGTCCAGCCAGAGCGCCCCGAGCGGCGGCAGTTTCCTCTCCGGCCTGTTTGGTAGCGAAAACAACCCGCCCCCACGCGTCACTCCGCCACCGGTAACCGCTCCTGCCCAACCTGCGTCCCGTGCCAGCTCCTTTTTGGGTGGCGCCCTGCAAACCGCCGCAGGTGTGGCCGGTGGTGTGATGCTGGCCGACATGATCGGTGGACTGTTTCACTACAACCGGCCCGAGGAGATCATCGACATCGTAGCGCCAGCGCCCATCGCCAATCCGGTCGATGCCGAACCGGTCAGCTGGAATGGCTGGGATTCACCTCCCGATATTGGCAGCCGTTTTCTCGACGACGATAGCCAGAGTGGCGGCTGGGCCGACAGTGACGATAGCAACGGCGGTCTCTTCTAACCGTTACACAACCACAGGCCCCGCATATGGCGGGGCCCAACTCGATACGAAACCCATGACGATGGAAAGTGTGATGACACCACGGACCGGCAGCGGCATGACGCGATATAATCATCTCGCTTCGTGCCACCCGGGAGACACTCCCGACCCCAGGCGCTCTGTCCGTGGCCACGCCCCCCCATGACGACAAGGAGCTACCTCATGATCCGAACCCTTCTCCTGCTTGGCGCAGCCATCGCAGCCTATGCCCTGACCCAGAACCACACCCAGCTTCCCCTTATCAGCATGCTGATCCTGCTTTCGCTCTGGGTCGCCTGCGAAATTGGCAGCTTCTATCGCGCGCTTCCTCCCGCCATGCTGGATGAGCATGAGTATCACCACGACTTCTAACCCGATGAAAAATGGTGTGAAACTGTCGACAGACCGTTAGTTCCATACCGTTTTGCTCTCTGAAATAAACCGGCTATAACAACAGGATCCACTGGGTTCGTGGCGATAGCTACCATGTTCCTCTATATCTTCTGTACTCAAGCAGGAGATCACCCATGGGGAACATCAGTGAAAACGGTCTGTTTTTGCTGCTTTTTTTGTCGTTGTTACTGGCAGGTACGCCGCAGGCGATGGCACAAGGCAGGGATTTCAGACAGGCCCCCAAGGCACTGACGGCGATCAAGCAGGGTCAACTGGCCCAGCAACACGGCAATCTGCAACAGGCCATCGCCCTCTACTGTGTCGCGGCCAGCACCGGCAACCCCGAAGGTTACTTCCGGATCGGTCGTCTGCTTGCCATCGGCCCCGCCTCGGTGCGCAGCGCCAAGCTGGCCAACAGCTACCTCGCCATGGCGATGCGCCTTGGTAACCGACAGGCTGCCCGTTACTACAACGCCCGTATCGGCAATGCCCCCATGGGGGATCAGTGCGGTATCGGGATCCGTGGCGGACAGGGTGGCTATCTGGCACAGCTCCCCTCCACCCCCTTCAATGTCGACACCTGGATTGCCCACCAGCCACCCGCAAAGCAAAAACTGGTCATCATGTTGCGCCACGCAGCCAAACACCATAAGGTGGATGCCCGGCTGGTACTGGCCATCGCCATTGCCGAATCCAACCTCGAAAGCCGCGCAGTTTCACCCAAGAATGCCCAGGGGCTGATGCAGCTTATTCCCGAGACCCAGCAGCGATTCGGGGTAACTCGTCCGTTTGATCCGGCACAGAACATCAAGGGTGGCGTCAGTTATCTCAAGTGGCTGGATCGCCGCTTCGATGGCGACTGGGTGCGGATCTCGGCGGCCTACAATGCCGGGGAAAAAGCGGTGGAACGCTATGGCGGGATCCCCCCCTATGACGAGACCCGGGAGTATGTCAAACGGGTGCTCTACTTCGCTGGCTACAAACAGCCCTGAACCTGTTCGACTAGCTGCACGCTATTGACAAAAAACGTACCACCATTTGCGCAATCGTTTTCCTTTCGGTAGGATCCGGCGCTTTCTTGCCAGACCAACAGGTATCCCATGAATTTCATCAAACGTTGCTCGCGCCTGCTCACGCTGTTTGCACTCTTTTCCTCCTCCATCATGGCGGCCACTCCGGCGCCAGCACCCATCCTGATCCAGGGAGCGATGGACGTCGAAGTCGAGACGCTGGTGGCCGCCCTCAAGGACAAGCAGGAGCTGACCGTCGGCGCCTGGACCTACTGGCAGGGTACCCTCTCGGGTTATCCGGTAGTTGTCTCTCGCACCGAGGTGGGACTGGCCAATGCCGCTGCTGCCACCACTCTCGCCATGGAGCGCTTTCATCCGCGCCTCGTCATCAATCAGGGCACGGCAGGCGGCCATGATCCGGCGCTACACCGGGGTGATATCGTTATCGGTACCAAAAGCTTCAACATGGGGGCCTATCGCAGTGATCTGACGTCGGCCGAGCAGGGTGTCGACCCAAGCAAATGGCACAACTTCGAGGTCACCATGCGCCTGCGTGACAAAGGCAAGCTGGTAGAGCACTCCTCCTTTGGCGGCGATCCCGAGCTGGTTGGCCGCGCCCTTGGCATGGCCGACCGTTATCGCCACGGCCGCGTAGTTGCCGGCATCATAGGCACTGCCGATGAGTGGAACCGCCAGGTGGCCCGCATCAACTGGCTGCATCAGACCTACAACACTGCAGCAGAAGAGATGGAGACCTCCTCCGCAGCGCTGGTCGCCGAGGCCTACAAGGTGCCCTTTGTCGGCATCCGGGTGCTCTCCAATACCGATCTGCATGGCGAGGAGTTCGATCCGCAGACCGCCATCCACTGCCAGCAGTTCGTCATTGATTACGCAAAAGCACTCATCAACAGCTTCAACAAAGCCTGATGAGCCAGAGAGGCCGCCACTATGGCGGCCTCTCTGCTTTGTAAGCTCTATCAGACAGGACTTACCCCGCGCTCTCTTCCACAGCCGATATCAACCCCCCGGACATGCCCTGCGCCCATAGTGGCGGTAGTAGCCCACCAGATTGCTGACCAGAAACAGCCCCTCCATCAGCGCGGCGACCGGAGAGCCCACCAGCAGGTTGTTGACCAGCCAGCAGAGGGTGCCGAGCAGCATCCAGCGCCGCAGTTGGCGATCATCCGGGCAAAATGCGGCCCGGGTTTGCAGCAGGCTGGCCAGCAGCCCGATCAGTGAGAGTACGCCCTGATAGGTCGCCAGCGCAGCCGCAAAGGCCAACCCCATGAAAAACCACATCAAGATGCGGCGAACCAGCCAGATACTCACCAGAAAGCGCACGCTGGCCAGCAGCAACAGGCTGGCGGCCGACCACTGCCCGAGCAGGGCAAAGTGACCGGCATTGAGGGTGCAGGAGAGGGCCAGACAGGCCAGGATCCTGCGACGATCCCGCAACTGAAACGACAACAGATCGAGCAACAAGGCCAGGCTCACCACCAGTTGCGACCACAGAAACAGCGACATCATCCACCCCTCGTCCGTCATTTGGATGGCGCAGCATGAGGGGATGGCCGGAGAGCGGCATTAACCCGTGTTAATGCGCCTGCGGATCCGTGACAAGGTGACCGGGCTGATGCCGATGTAGTTGGCGAGCTGTACTTGGGTCAGTCGTGCAGGCCAGTGGGGGAAGGTGTGGCAGAGCTCCCGATAACGCTCTTCGGGGGAGTGGAGCAGCAAAAACGCCTCCTTGCGCTCCTTGTAACCGAGCTGCTGGCGCAGCAGGGCCATGCAGACCGGCTGCCAGATGGGCTCATCCAGCAGGGCGATCGGCACCTGCAGCTCCGTCAGCGCCTCCAGCTGATAGCGGGCGAGCAACCCCGTAAGTCAGCTGTCATAGAGCAGGCAGAGCTCCCCTTCGAAGTAGAACTCCTTGCAGCGCTCCTGCCCGTCCTGATTGTAGTGGCAGGCACGGGCGATGCCCGTTTCGATATAGAAGGCCCCCTCCTGTTCGGCCCCTTGCGCCAACAGTGCCTGACCGGCGCGCAGCGTCTGCCGTGGCAAACGCTGACAGAGGGCTTCGCTCAGGGCGGCATCCAATCCCATGGAGCAGAGAAAGGTGGCCAGTGAGGGAACTTGAGGAGATGGGATCATGACGGCTCCTGGACAAAACAGCAGCCCACATCATGCCCAAATTGCACGGCTGATGCAGCAAGGCGTGACCCTGTTGGCAAAGGGAGGACATAGCCGGGTGCCGCCTTTGCCCCCCCTCGTCCGTTGGTTTACAATCGACGGGTTTTTTGGAACCCGGTTGACGGCGTGTCGACCTGGCCCCACCACGACATCAGTCTGTTAATGCCAAGACATTAACCTGCTGAAAAGGAAGAGAATTAGCCAATGGCTCAATTTATTTACACCATGAACCGGGTCGGCAAGGTAGTGCCGCCCAAGCGTCATATTCTCAAGAACATCTCCTTGAGCTTCTTCCCGGGCGCCAAGATCGGCGTGCTGGGTCTGAACGGCGCCGGTAAATCGACCCTGCTGCGCATCATGGCGGGCATCGACACCGAGATCGAAGGGGAAGCCCGCCCGCAACCCGGCATCAAGATTGGCTACCTGCCGCAGGAGCCGAAGCTGGATCCGGAGCAGACAGTACGCGAAGCGGTCGAAGAGGCCGTTGGCGAAGTGAAGCGCGCCATGGCCCGGCTGGACGAGGTCTATGCGGCCTACGCCGACCCGGATGCCGACTTTGACAAGCTGGCCCGCGAACAGGGCGAGCTGGAAGCCATCATCCAGGCTCAGGGCGGCCACAACATGGAAAACCAGCTGGAGCGGGCGGCCGATGCCCTGCGCCTGCCGGCATGGGATGCCAAGATCAAGCACCTCTCCGGTGGTGAGCGCCGCCGTGTGGCACTGTGCCGTCTGCTGCTGGAAAAGCCGGACATGCTGCTGCTGGACGAACCGACCAACCACCTGGATGCGGAATCCGTGGCCTGGCTGGAGCGCTTCCTGCACGACTACGAAGGCACTGTAGTGGCCATCACCCACGACCGTTACTTCCTCGACAACGTGGCGGGCTGGATCCTGGAACTGGACCGCGGCGAAGGTATCCCGTGGGAAGGCAACTACTCCTCCTGGCTGGAGCAGAAGGACGCCCGTCTGGCGCAGGAAGCAAGTTCCGAAGCTGCCCGTCGCAAGTCCATCGAGAAAGAGCTGGAGTGGGTTCGTCAAAACCCGAAAGGGCGTCAGGCCAAGTCAAAGGCCCGTATGGCTCGCTTCGAAGAGCTCAACACCAACGACTACCAGAAGCGCAACGAGACCAACGAGCTGTTCATTCCGCCCGGACCGCGCCTCGGCGACAAGGTGGTGGAAGTGGCCAACCTGCGCAAATCTTACGGTGATCGGGTGCTGATCGACGATCTCTCCTTCTCCATTCCGAAGGGTGCCATCGTCGGCATCATCGGCCCGAACGGTGCCGGTAAGTCGACCCTGTTCCGCATGATGTCGGGTCAGGAGCAGCCGGATTCCGGCACCATCACCCTGGGTGACACCGTGGTGCTGGCCTCTGTGGATCAGTTCCGCGACAGCATGGATGACAAGAAGACGGTATTCGAAGAGGTCGCTGACGGTCAGGATATCCTGCGCATCGGCAACTACGAGTTCCCGAGCCGGGCTTATATCGGCCGCTTCAACTTCAAGGGTTCCGACCAGCAGAAGCGGGTTGGCGAACTCTCCGGTGGTGAGCGCGGTCGTCTGCATCTGGCCAAGCTGCTGCAGACCGGCGGCAACGTGCTGCTGCTGGATGAACCGACCAACGATCTGGATATCGAAACACTGCGCGCCCTCGAGAACGCCCTGCTGGAGTTCCCGGGTTGCGCCATGGTCATCTCCCACGACCGCTGGTTCCTCGACCGCATCGCCACCCACATCCTGGACTATCAGGACGAGGGCAAGATCGAATTCTTCGAAGGCAACTTCACCGAATACGAAGAGTGGAAGAAGAAGACCTACGGCGCCGAGGCCATCCAGCCGCACCGCGCCAAGTACAAGCGCATCGCCAAGTAAGCTGTCAGTCGGTACAAGCCGTACCATCGCAGCTGCGACCAACGTCACAAGGGGAGCTCCGGCTCCCCTTTCTGTTGTCTTTTGGCTTACAATCCTAGACGGATGCCTTTGCATGGATGTAGCACGATGACGACCCCCATAGAGAAAAAACTCACCATCCAGATCCGGGTTGAACCGGGTTGCCTCGGGCCGGATGGCAAGGAGCACATAGAGACCTTCTGTGCCGCTGCCGCCAAGATTTTTGCCGCCGTGGATCCCGAGCTGGTGAGCTGGGTGCTGATCCCCCGCTACGACAAGCAACTGCCGGAGCAGGAGTTCTTTATCGAGGGGCGCAAGCTGACCGAAGAGCAGGCCATCCTCTTTCTGCGCCGCTTCGGCCGCGAACTGGGTGAGGTACAAGACCGACTCGACTCGGTGCTGGCCCAGCTGGTCGAGCGCTACTTCAAAACCCTGTAAGCCCCCAATTTTCGATAAAAGGTTCTCTGCTGAGAACCTTTTTTCATGCTCAAAAAGCAAACGTTTGAATTTTTGCTCTATTCATTGATCTGCTTCGCAGATCCGGGGTTTGTAAACGGCGCCGCCTGTGTAAAAATGTGCGCGCTGTCACGGTATCAGGACGAGTCTGGTTACTTAACCGCCAGAAACAGGGCAATTTACCCCGCATGGATGGGATAGCCCGTTCCCCTGCTGCTTATTTCACGTCACCTATTGGAATCCAACATGAATCAACAACACCAAGCTGCCAATCAGGCCGCCGGGCAAGGATTGCTTGAGCGCCTGTTTGCCCTGCAAGGCCATGGCACTACCGCCCGTACCGAAGTGATTGCCGGTATCACCACCTTCCTGACCATGGTCTATATCGTGTTCGTCAACCCGCAGATCCTCTCTGCGGCGGGCATGGACACCCAGGCCGTGTTCGTCACCACCTGCCTCATCGCCGGTATCGGCAGCATCCTGATGGGCCTGTTGGCCAACCTGCCGATCGCGCTGGCCCCCGCCATGGGCCTCAACGCCTTCTTCGCCTTCGTGGTGGTCGCGGGTATGGGCTACTCCTGGCAAGTGGGCATGGGCACCATCTTCTGGGGTGCCATGGGTCTGTTGATCCTCACCCTGCTGCGGGTGCGTTATTGGCTGATCGGCAACATCCCGCTCACCCTGCGGGTCGGCATCACCGCCGGTATCGGTCTGCTGATCGCCCTGCTCGGCCTGCACAACGCAGGGATCGTCGTGGCCAGCCCTGCGACTATGGTGACCGTGGGCAACCTCACCTCCCTGCCCTGCCTGCTGGGTCTGCTCGGTTTCTTCCTGATCTGCATCTTCTCCGCTCGCGGCGTCCACTCCGCCGTGCTGATCGCCATTGTGGTCACCACGGGTCTGGGCTGGCTGTTTGGCGATGTCACCTTCAAGGGCTTTGTCTCCATGCCCCCCAGCATCGAACCGGTGTTCGGCAAGCTGGATCTGATGGGCTCGCTCGATATCAGCCTCGCCGGGATCATCTTCTCCTTTATGCTGGTCAACCTGTTCGACTCCTCCGGCACCCTGATCGGCGTCACCAACCGCGCCAAGCTGGCCGATGACAAGGGCCACTTCCCGCGCATGAAACAGGCGCTGATGGTTGATAGCGTGAGCTCCGTCGGCGGCGCCTTCATGGGCACCTCCTCGGTTACCGCCTTTATCGAGAGCAGCTCCGGCGTCGCCGTCGGCGGCCGTACCGGTCTAACCGCCATCGTGGTCGGCCTGCTGTTCCTGCTGGCGATCTTCTTCTCCCCGGTCGCCGCCATGGTGCCGGCCTATGCCGCCGCTGGCGCCCTTATCTATGTGGGCGTGCTGATGTGCTCCGAGCTGACCCGAGTGAAGTGGGAAGATCTGACCGAAGCGGTACCGGCCTTTATGACCGCCGTCATGATGCCGTTCAGCTTCTCCATCACCGAGGGGATCGCAGTTGGCTTTATCTCCTACTGCGTGATGAAGGCGGGCACCGGCCGCTGGCGCGAAATCAACCCCTGCGTGCAGGTGGTTGCCCTGCTGTTCGTCCTCAAGTTCTTCTGGGTCGATAGCCACTGATAATGACCAGCGCAATCCGATGGGCTCCCGACAGGGAGCCCATTTTTATTTGCCGGATCATGCTTCTCGCCCCTGCGCTGTGACGCGGGGGCCCGACAGTGCTAGATTGGCAGCCAGCTTTTTATCCGGCAGTTTCGTTAATCACAAGGACGGCAACCGTGGCCCAGCACTCTCCCTCTTTCTCCGCCTTCTCCCCCCTGCTGCAGGAGCTGGCCCAGCGCCATTGGCAACGGCTGATTGAACTGGCCCCCGACTACGGCACGCAGCCCGAGCCGGTGCACCAGACCCTGCTGACCCTGCTCGGTCTCTCCGATTTTGTCGCCGATTCCCTCTTCAAACAGCCTGAGTTGCTGACCGAGCTGCTCGCCTCCGGGGAGCTGGAGCGCTCCGAACGCTGGCCCACCTACCAGCATGATCTGGCCGCCATGCTCGCCGAGGTGGACGACGAAGAGGCGCTCAAGCGCATCCTGCGCCAGTTCCGTCGCAGCCGCATGCTGGTGATCGCCTGGCGCGAGCTGCTGGGTCACGCGGCGGTGGAAGAGAGCTTTATCCACCTCACCAGACTGGCGGATGCGCTTATCTGCGCCGCCCGCGACTGGCTCTACGCCAAGCAGTGCGGCGAGCTGGGCACCCCGATGGACGGCAACGGCAACCCGCAGCCGCTGCTCATTCTCGGCATGGGCAAGCTGGGGGGCGGCGAGCTCAACTTCTCCTCGGACATCGACCTTATCTTCACCTTCCCCGAGAACGGCTACACGGTCGGCGGGCGACGCGAGCTCGCCAACCAGCAATTCTTCATCAAGCTGGGCCAGCGCATCATCAACGCCCTGCACCAGAGCACGGTCGACGGTCAGGTGTTTCGGGTCGATATGCGCTTACGCCCCTTTGGTGACGCGGGGCCGCTGGCCATCTCGTTTGCCGCCATGGAGGATTACTACCAGCACCACGGCCGCAACTGGGAGCGCTACGCCATGGTCAAGGCGCGGGTGCTGGGGCCCCAGTGCGAACATGCGGTGGAGCTGGCCGAGATGCTGCGCCCCTTCGTGTTTCGCCGCTATATCGACTTCGGCGTCATCGACGGCCTGCGCCAGATGAAGGCGATGATCGCCGCCGAGGTGCGCCGCAAGGGGCTGGAGGGCAACATCAAGCTGGGGGCTGGCGGCATTCGCGAGGTGGAGTTCATCGCCCAGGCGCTGCAACTTATTCGCGGCGGGCGTGAGCCGGCGCTGCGGGTGCGCCATCTGCCAGAGGCGCTGGCCGCCATCGCCCAGTGCGGCGCCCTCGAATCCACCCATTGCAACCGCCTGCTGACGGCCTACCGCTTCCTGCGCCGGGTCGAGAACATCTTGCAGGAGATCGGCGATCAGCAGACCCAGACCCTGCCCACCGAGGAGCGGGATCGCCAGCGGCTCGTCGCCGCCCTCGGCTTTGCTGACTGGGGCGCCTTCATGGCTCATCTGGACGAGGAGATGGCGGCCGTCCATCAGGAGTTTGCCGCCGTGGTGGGGGAAGAGAAAGAGGCCCCCGCCCATCTGGAGCAACTCTGGCTCGATCTGTGGCGCACCGAGCTCGACGCCGCCGAGTTGGAGCAGCTGCTGACCGCGCAGGGGGTGGCCGAGCCCGTTCCGCTCTGCGGTGCCCTGCTGCGCTTCAAGGAGGAGTACAAGCGACGTCAGGTAGGGCCGCAGGGGCGCATCGCGCTGGACTGGCTGATGCCGGAGCTGCTGCGACTGGTGGTCGCCAGCGAGCAACCTGCCCGCCTGTTCGAACGGGTGTGCGAGCTGCTGACCCGCATCTTCACCCGCAGCGCCTATCTGCAGCTGCTGGCGGAGAACCCGGGCGCCCTGCGCCAGCTGGTGCGGCTGTGCGACGCCAGCCATCTGGTGAGCGAGCAGCTGGCCCGCTACCCCATCCTGCTGGACGAGCTGCTCGATCCCCAGCACCTCTATCACCCCACCCCGCTCGATCAGTACAAACCCCAGCTGCGCCAGTTCCTGCTGCGCATCCCCGAAGAGGATGTGGAGCAGCAGATGGAGGCACTGCGCCAGTTCAAGCAGGTGCAGCTGCTGCGCATCGTGGCGGCCGACATCGCCGGCGCCCTGCCGCTGATGAAGGTGAGCGACCACCTCACCTGGCTGGCGGAGGCGATCACCGAGGAGGTGGTCAATCAGGCATGGGCCCAGATGAGCGAGCGCTACGGGGTACCGCCCGAGGTGGCGGTGAGCGGTCAGCGCGGCTTTGCGGTAGTGGCCTACGGCAAGCTCGGCGGCATCGAGCTCGGTTACGGCTCGGATCTCGATCTGGTGTTCCTGCACGGCGGCGACCCCAACAGCTACACCGACGGGCGCAAACCCATCGACAGCCGCCAGTTCTACCTGCGCCTGGCACAGCGGATCCTGCACCTGTTCAGCACCCGCACCCCCTCCGGCATTCTCTACGAGATCGACATGCGGCTGCGCCCCTCCGGCGACTCCGGCCTGCTGGTCTCGTCCCTCTCGGCCTATGAGCAGTATCAGCAAAACGAGGCCTGGACCTGGGAGCATCAGGCACTGGTGCGGGCCCGCCCCATCTATGGCGATGACGCCATCGTTGCCGAGTTTGCCCGCATCCGCCGCGCCGTGCTGGCCAAGGAGCGCGAACTGCCGACCCTGGCCCGCGAGGTGCGCGAGATGCGCCACAAGATGCGGGATCACCTGCTCAAGGCGGGCGCCGGCGAGTTCGACCTCAAGCAGTCCCCCGGCGGCATGGTGGACATCGAGTTCATCGCCCAGTACCTGGTGCTGGCCCACGCCTGCGGTGAACCCGAGGCGCTCACCCGCTGGTCCGATAACGTGCGCATCTTCGATGAGTGCGTGCTGGCGGGGGTACTCACGCTGGAGCATGCGGAGGGGCTCAAGCACGCCTATCTGGAGATCCGCAACCTCGGCCATCGCCTCAACCTCTCGGAGATCTCCCGCAAGGTGAGCGACGACCAGTTACTGACCGAACGAGGCCATGTGCTGGCAGTCTGGCAACTGCTGCTGGGGGAGTAATTCCCGCTAGCGGCAATGAAAAAGGGCCCGCACGAGGCGGGCTCTACATGGAGATAAAACGAAAGGCTGGGGCTATTTGAACAAGCCCTTGAGCAGCTGGTCGGCCACCCCTTTGACGGCCTCGTTGTCGGCCTTGTCCCCCAGCAGCTTCTTGAGGCCGCGTTCGGCCTCCTTGCGCGCCTTCTCCTCCAGCAGCTTGTTGTTGCTGAGCAGCGCCTTTACGTCGAGCTGGTAGCTGGGCGCCTGCCAGTGGCCGCCGATCCGCACCGGAATGGTGATCTCCTTCAGCTCGTCCACATCCTTGCCCCCCTGCCCCTTGCTGCTCTCGACAATGGAGGTGAGGAACAGGAAGTCGAGACTCTCCGGCACCAGCGCCATCTGCCCCTCCCCCTTGACCCGCAAGGCCGGGGCAAAGAGCTGGATGTCGTTGCTGCGGGCGATGCCGTTGGCAATCTGGAAGCTGGCGGTCAGGGCGCTGAAGTCGGTCTTGCGCGCCTCCTTCACCTGCTCGGCCCCCTTGCCGGTGAGGGTAGCCCGCGCCTCGCGAATCATCTCCGGCAGGTTGATGCCATGCAGGGCACCGTCGCTCAGTTTCAAGGTAACCTTGCCCTGCATCCCGTTGCGCAGTGCCAACTCAGAGAGACCACGCCCCTGCACCTGCACATCGAGATCGCCCTTGCCCTCCAGCAGATCACTCTGAGCCAGAGTCTGCAACAAGGGGCGAATGTTCACTCCGGCCACCTGCTTGTGTACCTTGTAGGTGGCGGGCTGCTGGCGCGCGTCGAGTACCCCGTTCGCATTTACCTGACCGCCTGCCACGGTCGCGCTGAACTGTTTGAGCGTCAGCAGTCCCTTGGCCAGAGCCACCTGCAGATCGACGGCGCCAAGATCCAGCCCTTTCAGACGCAGGCTGCCGAGTTGCAGCCGACCATCCAGATCCACCCCTTTGAGCGCACCCAGATCCGGTTCGACCGTGGAAAGAGCTTCGCTCTTGCCGCTTACCGCTTTACTACCACCAGCTGCGGCATTTGAGGCACCAGCCGCCGGTTTGCCCTCTTTCGCTTGTGTTGGAGTGGCCGGTGTCGAATTGGCGAGCCATTTGTCGAGATCCAGCTTCTCCCCCTTGAGATCGAAGCTGATTGCGGGAACAGCGCCAAGCTGCACGCTTCCATCACCACTCAGCAGCGCCTCATCGGCACTCATCACCAGCTTGCTCAGGGTAATCAACTGCTTGTCGAGCTCGGCACGGGCAAACCCGGCCAGTTTCAGCTTCATCTGCGGGCGCGGCAGCGCATCACCATCCAGCGCTGCCGTCAGCAGCACATCGGAGAGCTCGGCCAGCTTCATCTCTTTATCGAGCCGTCCCTTGAGCGTTCCTTCCAGCGAGCCAGCCAGTAAAGCTTGCTGCCCCTCTACCTTGGCTCCTTTCAGCGCCAACGTGAGGTTGCTCCACTCACCAAGAGCCAGTCGGTCTCCCTTGATGGAGAAACTGTCGAGTCGCAGGGACGGGTAACTCAGACTGCCACTGAGGCTCAAGTCTTTCAGTTCGCTGGCCATCACCTCCTGCGCCAGCTTGACCTGGGTCTGCCCTTTAACATCGAAATCGAGCTTGTCGGCACTCCCCTTGGCGGCCAGCGTCACAGGTACCCACTGACCGGTGGCCAGCTGCCCCATATCGAGATCGAGGCGATCCAGTCGCAGCGAGGTGCCGGTGCGATCATCCTGCACCAGCGCACTGGCCTGGGAGAGCGCCACACCCTGCAAACTGATCTGCCAGGGCTTGTTATCAGCGGTTGGCGCAGGAGCTGCGGGAGCGACCGGTTCGCTTGTATCAGCAGTGGCATCCTTGAACAGTCCGCTCAGATTGGAGCTGCCATCCGCCTTGGTCTGGATAAAGAGATGGGCGCCACTCAGGGTCACCTTGCCGATCTCCAGTCGATGGGAGAGCAGCGACAGCAGGGCTACCGAGGCCTCGCCCTGCTCGAAACGGACCAGATCCGGCTCGGCAAAACCGGCCGGATTGCGCAGAGCGACCTTTTCCAGCGAAAGGCCGAGACTCGGCCAGAAACGCCAGTCAATCTCCCCCGCCATCACCAGTTCGCGGCCCGTGCTCTTGCGCACCTGTTCAGCCAGTTGGGGCTTGAATTGATTGGGGTCGATGAGGCTTATCAGCGTCACTATGGCCAGCAAGGCCGCCACGGCGATGCCGAGCAAGATGAGAACTATCTTCTTCACGATATGCTCCTTGAATCCGGATCCACTGCAGACTATACCACTCACCGTCTGACGAATGGCGTCTGCGGGACAAAAGTGGACAAGGATGAGACAGGGATGGTCGCTGCCAATCCCCATATCATCAGCAGGGATCAGGCTTGCAAAGGGGATTGCTGCAACCGCGCCATCGCGGAGCGCGTCGACTCGAAAGCAAAACGGGGCAAGGGGATATCGCTGATCTTCAGCCACTGACAGGCGGCCACATCGTCAGCCGGCTGGATGACAGGTTTTTCGCTCAGCACGATGGCAAAGAAGGTGTCACAGGTGTGATAGGTGATGCCATCGTAGGGATAGATATTGGGGAATGAGCCAAGATAGGTGCAAGGATGAGCGCTAACATCGAGCCCCAGCTCCTCCTGCAACTCGCGCACCAGCGCCACCTCCAGCGACTCGCCGGGATCGACAAATCCTCCAGGCAGATCCAGCAACCCTTTGCCCGGATTGCCGGCCCTCACCGCAACCAGTACCTCATCCTGCCAGCAAAGCGCCACCATCACCGCCGTCGCCACATTCTGGAAAAAATGAAAACCGCAGCCACAGAGAAACTCTTTGGGGCTGACGCTCTGCAGGGTTTGACCGCCGCATTTTGGACAAAACATGGGCTATCTCCGACGAAATAAAGCGCCATTTTACGCTTTCTGGGCCATTTTTTATGAGTGAAACAGACGGGGATGATTGGAAATTCAAGAGGAGGGGAATAAAACGGGGCAATTATCAGGCTATTTGCTGAATTGCTGGCAATAAGAAACCCCGCTCGATGAGCGGGGTTTCTTGTATTGGGTGCCTGGCAGTGTCCTACTCTCGCATGGCGAATGCCACACT
>NZ_JAAKMV010000015.1:0-139566 GCF_049170575.1 Aeromonas sp. 604282 | reverse complement strand
GGCGCCCACTTCGCTAGGAAGCTGGCTCATCAGTTCGGCGTGTTCCGCCGTGCTGGTAGGGGCGCATTATAGGGAGCTGCGCCGGGATGACAAGGGCTTTTTGCAAAAATGCGTTAGTTTGCTGAAAAAGCGAACTGAACGCCCCAAAACAGCCCCTTGGCACCTCTTTTACGCTGCTTTTTTGCTCAACTCTTCGCTTTGTGTCCGAATATAGTTGACCCAGCTGGTTGCCTTCTGTTGCCAGTTATCCTGCTGCTGCAGCTCACGGGCCAGTTCCAGCGCCTGGGCATACTGCTCCTTATTAAGGTGTGCCTGCACCAACAACGCTTTGGCACGATTGCCTTGCTCGCCTTTTACCGACTTGATGGCGGCGAGCTGGGTCATGGCAGCATCTGTCTTGCCCTGTTGCAGCAGCAGTTCGGCGGCGCGCATGGCCGCTTTGGGCTGACCATGCTGGTTGGCCAGCTGTTGCCAGCTATCGACCGCTTGTGACCACTCCCGGGCACCTTCCCACAATTGGGCCAGCAGTTGGCGATTTTCAGCACTTTGCTTCATCTGTCCCTTGGCCATGGCCGCTTCCAGCAGACGGGCACCACGATAAGGCAACCCTTGCCAGGCATAGAGGCGGATCAGCTGGTTGCGGGCTGACGCGTCATCCATCAGTTTTCTGTCGATGGCAGTCTGCAGCAGCGCCAACGCCTGATCCCCACGTTTGGCGGAGAGGTTGAGCGATACCGCCTGTTGCCACCACTTACTCTCTGTCGGCTCATGACGGATCAGCTCGGCCGCCTGATCGGCCGCCACGCCATAACGTTGCTGGGCGGTGAGGGCGGAGAGACGAATGATGGCGGCCTGTTTCTGCCAACCCTTCTTCAACAACTGTTCGCTCTGGCTGGCGGCGTCACCGTACTGTTTGTTGTGGTAATAGAGGCCAGCCAGACGCAGGCGCAGTGCATCGTCTTGCTTGAGCGCCAGTGCCGCCTTGTAGCTGGCGATGGCACCAGACCAGTTGGATTGCTGGGCCTGAATATCGCCGCGCAGTCGCAGCAGCTGAAGCTGTTGTTGCTCGGGCCACTCTTTATAGGAAAGCGCCTGTTCGACGTAGCGGCTCGCTTGGGCGGTCTGTTGCAGATTGGCCGCCAGCGAGGCTTGCAGCTGCGCCAGCCAGGCACGCTCGGCATCGCTATTTGGCTTGAGGCCGGATGCCTTGCTCTGGGCCTGTTGCCACTGGCCAGACTGATAGAGCTTCATCACGGGTTCAAGCTGACGGGAGAAGTGAGGGCTGACCTCCATCGCCAGACAGGCTTGGCCAACCAGGGCCAGCAGACAGATCCAGATCCGCAACATAGTTATGACTCCAGTTTGAATTTGAGCGTGATGACTTGCACCAGCTTGTCGGTGGCACCCGGTCTCGGCTGATAGCGCCACTTATTGATCGCCTGAATGGCCGCCCGCTCGAACTGACGCTTGGGTTTGGCCTCGACCACTTCCACATCCTGCACGCCACCTTCGGCATTCACGCTAAAGCGCAGGGTGACGAAACCTTCGATCCCTGACTGTTGGGCACGATAGGGGTAGACCGGCTCGATCCGTTGCAGCGGCATCAGCATGTCACCTGCGCCGATACCCGCTCCCTGCTGCTGGCCGTGGTAGTTGCCACTCAATACCGGTGCGGTACTGGTCGCCACACCGGGGGCATATACCTGCACCGCGCTGAGGCTGGAGACCAGATCCAGACTCGGCTCAACAGCCGCCAAAGGGGCTGCAGCGGGCATCGGCAGCGGTGTCGAGGCCAATGCCGCAGGAGGCTCTGGCAGAGGTTCAGGCTCCTGCGGTACCGGACGCTCGCGCACCTGCACTTCGGTCACCTCGTTCTGCATATTGATGACGATGGGCTTCTGTTCGCTCGCCACCTTCTCGCCCCGGGGCGGTTCAACCAGCGTGGCCATGAACAGCAGGATACCCAGACTGAGTGCAACCCCCAGCCCCAGGCTCATCAGCTTGTATTTCATTTCGGCGCCACCGCCACGGCGATATTGGCGATACCCGCCGCCTTGGCCTCATCCATCACCCGCACCACCTTGCCGTGGGGCACCCGCTCGTCGGCCTGGATCACCAGACTGGCATCGGGTTGCTCCGCCAGCAGACGGGCGATGGTGGCCTGTACCCGCTCCACATCGATCTGCTTGCGGTCGAGGAAGATCTGACCCTGAGCCCCGATCGCCAGCATGATGCTGGAGGATTTCTGCGCCTTGGCCTGACTGGCCTGGGGTCTGTGCACCTCGAGCCCGGCTTCGCGCACAAAGGAGGTGGTGACAATAAAGAAGATCAGCATGATAAACACGATATCCAGCATGGGGGTCATGTCGATCTGCACTTCGTCACGCTGGCGTTTGGATTGCCGTCTCATTGCATTACCTTCTCTTCTCGCAGGCCGTCCCGGGTTTTGGCCAGCGCACGCTTGGCCTGACTCTCGAGCCGACTGAGTAACAACACGCCGGAGAGCGCCACCACCATGCCTGCCATGGTGGGGATGGTGGCGCGGGAGATCCCGCCCGCCATGCTCTCCGGGTTAAAGCGGTTGGCCGCAGCCAACGCATCGAATACGCCGATCATGCCGGTCACAGTGCCCAGCAACCCCAGCATGGGGCAGAGCACCACCAGGGTGCGGATGAAGATCAGATGACGGTTCAGTTCCAGCTCTGCCTGCGCCAGCCAGCGGCTGCGGATCGCCCGGGCGTACCAGCTGTGGCGCTCGCTGCGGGCTTGCCAGCTGCCGAGCAGCTGTTGCTGCAGCGGGCCGAAACCCAGATTGAGGTAGAGCAGCCGCTCGATCATCAAAATCCACATCAGCACCAGCAGGGCCAGAATGACCCAGAGCACCGGGCCGCCACGGCCCATGAAACTCTGCAGCTGTTGCCAGATGTCGAGCATCATGCTGCTCGCTCCATCCCGCCGTTATTGCTCTCGGCGCGCTCGGCCAGAATGCCGGCTACCTGCTGCTCCAGCACATTGGAAAGCTCGGTGAAGCGCGATTGCAGCAGGCTGTGGGCCAGGATCAGCGGAATGGCCGCAACCAGACCCTGTACCGTGGTAACCAGCGCCATGGAGATGCCGCCCGCCATGATCTTGGGATCGCCGGTGCCAAACTGGGTGATGGCCTGGAAGGTGCCGATCATCCCGGTTACGGTACCGAGCAGACCCAGCATGGGGGCGATGGCCGCGATCACCTTGACCATGCCGATGCCGCGCTCCATGCGAGGAGTTTCCTGCAGGATCGCCTCATCAAGACGCAGCTCGAGGGTCTCCATGCTCAGCTCGGGGTGTTTGTCCGCCACCGTCAGCACCCGGCCGAGGGCGTTGTCGGCGTGATACTCGCCGCTCTTGAGCTGGCGGCGCACCCGACCCAGTTCGCGGGAGAGGCTCCACAGCCGTACCGCCGCAATTCCCAAACCGATGGCTGCCAGCAGCACGATAATGGCGCCGACCTGACCACCTTGCTGTACCTGCTGCCAGAAGGTGGGCGCCTGTGCCAGCATCGCCAGCAGAGTGCCATGAGAAGGATCCAGCGGCAGCGCTTCCCCTTCCTGACCCTGATAAGCCGCAACGGCAGAGAGCACGCTACCGGGCAGACCCAGTACCGGGCTCAAGCCTTCGGCGGTTGGTTGCAGGAAGCCTGCGCTCCCCAGCAGGGCAAAGCTGCCAACCCGGGTCAATGGCTGCTCGCTGGCAGCCCCCTGGGCATCAAGCACCTTGCCGTTGAACCGGGCAATCCGGCCAGATTCACGGATCTCTTGCAGCAGCGTGGCGGGTAGCAGGGCGAGGGCGGCGCGATCCGGCACCTGTTTATCCTGTGCCATGGCTTTCAACGGGGCGAGACGCTCCGGGTACTGCCCCTCGACGGCGGATTCGCTCAGCAGCTTGACCGCATCGCTGGCACCCTGACGGGTGACCGCGAAGATCTCGTTCATGTCGCCGGAGGCTTGCTCCCACTGGGCGTTAAGCTCGACCAGCTGCTTCTCGTTGCTGGCAAACTGGCTGGCCAGCTCCTTGCTCAGGCGCTGGGCCTCGGCCAATTTGGCGCGGGCAGTGCCGAGCTCCCTGGCAACGGTCGCCAGATCTTGCTGAGCCTGCTGTTCGCGAGCCTGTTCCTGCTGCTGCCACTCATCGGCGACAGCGGCGTTGGCACCGCAGGAGAGGGCAATAAGGAGGGGGAACCACTTCATGGTGACTCTCATGATTGGGCCTCCTGACTACGGCTGACAGAGAGGGGGACATTGAGCAACTGGGGAACTTTCTTGTCGGCGGCCACATCCATCGCCTCGGCGATAGGGGAGAGCCACTGGCTGTCGAGGGCTTGCCACTGCTTCGCCTCGGCAGACCAGCGCCATGCCTGACTGCGATCGGCAGTCATCGCCAGCAGGGAAACCCGACCCAGCGCCAGCACATCAACCCGACGCGGTGCACCATCCAGCTCCAGCTCGGCGGAATAGCTGTCCATCCTGCTGCCGTACTCGGCTTCGATCTGATAGGCCTGCAGCAGCTGACGGAATTTCTCTGCCTCGCTCACGTCCGCACGGGCCAGGGTCGCTTTCAACTGTTCAACCCGCGCTAAACGATCTTCCTTGCGCAGCGGGATGTCGTTTTGCACCAGCTGTTCCAGATCTGCCTGCATCTGCAGCATCAGCGGGATCAAGCCCTGACGGGTCTCTTGCACCGCTTCCAACTGCTGGCTCAATTTACCCAGCTCATTTTGCTGATCGGCCACCAGAGATTGCATGTAGCGGTTGTAGGCTTCGAGGTCACGCAGTTGCAGCTGGGCATTTTGCAGCTCCAGTCGTGCGGCAACGGCGGCATCGGCGGCTTTTTCCACCCGCTGCTGGGAGGCTTTCCCGGCAGCGATGCTGTTCTTGAGAGCGGGAGCAACCAGCTCATCCCCAATGGCAGCAAAGTGGACTGACAGTGGCAGCAGGGCCACACCCCATAATTTGTTCATTGAAATACATCTTACTAATGATAACTATTATCATTATCTCAAATACAGGGCGGACTGGCAACGAGAGGATTTTCTTGGCCTTTATGCACAAAAACAGGATAATTTTTAAACACGCACGGAATAAGTGGCTCCAATAGCCACCGACAAATATAAATAACGAGAAAAATCTTTTCGATCAGTGTGATAGAGATCGAAAAAGGAGAAAGTCATGCTCAACGATGCGATCTGGGAACATATCGACAAGTTCACCAAGGCAACAAAAACCAGCGATATCCAGCAACAGCTGGAGCGCTTCAGTCATCAAATGGGCTTTGATTACTTCCGGCTGCTGATTATTTTCCCCATCACCATGCAAAAATCCCATGTGGCGCTGTTTAACAACTGTCCGACCAGCTGGTTTGACGCCTATAGCGAAAACCAGTATCTGACCCAGGATCCGGTGGTCTATCTGGGGCTGAAACAGACCCAGCCCATCTTCTGGAACAAACTCGACTGCGACTCGCCCTGGCTACCCAGCGCCAGTCGGGAGGTGATGAACCTGGCGGCCGATTTCGGTGTACGCAATGGAGTCTCATTTCCGCTGCACACCCCGCAGGGGGAGCACGGTATCCTCTCATTCATCACCAAGGACAAATCCAACTCAGACCTGATGTTTGAAAACGTGCCGCTGCTGTCGTTCTGCGCAAGCTACATCTTCAACTCTGCGCTGCAACTGATCAAAAGCAGACCGGATATGATGAAATACCTGACCGAACTGTCGGATCGGGAGAAGGAGTGCCTGTTCTGGGCAAGCGAGGGCAAGACCTCCTGGGAGATCGCTACCATACTCGGCATCAGTGAGCGGACGGTCAACTTTCACCTGACCCAGGTGACCAACAAGACCGACTCGAAGAACCGCAGTCAGGCCATCGCCAAAGGGATCACCAGCGGCATCATTGTGCCCTCCCTCGACGAGGTCACCATCACCAACCTGCGGCTGTCGTAACCCCTCAGCCGAAACAAAAAGAGCCGCAATTGCGGCTCTTTTTCATTTGAGAGAGTGACTTACTCGACCGTCACCGATTTTGCCAGGTTGCGCGGCTGGTCGACGTCAGTGCCCTTGATCAGGGCAACGTGATAGGAGAGCAGCTGCAGGGGCACGGTATAGACGATGGGGGCGATCACCTCTTCCACATGGTTGAGGTTCATGACCCGCATGGTCTCGTCGCTCTTGAAGCCGGTATCGGCATCGGCGAACACATAGAGGATACCGCCACGTGCACGAACCTCTTCCACGTTGGACTTGAGCTTCTCCAGCAGATCGTTGTTCGGCGCCACCACAATGATGGGCATCTCGGCATCGATCAGCGCCAGCGGGCCGTGCTTCAGCTCGCCAGCGGCATAGGCTTCGGCGTGGATGTAGGAGATCTCTTTGAGCTTGAGCGCCCCCTCCATGGCGATGGGGTACTGGCTGCCGCGGCCGAGGAACAGGCTGTGCTGCTTGTCGGCAAACTCTTCGGCCAGGGTTTCGATATCCTTGGCCAGCGCCAGACTCTCTTTAATACGCAGCGGCAGGGCTTGCAGCGCCTTGACCAGTTCAGCCTCGGCGGCCGCGCTAAGGTGGCCACGGCAGTGACCGACCGAGGCCACCAGCATCAGCAGGCCAGCCAGCTGGGTGGTGAACGCCTTGGTGGAGGCTACGCCGATCTCGGCACCGGCACGGGTCATAAAGGCCAGATCCGATTCACGCACCAGCGAGGAGCCCGGCACGTTGCAGATAGCCAGCGAGCTCATATAGCCGGATTCCTTGGCCAGACGCAGCGCAGCCAGGGTATCGGCGGTCTCGCCACTCTGGGAGAGGGTCACCAGCAGGCTGTTGGGGCGCACTACCGATTTGCGATAGCGGAACTCGGAGGCGATCTCCACATCACAGGAGACGCCAGCGATCTCTTCGAACCAGTAGCGAGCCACCATGCCGGAGTGATAGGAGGTGCCGCAGGCGACGATCTGCACGTGCTCGACCTTGTCAAAGATGGCGCGAGCGCCGTTGCCGAACGATTCGACCACCACGTGATCGCTGCCCAGACGCCCTTCCAGGGTGTTGGTGATCGCTTTGGGCTGCTCGTGGATCTCTTTGAGCATGTAGTGACGGTATTCGCCCTTGTCACCGGCATCGTGGGAGAGTTCGGACTCCTGCTCTTCACGCACCACGGCGTTGCCGTTGGTATCGAAGATGTGCACGTCACGGCGGGTCACTTCGGCCACATCACCCTCTTCCAGGAAGATGAAACGGCGGGTCACCGGCAGCAGCGCCATCTGGTCGGAGGCGATAAAGTTCTCGCCGATACCGCGGCCGATCACCAGCGGTGAACCGGAGCGGGCCACCACCACGCGGCTGTCGTCGCGGCTGTCCATCACCACGGTACCGTAGGCACCGCGCAGCTGCTTCACCGCAGTCTGCATGGCGGCCAGCAGGCTGCCGGCACGCTTCAGCTCATGATGGACCAAATGGGCAATCACCTCGGTATCGGTGTCGGAGCTGAACACATAACCCAGCGCCTTCAACTCTTCCCGCAGCTCTTCGTGGTTCTCGATGATGCCGTTGTGCACCACCACGATATGCTCGGAAACGTGGGGGTGGGCATTGCGCTCGGAAGGCTCGCCGTGAGTGGCCCAGCGGGTATGGGCAATACCGGTACCGCCGTGGACGGACTGCTCGTCAAGCGCCTTGGCCAGCTCGGCCACCTTGCCCAGACGGCGAACCCGCTGCAACGGCTGGTTGGCGCTGAACACGGCCACACCGGCGGAGTCATAACCGCGGTACTCCAGACGGCGCAGGCCCTCTACCAGAATTTCAGCCACATCACGTTGGGCGACAGCCCCGACGATGCCACACATACACTTCTCCTTGAGATGCAAATCGTAAAGTCAGTTGGATAGTTCAGAGCTCGATGTCAGCAAGTGACCGGGGCGCAGATAAGCGTCACCCCCTGGGCTTGAATCTGTTCTCTGGCCTCGCTGGCCAGCCCCTCGTCGGTCACCAGGGTATGGATGCTCGACCAGGGAAGTTCGAGATTGGGGATCTTGCGGCCGATCTTTTCCGATTCGACCATCACAATGACCTCCCGCGACACCTCGGCCATGACCCGCGACAGGCCCACCAGCTCGTTGAAGGTGGTGGTGCCACGCTCCGGGTCGATGCCGTCAGCACCGATAAAGAGCTGGTCGAAGTCGTAGGAGCGCAACACCTGTTCCGCCACCTGCCCCTGGAAGGATTCGGAGTGAGGGTCCCAAGTGCCACCGGTCATTAACAGGGTAGGCTCATTTTCCAGCTCGCGCAGGGCACCGGCCACATTGAGGGAGTTGGTCATCACGATGAGGCCGCGCTTGTTGCCCAGCATGGGGATCATGGCGCTGGTGGTGCTGCCGCTGTCGATGATGACGCGGTTGTGATCACGCAGCCGCTCGGCCGCCGCACGGGCAATGGCTAACTTTCGGTTCGAAACTTGTTCAGGGTTGACCTCGACCACCATCTCGCTCGGCAAAGGGACAGCACCACCGTAACGGCGCAGCAGCAGACCGCCGGTCTCCAGTACCGCCAGATCTTTACGGATGGTCACTTCGGAGGTAGAAAAGTGTTTGGCGAGGGCGTCGACGCTCACTTCACCCTGCTCTTGTACCAGGGTCACTATGGTGTGTCGGCGTTGTTGAGTATTACGTTTGGTCATCTTTAAGTTTCGATTCGAAAGAACATCGAAATATTAGCCCCTTTTTCGGAAAAATAAAACAGCAAATAGGATCCGATTTGGTTCGATGCCAGAATGGGGTGCCAATTTGCGACGAGGATGCCATGCAAAAGAGAGTCATCTGGCTGGTGGAAGATGAGGCCAGCATCGCCGATACCCTGATTTATGCCCTGCAGACCGACGGGTTCGAGGTGGAGTGGTTCATGCTGGGCCAACAGTTGCTGACACGACTGGAACAGACGCGACCCGACTTCCTGATCCTCGATGTGGGGCTGCCCGACATCAGCGGCTTCGAACTCTGCAAGCAGGTGAGGGCGCTGACCGATATCCCCCTGATGTTCCTCACCGCCCGCAGCGAGGAGATAGACCGGCTGATCGGGCTGGAGATCGGTGCCGACGACTATGTGGCCAAACCCTTCTCGCCACGGGAAGTGTGTGCCCGGGTGCGGGTCATCCTGCGCCGCAGCCAGCCCGTCGCCCCCCAGCCCAGCGCCCTGCTGGTGCTGGATGAGGAACGGGCCCGCATCCATTTTCGCGGCCAACCGCTGGCCCTCACCCGCTACGAATATCTGCTGCTCAAGACCCTGATGCAGGCGCCGGGCCGGGTCTACTCCCGCCAGCAGCTGATGGATCTGGTGTGGCAGGATGCCGAAGAGAGTCTGGATCGCACCGTCGATACCCATATCAAGACCATCCGCGCCAAGCTGCGCGAGCATGATCCCGAGGCCAACCTGATCCTCACCCACCGCGGACTGGGCTATAGCCTGGAGCTGGCATGAGACTAGGACTGCAACTGCTGTGCGGCCTGCTGCTGATCTTCGCGCTGGCCGCCTGGTTCGTGCTGGAGATCTTCGTCGAGGAGATCAAACCCGGAGTGCGCAGCGCCACCGAGGATACCTTGGTCGACATGACCCAGCTGCTGGCGCCGCTCGCCCTCGATGATCTGCAAGAGGGCAATATGATGAACGGGCGGCTGGCCAGCGCCTTCGCCCGTCTCAACCAGAATCCCATCAATGCGATGATCGACGGCCACCTCAAACAGCAGGCGGAGTACCGCATCTATGTGACAGATCGGCAGGGGATGGTGATTTACGACTCCGACGGCACGGATCTGGGCAAGGATTATTCCCGCTGGAACGATGTCTACCGCACCCTGCGCGGTCAGTATGGCGCCCGCAGCACCCGCACCGATCCCGACGATGCCGCCAGCTCGACCATGTATGTGGCGGCACCGCTGCGGGAAGGCACAGAGATCATCGGCTCCCTCACCGTCGCCAAACCCAATCGCACCCTGATGCCCGCCATCGAGCGGGGTGAACGGGAACTGCTGCAAGCCGCTGGCCAGATGCTGTTCATCTCGCTATTGATCGGCAGTCTGCTGGTTTGGTGGCTCAACCGCGCCATAGGCAAACTGGTGCACTACGCCGAATCGGTCAGCAAGGGGGAGGCGGCACCGCTGCCGCAACTGCACACCGTCGAGCTGGATCGGCTCGGCCACGCCCTTGAAACCATGCGCCACCAGCTCGATGGCAAGAGCTATATCGAGGGCTATGTCCACAGCCTGACCCACGAGCTGAAGAGCCCGCTGGCGGCTATTCGCGGGGCAGGGGAGATCCTGGCCGAAACGCCGCCCCCCGAGGTGGCCAGGCGCTTTATCGGCAACATCAATCAGGAGAGTGCCCGCATGCAGCAGCTGATCGAACGGATGCTGCAACTGGCACGGCTGGAGTCGGGGCAGGGGCTGGATCGGCAAGCGGTAGAGCCAGCCGGGCTCGGCAAGCGGGCGCTCGATGCCCGCCAGATTATCGCCCAGCGCCGGCAGGTAGCGCTGGTTGCCGAGCTGGCCAGCGCGCCGAAACAGAAGTGGGACCCGCTGTTGGTGGAGCAGGCCATCGGCAACCTGCTGGATAACGCCATCGACTTCTCTCCTGCCTACGGGCTGGTCACCCTGAGCGGCAGCCAGCAGGAGGAGGGCTACTGTTTTCGGGTCACCGACAGCGGCCCCGGCATTCCCGACTATGCCCTGCCACGGATCTTCGAGCGCTTCTACTCCCTGCCGCGCCCCGACAAGGGCAAGAGCAGCGGTCTCGGGCTCAGTTTCGCCCATGAGGTGGCCCACCAGCATGGCGGTCGTCTGACCCTGAGCAACCAGCCGGAGGGAGGCGCGCTGGCGGAACTCTGGCTGCCGTTCACCTAGTCACCGCCCTGCAACTTCACACTCCCCACACAAAGCGGCTTTAGACTGCCGCTTTCTCTCATCCATTTGCTCAAGGAAATGCTATGTCCCGCCTGCTTCTCTCCAGCCTACTGGCTGCCGGTCTGCTCGCAGCCCTGCCTGCCTCCGCCGCCAGCGGCTGCTTTCTCTATGCTGACGGCAACGGCCAGACCCTCTCCAGCGAAGGGGACTGCTCCAGCCAGCTGCCGCCCGCGTCCACCTTCAAGATCCCGTTGGCGCTGATGGGTTACGACAGTGGCTATCTGGTGGATGAAGAGCATCCGGCACTGCCTTACAAGCCGAGCTATGACGGCTGGCTACCCGCCTGGCGCGAAACCACTACCCCGCGCCGCTGGGAAACCTACTCGGTGGTCTGGTTCTCCCAGCAGATCACCGAATGGCTGGGGATGGAGCGCTTCCAGCAATACGTCGACCGCTTCGACTACGGCAACCGGGATCTCTCCGGCAATCCGGGCAAACATGACGGTCTGACCCAGGCCTGGCTCAGCGCCAGCCTCGCCATCAGTCCGGAGGAGCAGGCCCGCTTCCTCGGCAAGATGCTGAGCGGCAAGCTGCCGGTCTCGGCGCAGACTCTGCAGTACACCGCCAATATCCTCAAGGTGAGCGAGATCGACGGCTGGCAGATCCACGGCAAGACCGGCATGGGCTACCCGAAGAAGCTGGATGGCAGCCTCAACCGCGATCAGCAGATCGGCTGGTTCGTCGGCTGGGCCAGCAAACTGGGCAAACAGCTGATCTTCGTCCATACCGTGGTGCAAAAACCCGGCAAGCAGTTCGCCTCCCTCAAGGCGAAAGAGGAGGTGCTGGCCGCATTGCCCGGGAAGCTGAAGACCCTGTAATTTCTCCAGAAACCGGCGCAAGGCCGGTTTTTTTATCCCCCTTCACCATCACTTCACACAAGCCCATCACCACTTCACGCCGGACTGACAGACTCACTCCATCCAACAAGGAGACGTGTCATGGTCAAACAGATATTCACCCACAAGATATTTCTGCTGCTGTTGCTCAGCCTGCTGTTGATGGTGCCGGTGCAATCCATCATGGAGCTGAACCGGGAGCGTCAGGCTTACCGCAATCAGGCCATTCACAGCATCATGGCCAGCAGCAGCGGCCCGCAACGACTGATGGGGCCCATTATCGTGCAGCCCTATACCCGTTCGGTGACGGTCGAGCAGGAGGGCAAGCGCTTCGTCCGTCAGGAGCAGATCTACCGCTACCTGCTGCCGGAGCAGTTGGATATCAAGGCCAACATGGAGGTCACCCCGCGCAAGCTGGGCATCTATCAGGCGCAGGTCTACCAGACCCGCCTCACCCTATCCGGCCGCCTGCCCACCCGGCAGAGTTTGCTGAATGACGCGACCTCACCGCCCGGTGAAACGGCCGAGCTGGTGGCGGGCAAACCCTACCTGAGCCTGGTGCTCTCCGATGCCCGCGGTATCAACAGCGTCCCCGAACTGCAACTCGGCACACAGCGGATCCCGTTTGCCCCCGGCGCCCGCCTCGGTGACGCGCTCGCGGGTATCCATGCCCCACTCGACAACCTGCCGCAGCAGGATGGCACCTTCCATTTGGAGCTCAATCTACAGGGGATGAACGCCCTCGACATAGTCCCGCTGGGCAAGGAGAGCACCCTGCAGCTGGCGGGCAACTGGCCCCACCCCAACTTTATCGGTGACTTTCTGCCGGGCAGTCGCACCCTGAGCCCACAAGGGTTTGAGGCCAACTGGCAAACCAGCTGGTTCGCCAGCGACATGGAGACCAGCTTCAACCGGATGATGAACGGGGGCGATAGCCATCTCTCCACCTTCAGCGTCAGTCTGGTGCAGCCGGTGGATCACTATCAGCTCAACGAACGGGCGGCCAAATATGCCCTGCTCTTCATCGGCCTCACCTTTATCAGCTTCTTCATGTTCGAGCTGCTCAAGGGGCTGAGGGTTCACCCGATCCAGTACGCGCTGGTAGGCATGGGGCTGGCTATCTTCTATCTGGTGCTGCTGGCCCTGACCGAGCACCTCGGCTTTGGCTGGGCCTATCTGGTAGCCGCGCTGGCCAGCGTGCTGCTCAACGGCTTCTACCTCAGCCATGTGCTGGGTGGCCCGAAAAAGGGGATCGGCTTCGCAGCGCTGCTCGGGCTGGTCTATGCCATCCTCTACAGCCTGCTGCAGGCCGAAGAGATAGCTCTGCTGCTCGGCGCCCTGCTGCTGTTCGCCACCCTGGCGCAGATCATGCTGCTGACCCGCAAGCTCGACTGGTATCAGGTGATGAACTACAGCGCACCCGCGACCACATGGGCGGCCCCCCAGTCATCGACCAGTGACACCAACCATCAGTCATAAGCCAAAAAAACCGGCGCCATCGGGCGCCGGTTCTATTTTATTGCTCGGGCATCACTTCTTCTTGACCGGACGAGCCCAGTTCTTGATGTGACGCTGGGGTACCCGGGTAATCACGAGTTCATTTTCACCCACGTCCTTGGTAATAGTAGAGCCGGCACCCAGGGTGGCCCCCTTGCCGATGCGAACAGGCGCTACCAGTTGGGTATCAGAACCGACGAACACATCGTCCTCGATGATGGTCTGGAATTTGTTGACCCCGTCGTAGTTGCAGGTGATGGTACCGGCACCGATATTCACCCCGGCTCCGATCTCGGCATCACCCAGATAGGTCAGATGACCGCACTTGGAACCAACCCCCAGACGGGCCTTCTTCATCTCGACGAAGTTGCCAACGTGCGCATCCTGCTCCAGAACCGCCCCCGGACGCAAGCGGGTAAACGGACCCACTGAGCACTGATCTGCCACCTGTGCACCCTCGATAACCGAGTAGGGTTTCACCTCGGTGTGATCGCCAATGACACAATCTTTCAGTACGCAACCGGCTCCGATACGAACGTGATTGCCGAGAGTCACCTTGCCCTCAATGATGACGTTTGCATCAATAACAACCTCTTCACCAATTTCCAAAACCCCACGCAAATCAAAGCGTGCGGGGTCGATCATGGTTGCACCTGCAATCATCAGTTTCTCGGCCTGCATCTGCTGATAGCTGCGCTCAAGCTGAGCCAATTGCACCCGATTGTTGGCCCCTTCCACCTCGGCGGCACGCTCCGGATGAACGGCGGCAATCGGGCAATTATCGCTGTGAGCCATGGCGATCACATCGGTCAGATAGAACTCGCCCTGGGCGTTTTTGTTGTCGAGACGAGACAACCATTGACGCAACTGGCCCCCATTGGCCACCAGCACGCCGGTATTCACCTCACGAATGGCCAGCTGTTCGGCATTGGCATCCTTCTGCTCGACGATACCGACTACCTGACCATTTTCACGGACGATGCGGCCATAGCCGGTGGGGTTGTCCAGCACCACGGTCAGCAGTGCCATCCCGTTTTCAGCCTTGGCGGCGAGCAAGCGCTGCAGGGTCTCGGGCTGGATCAGCGGGGTATCGCCGTAGAGCACCAGCACATCGTCTTCATCCTTCCAGAACGGGATGGCCTGGGCGACGGCATGACCGGTTCCCAGCTGCTGAGCTTGCAGCACCCAGTTCACATCGGCCGCCACGATCCGCTCTTTCAGCAGCTCGGCACCGTGGCCATAGACCAGATGCAGCTGCTCGGCACCGACCTGACGAGCGGTATCGATCACATGGGAAACCATGGGTTTGTTGGCTACCGGGTGCAGTACCTTGGGCAGAATGGAACGCATACGGGTACCTTTACCCGCAGCCAGGATCACGACGTTGAGGGACATAAATTGGCCTTTGGAACATGAGAAATACTCGGCGGAGTCTATCCAACGGGTAAAAAAAAAGCGACCCGAAGGTCGCTTTTTACATCACCGTTATTAGCGGTAATTCTTTTTGACGATATCGATGACTCGCAGTTGAGCCATCGCCTTGGCCAGCTCGGTGGCGGCCTGGGCGTAGTCGATATCACCATGGGAGCTGTGGATCCGCTCTTCGGCTGCGCGCTTGGCTTCCTGGGCTTTCGCCTCATCCAAGTCGTCAGCACGAATCGCGGTGTCCGCCAGCACGGTCACGGATTCAGGTTGTACTTCCAGCATACCGCCGGAGATGTACAGCACCTCTTCAGTTCCGTTCTGCTTCACCAAGCGGACCAGGCCCGGCTTGATGGCAGTCAGCAACGGAGCATGACCGTGGCGGAGACCCAACTCACCTTCGGAGCCTGATACCTGAGCGGATTGCACGCGACCGGAAAACAGTTTTCCTTCGGCGCTCACCACGTCCAGGTGAAAGGAGATCATCTCTGCCATGGGCCCTCCTGTCGAGGCTTACAGTTTCTTGGATTTCTCGACGACTTCGTCGATACCGCCAACCATGTAGAACGCCTGCTCGGGCAGATCGTCATACTCGCCTTTCAGGATGCCCTGGAAACCACGGATGGTCTCTTTCAGCGGCACGTATTTACCCGGAGAACCGGTAAACACTTCTGCTACGAAGAACGGCTGGGACAGGAAACGCTCGATCTTACGGGCACGGGCTACGGTCAGTTTGTCTTCTTCTGACAGTTCATCCATACCCAGGATGGCGATGATGTCCTTCAGCTCTTTGTAGCGCTGCAGTACGGTCTGAACGCCACGAGCGGTCTCGTAGTGCTCTTTGCCAACCACCAGCGGATCCAGCTGACGAGAGGTAGAGTCCAGCGGGTCAACGGCCGGGTAGATACCCAGTGCCGCGATTTGACGGGACAGTACGACGGTCGCATCCAGGTGGGCGAAGGTGGTCGCCGGAGACGGGTCAGTCAAGTCATCCGCAGGCACGTAAACGGCCTGTACGGAGGTGATGGAACCGGTCTTGGTGGAGGTGATACGTTCTTGCAGAACACCCATCTCCTCGGCCAGGGTCGGCTGGTAACCTACAGCGGAAGGCATACGGCCCAGCAGTGCGGATACTTCAGTACCGGCCAGGGTGTAACGGTAGATGTTGTCCACGAAGAACAGCACGTCACGACCTTCGTCACGGAACTTCTCGGCCATGGTCAGGCCGGTCAGCGCAACGCGCAGACGGTTTCCGGGCGGCTCGTTCATCTGACCGTAAACCAGAGATACTTTGTCCAGTACGTTGGACTCCATCATCTCGTGGTAGAAGTCGTTACCCTCACGGGTACGCTCACCTACACCGGCGAATACAGAGTAACCACTGTGTTCGATCGCGATGTTACGGATCAGCTCCATCATGTTTACGGTTTTGCCTACACCGGCACCACCGAACAGACCAACCTTACCACCCTTGGCGAACGGACATACCAGGTCGATAACCTTGATGCCGGTCTCCAGCAGCTCGGTGCTGTTGGACTGATCTTCGTAGCTGGGGGCTTCACGGTGGATTGACCAGCTCTCTTCTTCACCGATCGGGCCTTTCTCGTCGATTGGCTCGCCCAGTACGTTCATGATCCGACCCAGTGTCGCAGTACCGACCGGAACCTGGATGGATTTACCGCTATTCATTACTTCCAACCCACGACGCAGACCGTCGGAGGAACCCATGGTGATGCAACGAACGACGCCGCCACCGATCTGTTGCTGAACTTCCAGCACCAGACCCTGGCCTTGACCTTCGCTAACGACCTTCAGTGCATCGTACACCTGGGGCACGGCATTCTGCGGGAACTCGATGTCCACTACAGCGCCGATGATTTGGACGATGAAACCGTTACTCATGTCAAATCCTCTAAACCTTTGATAACCCTTGCCTTACACCGCAGCAGCACCGGATACGATCTCTGTCAGCTCCTGGGTAATACTGGCCTGACGGGCCTTGTTGTATACCAGTTGCAGATCGTTAATCAGGTTACCGGCGTTGTCAGTCGCGGCTTGCATGGCAACCATTCGGGCTGCCTGTTCACTGGCCAAGTTTTCCACTACACCCTGGTAGACCTGAGATTCGACATAGCGAACCAGCAGGGTATCCAGCAGCTTCTTGGGATCCGGCTCATAGAGGTAATCCCAGTGGTGTTTCTTGGCCAGCTTGCTGTCTTCAGTTACGGGCAAAGGCAGCAGTTGATCGACCCGTGGTTGCTGCACCATGGTGTTGACGAACTTGTTGTACACCAGATACAGCTTGTCAATCTCACCGTTGTCGTAAGCCTTCAGCATGACCTTGACTGAACCAATCAGGTCATTGACGCTCGGGTTATCGCCCAGTCCTGCGACGTGAGCTTTCACCTTGGCGCCGTGCCGTTCAAAGAAGTTGGAGGCTTTGTTGCCGATCAGAGCCAGGTCAACCTTGGCACCTTTCGCGCTCCATTGCTTCATATCATTGAGGGCAGCCTTGAACAGGTTGATGTTCAGACCACCACACAGGCCACGGTCGGTGGAGACGACGATGTAACCCACTCGCTTGACCTCACGTTCGATGAGGTAGGGGTGTTTGTATTCCAGGTTCCCCTGAGCGATATGGCCGATCACCTTGCGCATGGTTTCAGCGTACGGACGGCTGGCAGACATGCGATCCTGCGCACGGCGCATCTTGCTTGCTGCCACCATTTCCATAGCGCTGGTGATCTTTTGAGTGTTTTTAACACTCCCGATCTTGTTACGTATCTCTTTTGCGCCGGCCATCTCTTCTCTCCATCAGGTGGCAGCTTGCGCTGCCACACTCGCTTACCAGGTCTGGGTTGCCTTGAAGTCATCCAGCAACGCAGTCAGCTTGCCAACGATCGCGTCGTTGTAGTCAGCCTTGGCATTGATTTCAGCCATCAGCTCAGCATGCTGGGTATCGGCGAAAGAGAGCAGAGCGGCTTCGAAGTCGAGGATCTTGCTCAACTCGACATCAGAGAGATAGCCTTTTTCCGCGGCGAACAGCACCAGAGACTGGTGAGCCACGCTCATCGGAGAGTACTGCTTCTGTTTCATCAGCTCGGTCACTTTCTGACCGTGGTCCAGCTGCTTGCGAGTTGCATCGTCCAGGTCGGAAGAGAACTGGGCAAAGGCAGCAAGTTCGCGATACTGGGCCAGCGCGGTACGGATACCACCGGACAGCTTCTTGACGATCTTGGTCTGGGCGGCACCACCCACACGGGATACGGAGATACCCGGATCAACCGCAGGACGAATACCGGCGTTGAAAGACTGGGAAGTCAGGAAGATCTGACCATCGGTGATGGAGATCACGTTGGTCGGAACGAACGCGGATACGTCGCCCGCCTGGGTTTCGATGATCGGCAGCGCGGTCAGAGAACCGGTTTTGCCCTTCACTTCACCCTTGGTGAACTTCTCTACGTACTCGTCGTTGACGCGAGCTGCACGCTCCAGCAGACGGGAGTGCAGATAGAATACGTCGCCCGGGAATGCTTCACGTCCTGGCGGACGGCGCAGCAGCAGGGAAATCTGACGATATGCAACGGCCTGCTTGGACAGGTCATCATAAATGATCAGGGCATCTTCACCGCGGTCACGGAAGTACTCACCCATGGAGCAACCTGAATACGGAGCCAGGTATTGCAGGGCAGCCGCTTCGGAAGCAGAGGCAACCACTACTATGGTGTTGGCCAGGGCGCCGTGCTCTTCCAGCTTGCGCACCACGTTGGCGATGGTGGAGGCCTTCTGGCCAATCGCAACGTAGACACACTTAATACCGGAGTCTTTCTGGTTGATGATGGTGTCGATCGCAATGGCAGTTTTACCTACCTGGCGGTCACCGATGATCAGCTCACGCTGGCCACGACCGATAGGGATCATGGAGTCGATGGCTTTCAGACCGGTCTGGACAGGCTGGTCAACAGACTTACGCTCGATAACGCCCGGGGCAATCACTTCTACCGGAGAGAAGCCATCGTGCTCGACCGGACCTTTACCGTCGATAGGCTGACCCAGGGTGTTGACCACCCGGCCCAGCAGACCACGACCGACCGGCACTTCCAGAATGCGGCCAGTACCTTTTACTTTCATCCCTTCGGCCAGATCGGCATAGGGACCCATCACTACGGCACCAACGGAGTCACGCTCCAGGTTCAATGCCAGAGCGTAGCGGTTGCCCGGCAGCTCGATCATCTCACCCTGCATGGCATCGGCCAGGCCGTGGATACGAATGATACCGTCACTCACGGAGACGATGGTACCTTCGTTACGCGCTTCGCTCTTTACATCAAACTGCGCAATGCGCTGCTTGATCAGCTCGGCGATTTCAGTGGAATTCAGTTGCATGCTCTAATACCCCAATCAAGATTGCAGCGCGTCAGCCATGCGATCCAGCTTGCCGCGGACAGTTCCGTCGATAACCAGATCACCGGCCTTGATGAGCACCCCGGCCATCAAGGACGCGTCGATGCTGCAATTCAGCTTCACTTTGCGCGCGAGACGTTGTTCCAGAGAAGCCTGAATATTGGCTTTCTGCTGGTCGGTCAGTGCAATCGCCGAAATCACGTCAGCCTGAACTTCTTTGTCCAGTTCAGACTTGAACACCACAAATTCGGCAACGACCGCCGGCAGCACACCCAAGCGACCATTCTCTGCCATTACCCGGATCAGGTTCTGGCCATGCTCGTCGAGTTGCTCCCCGCAGATGCTGACAAACAGTTTTGCCAGCTCGTCGGCAGCCACAGAGCCGTTAACCAGGGAGTGGATGGTCTCGTTCTTCACTACTTCCGCAGCGAAGCTGAGCATCCCCAGCCACTGATCAACCGCCTTGTGCTCAACGGCAAACTCGAAAGCAGCCTTGGCGTAGGGGCGAGCGATTGTAGTCAGTTCAGACATAGCCCCGTTCCCGTTACAGTTCAGCTACCAGTTTGTCGACGATGTCGCTGTTGGCAGCCTGGTCGATTTGGCGCGCCAGGATCTTCTCTGCACCCGCAATGGCAAGAGCAGCAACCTGCTTGCGCAGTTCCTCTTTGGCACGATGACGTTCAGCTTCAATCTCGGCACGGCCTTGAGCCAGGATTTTTTCCCGCTCAGCCTGAGCACCGACAGTTGCCTCATCAATGATCTGGGCCTTGCGTTTGTTGGCCTGTTCAATGATTTCAGCAGCCTGCAGCTTGGCTTCTTTCAGCTGATCGACGGCGTTGGCCTTGGCCAAATCCAGATCTTTCTTGGCTCGTTCGGCAGAAGAGAGACCGTCAGCAATAGCTTTCTGACGGGCTTCGATGGCAGCCATCAGCGGCGGCCATACATACTTCATGCAAAACACAACGAAGAAGAAAAAAGCAATTGCTTGGCCGAGGAGGGTGGCGTTGATATTCACAGCCGATGTCCTCTTTAGTTAGTTAATGGGTTATGCCTGGAGATGTCGTAACGACTTAGCCAGCAACCGCAAACATCACATACAGACCCAGACCAACGGCGATCATCGGGATCGCATCCACCAGACCCATTACGATGAAGAACTGGGTACGCAGAACAGGGATCAGATCAGGTTGACGAGCAGCACCTTCCAGGAACTTGCCACCCAGAATACCGATACCGATGGAAGCGCCGATAGCAGCCAGACCCATCATCATTGCAGCAGCGATGTACAGCAGGTCCATGTTCAAGTTTTCCATGAGGATCTCCATTTATTTAGATGTAATTGATTGTATAAAAAGGATTATTTGAGTCGCATCAACCATGGTCTTCCTGTGCCATCGACAGATAGACGATGGTCAGAACCATGAAGATGAATGCCTGCAAAGTGATGATCAAGATGTGGAAAATTGCCCAAGGCACGGACAGGATCCACTGTGACCACCAGGGTAGCAAACCCGCAATCAGGATAAAGATCAGTTCGCCAGCATACATGTTGCCGAACAGTCGAAGACCCAGAGAGACCGGTTTGGATACCAGCGTAACAGTTTCCAGGATGAGGTTAACCGGGATGGCCGCCGGGTGGTTGAAAGGCTGAAGCGTCAGCTCCTTCACAAACCCGCCGATACCCTTGACCTTGATGCTGTAATACAGGATCAAGAAGAACACGCCCAAAGCCATGGACATGGTGATGTTAACGTCAGCAGAGGGAACCACACGCAGATAGGGAATACCCATCAATTGTGCAGCGTGAGGGATAAAGTCAACGGGGATCAGATCCATCAGGTTCATCAGGAAGATCCAGACAAACACAGTCAACCCCAAAGGTGCGATGACCTTGTTGCGACCATGAAAGATGTCTTTGACGTTACCATTCACAAACTCGACCAGCATCTCCACAAAGCACTGCAGCTTACCCGGCACCCCGCTGGTAGCGTTAACGGCTACTTTGCGGAACAGCAGGATAAACAGGGCGCCTAGCACGACGGAGAATACCATTGAGTCGATATTCACCGTCCAGAACCCGGACCCGACTTGAAGGTGGGTCAGGTGGTGGGAGATATATCCCTGAGGAGTCAGGACTTCTCCGGTTGCAGACATGAGTTTTCCTAATAGTGGTTGTTAAGCGTGAATGAGACTATCCACTGTACAACGAGGGCGAGGACATAAGTGGCAAAAAACGAGACGGTAACGACCTCGACTTTCGCACCAAACAACAGAGCAAACAGACCTGCTGTCGAAACGAGCTTAATCCCAGCCCCACCATAAAAGTCCCGCAAAACCAGGCCCACACTCTCGGTTGTCACCTTGCGGCGCAGCACCCAGACAGTAAACAAGGCTTGAGGAACCCAGTACATCCCCCCTCCGTAAAGGGCGGAATAACCGGCGCTGGCACTAATCTGATAAAACCAGACAGCACTCATCGCCAGGATCAGGATGAGCTGACAAACGAGCATAACCCAGGCTAGCGTAAAACCTTCCAAGGCTATTTTCTGCTTCACCAACCTACCCCTGAACATTACAGAACTGTAAAAAATCGGGATCCGAAGACCCCATGTTAACAGCTCTTAAAGCCGGTCAAATTATACCCTTGAGGGCCGCTATTGCAATATGACAAAAATCCTTAATTTTTGCGGCTTTCCGCGGCAAATCAAGGTTATGGCCATATCAAAAGGAATGGATGTTTTATTACTACAAAAAGCGTAAGAATCACGATTCCGACACGCCAAAATAGCCCAATATACGGTCCAAATCGGATAAATTCTCGTAACTTATTACTAACTTTCCGCTATCCCGCTTGCCAGGCTGAAGTTGCACCTGATTGCCTATTTTTTCTGCCAACTGGCGCTCCAGATAGCCGATCTGAGGATCTCGAGCCGGTTCGACCCTGGCTTTTGCCGGTTCGAGCGCTTTTTGCACCAGCTTCTCGGTATCGCGTACAGTCAGCCCTTTCTGGGCAACCAGCTTGGCCAGTTCGGACTGAGCCTGACCGCTCAGGGCCAGCAGGGCTCGGGCATGACCCATGTCGAGGTCGCCATGCTCGACGAAACGCTTCACGTCGTCGTTGAGCTGGTTGAGACGCAGCAGGTTGGTCACCGTGGTGCGGGACTTGCCCACCGCCTCGGCCACCTGCTGGTGGGTGAGTTCGAATTCGGTCAGCAGTCTTTGTAAAGCGACCGCCTCTTCGATGGCATTGAGGTCTTCCCGCTGGATGTTCTCAATCAGCGCGATGGCAACGGCAGCCTCGTCGGGTACATCCTTGACGATGCAGGGCACCACCTCGAGCCGCGCCAGCTGGGACGCGCGCCAGCGCCGTTCACCGGCGATGATTTCGAAGGATTGTTCGCCGAGAGGGCGTACCACGATGGGCTGGATCACCCCCTGGGCGCGGATGGAGTTGGCAAGCTCTTCCAGTGCATCCTGGGACATATCCTTGCGGGGCTGGTACTTGCCGGACTGTAACCACTCCACCGGCAGCTTGCGCAGCTCGCCCTGATTGGTGGGGGCCATGGCCTCTTCAGTACGTTGATCGCTCATCACCTGTTTCTGGCGGGCAGCCGTGCTGGTACTGAGCAGGGCATCCAGCCCCTTGCCCAGTCCACGTTTTTTCGGAGTCATATGCTCTCTCGGTCTGCGATGGTCGCCTGACGTTCCTGCTCCTGGCGGCGCAGGATCTCGCCAGCCAGTGCCAGGTAGGCCTTGGCGCCCACCGATGATTTGTCATAGTGCATGGCCGGGGCACCGAAACTCGGGGCCTCAGCCAGTCTAACGTTGCGGGGAATGATGGTGCGGTAGACTTTGTCGCCAAAGTGCTGTTTTAGCTGATCGGACACATCATTGGCCAGCCGGTTGCGGTGATCGTACATGGTACGCAGCACACCTTCGATCTTGAGATCGGGATTGACCACGGCGGCCAGCTTGCTGATGGTGTCGACCAGGGCGGTGAGCCCTTCCAGCGCATAGTATTCGCACTGCATGGGCACCAGCACGGAGTCGGCGGCGGCCATGGCATTCACGGTCAGCATGTTGAGGGAAGGTGGGCAGTCGATGAAGACGTAGTCGTACTTGTCCCGCACCGAGGCCAGCGCATTGCGCAGACGGATCTCGCGGGCAAAAAATTCCATCAGACGGATTTCGGCCGCGGTCACGTCGGCGTTGGCGGCAATCAGGTGATAGCCCCCGGTAGTTTCGGGGATGATCACTTCGCTGATGGGGGCATCCTCGATCAGCAGCTCATAGGCGGTGCGCTCGACGTCATACTTGTCGACACCGCTGCCCATGGTGGCATTGCCCTGCGGATCCAGATCGATCACCAGCACCTTGCGCCGGGTGGCAGCCATGGAGGCGGCCAGATTCACACAAGTGGTGGTTTTACCCACTCCACCCTTCTGGTTGGCTATGGCGATGACTTTTCCCACACGATCCCCTAAATGAAACTGCGACCCTATTCGGGCTGGATATGTTTGAATTCCAGCAGATGACGTTCGCCTTCCAGCTCCGGCACCCGCAACTCATGACAGGCTACCAGACGGATATTGGCAGGCAACTGGGCCAGCTCCTGCTCGGGATATTGTCCCTTGAGCGCCAGGAAGCAGCCCTGTTCTGACGGCAGGTGGTGACACCAGCTCAGCATGTCCTCCAACGAGGCAAATGCCCGACTCAGTACACCATCAAACCCCACTTCAGGTTGATACTCTTCCACCCGGGATTTGACCGGCGTCACATTGGTCAGACCCAGCTCCTGGATCACCTGACGGATGAAGTTGATCCGCTTGCCCAGACTGTCGAGCAGGACGAACTGCTTATCCGGATTGATGATCGCCAGCGGCAATCCCGGCAGGCCAGGACCTGTCCCCACGTCGATGAAGCGCTCACCGTGCAAGTGGGGGCTTACCACCAAGCTATCGAGGATATGCTTGACCAGCATGGCGTCCGGATCTCGCACCGAGGTGAGATTGTAAGCCTTGTTCCACTTGTGCAGCAACTCGACCAACTGCACCAGTTGGCTCTTTTGGGTATCGGTGATAACAATTTCGGCCTGCTTGAGCAGGCCGTTCAATCTTTCCAACATGGGATTCCTCAGGCGGTTTTACGCAGCAGGCCGTGTTTTTTCAGGTGAACCAGCAGGATGGAGATAGCCGCCGGGGTGATGCCGGAGATGCGGGAAGCCTGACCAATGGTCTGCGGTTTGGCATCGTTCAGCTTGGCTTTCACCTCGTTGGAGAGGCCGTTCACCTCGCGATAGTCCAGATCCAGCGGCAGCAGGGTATTCTCGTTGCGCAGCTGCTTTTCCACTTCATCGTGCTGACGCTCGATGTAACCGGCGTACTTGATCTGGATCTCAACCTGTTCGGCCGCGGCAGGATCAGTCACGGAAGGACCGACCCCTTCGATGGCCATCAGCGCATCATAGGTCACCTCGGGGCGACGCAGCAGCTCTTCCAGACTCTGTTCGCGGGTCAGCGGGGTGTTGACCAGGGCGTTGACCGCTTCCAGTGACGGATGTTGCGGGTGGATCCAGGTTGAACGCATGCGCTGACGCTCCAGCTCGACCTGTTCCATCTTGGCGTTGAATTTGCTCCAGCGCTCGTCATCCACCAGACCCAGCTCGCGACCGATGGCGGTCAGGCGGATATCGGCGTTGTCTTCCCGCAGCAGCAGGCGGTATTCGGCGCGGCTGGTGAACATGCGGTAAGGCTCGCGGGTCCCCAGGGTGGAGAGATCGTCCATCATCACGCCCATGTAGGCCTGATCCCGACGCGGGTTCCAGGGATCCTTGTCCTGGGCACGCAAGGCCGCGTTCAGACCGGCCATCAGGCCTTGTGCCGCCGCCTCTTCGTAACCGGTCGTGCCGTTGATCTGGCCGGCGAAGAACAGGTTTGGAATGCACTTGCTCTCCATGTTGGCCTTGAGATCCCGCGGATCGAAGAAATCGTACTCGATGGCATAACCCGGGCGGGTGATGTGGGCATTCTCGAAGCCACGCACGGAACGGACGATCTGCACCTGCACGTCAAACGGCAGGCTGGTGGAGATCCCGTTCGGGTAAAGCTCGTGGGTGGTCAGGCCTTCCGGTTCGACGAAGATCTGGTGCGCCGTCTTGTCGGCGAAACGGGTGATCTTGTCTTCGATCGACGGGCAGTAGCGCGGACCGATCCCCTCGATCACCCCGGCGTACATGGGGCTGCGATCCAGGTTATTGCGGATCACCTCGTGGGTACGCTCGTTGGTGTGGGTGACGTAGCAGGGCACCTGACGGGGATGCTGGCTGGCATTGCCGATAAACGAGAAGACGGGGCGCGGATCGTCACCGTGCTGCTCCTGCATGACGGAGAAATCGACGCTGCGGGCATCGATGCGCGGCGGGGTGCCCGTCTTGAGACGATCGATGCGCAGCGGCAGTTCACGCAGGCGCTGGGCCAATGCGATCGAGGGAGGATCCCCGGCACGGCCGCCCTTGTAGTTTTCCATCCCGATGTGGATCAAACCGTTCAGGAAGGTACCGACCGTCAGCACCACAGTCTTGCCGCTGATGCGGATCCCGCTCTGGGTGACCACACCGGCAACACGATCCCCGTCCATGATCAGATCGTCACAAGCCTGCTGGAAGATCTTCAGGTTCGGGTAGTTCTCCAGCATCTGGCGAACGACGGCCTTGTAGAGCAGGCGATCCGCCTGGGCACGAGTGGCTCGCACTGCCGGGCCCTTGGAGGAGTTGAGGGTGCGGAACTGGATCCCGCCAAGATCAATGGCACGCGCCATGATCCCGCCAAGTGCGTCAACTTCCCTGACCAGGTGTCCCTTGCCGATCCCGCCGATCGCCGGATTACAGGACATGTGTCCCAGCGTATCGATATTGTGGGTCAGCAACAGGGTGTTCATGCCCATACGGGCTGCCGCTGTTGCTGCTTCGGTTCCGGCATGACCGCCACCGACGACGATCACATCAAATTGTTCATGGTATTGCATTGGGATCACCTTGATCTGCACGCCTGAAGATCTTTATTTGCCTGGGCTAAAGGGCGGAACATTCTATCTGTTTCGCGTCCTGAGGGGAACGTCTACTTAACGTTCAGTATCAAGGGAGGATCCACTAATTAGATCTTAAGGATCTTTAGATCGATCTTTTACTGGATCTCTTATTAGGATCCGCCCTTTCTGTTGATAAGCTCTTTTTGATCATAAAGATCATTAATTTAAGGACGATCCTAGCTTGTGGAAAAGCTTGGATCCTGGCCCGGTGAACGAGGGGATAACCAGGACTTTTATACACAGAGGTCTGTCGGTCTGGATCTAATACATGGATAACTATAGGTTTTGCAGAGCTTTACACCGTAGTTATGCACATTACCCCTGGGCGTTGTGGGTAACCTTGTAGAACAACTCCCCCGGATCAATCTGTTAATAACATGGTGGATAGTCGATCTGGGGATAAGTGGGGAGATCAAGCTTTTTTCAGGATCTCCCGCGCGCTGATCAGGCGATCATCGTCATCCAGTCGCGGATCCACACTTCTGCGGCATCTTCGGGGATCTCGTGTTGGGTCACATCGATGTCGAGCCGCTCGCCGATCCGGCTGGCTCCGCACTCGGCCAGCAGCCGATCCAGCGTCTTGCCGCCCTGGCAAAAGGTGTCATAACTGCTGTCGCCAAGGGCGATCACGCCATATTTCAATGAATTAAGATCCGGATGCTGCTCGGCAAGATCCTTGGCGAAGGGTTGCAGGTTGTCGGGTACATCGCCGGCACCATGGGTCGAGGTGACCACCAGCAGGATGGAGCCCGCATCATCCTGCACCTCTGCCAGCTTGGCCGGGTTGTGGATCCGGGTCTGGTGGCCAGCCTGTTCCAGCAGGTTGGCTACGTGGTCTGCTACATATTCGGCGGCGCCCAGCATGGAGCCGACGACGAGATTGAGTTTGGCCATGGAATGGATCCTGATTTCAGACAAAGAAACGGAAAGCCGGATTCTACCGCCAAAGGGTGTGGATAAATATGGATAAAGCTTGGGGATAATGGATCCAGTCAGATAATGCCGCCGGATCCATCCTGCCGATCTTTTTTCTGCTTCTTTATATTCCTCTCCATTTTCTTCTCCGCTCATAGCTCTCCTGATGGTTCCCATCTCCCGCGAAATCCTGCCAACGATGCAGCCAGATAACAATGTAGATGCAAATGATTAGCAATTATTGAATCGATTCGATCACGGCTCCTGTAGTAGGATTGCGCTGCTTTATTCGCCCATGGAACAGGGTGATGTCGTGACAAACGACCACAAATAACAATCAAAACAACATAACTCATTGATAAACGAGACTTTAATATGATTGCGCAAAAATACACTACAGGACCCGGCAAGAAGGGCGCCTTCGGCGTGCTTTCGCTCTCCGGTTTGCTCGTCTCCCTGCCACTGATGGCCGAACAAACCACCGCTGAGCTGCCCAAAGCCAGCGAAACCATGGTGGTGACCGGTACGGCCATGAAGGTGGAAGTGCCGATGGCCGAGACCCCTCGCGCCGTCTCAGTGGTTAATCGCGAGGAGCTGGATCAGCACGCCGTGTTGCAGCTGGATGAAGCGATTCGCTACCGTTCCGGCGTATTGACCGGCCTCTATGGCTCAGACAACAACACCGACTGGTTCAAGGTGCGTGGCTTCGATGCCGCCTCTTATCTGGATGGCAACCGCTTGTTTGGCACCGGCTACTACGTCTGGACGCCGGAACCGTTCGGTCTGGAGAGTGTGGAAGTGCTGAAGGGGCCAGCCTCGATCCTTTACGGTGAGGCGCCTCCGGGCGGGGTGATCAATGCCATCAGCAAGCGACCGACCGCCACGCCGCAAGGGCAGGTAGATCTGCAGCTTGGCAGCCGGGATCACCGTCAGGTCGGGGTGGATGTCTCTGATGCGCTCTCCGACAACAGCCGCTACCGCATGGTTGCTCTTTATAAAGAGCGTGATGGCGTGCTCACTGGCACCTATAACGATCGGGTTTATCTGGCGCCCAGCGTCACCTTCGATCTTTCGGATCGTACCAGCCTGACCCTGCTGGCCAGTTTCCTGCACGACGAAGGGGTCCCGACCAACGGCTTCTTCCCGGTCTATGGCACCCTGAATACGTCAGGTGGCCAGATTGATCCCTCCACCAACCTGAGCCAACCGGATTACGATCGCAACCGCAATACCCAGATCTCCACCGGTTACGAGCTGGCCCACCAGCTCAACCAGACCTGGGAGTTCAAGCAGAACGTCCGTTTCAACTATAACGATCTGCTGCTGCGCCAGACCTATATCTTCCCGACCTATGAAGGCACAACTGCCAGTCGTGGCCTGGTTTACCGTGATGGCAATACCAAGAGTGCCACCATGGATAACCAGATGGTGGGCTACTGGAACACCGACAGCACCGAGCAGACCTTGCTGCTGGGGGTAGATCTGCAGCGTCACGTCAATGAAGGGGTCGAGGCCGACAACTACGGTATGGGCACCATCAATACCATGAACCCGGATTACAGCGGCTTCCCCGGTTTTGACGAGTCGACCGCCACTCACCAGAAGAGCAGCAAGGGCCAGAGCGGCCTCTATGCCCAGCACCAGATCCGCTGGGACGATCGCTGGTTGCTGACTGCCGGTGGCCGTTTTGACTATGTGGAGACCCACAACACCAATACCAGCAAGGACGAGCGCCAGTACGATCACGAGCTATCCCTCTCGGGCAGCCTGATGTATCTGGCTGACAACGGCCTCTCTCCCTACTTTGCCTATGCCGAGTCGTTCGAAGTGTTGCCAGGGATCGATCCCAACACCAAGAGTTCCTACAAGCCGCTCAAGGGCAAGCTCTACGAGACCGGCGTGAAGTATGCGCCAGCCTTCCTCGACGGTTACATCAATCTGGCGTTGTTCGATCTGGCCCAGACCAACTCGCTGGTCTCTACCGGTTCCGGCCAGCAGACCCAGGCGGGTGAAGTGACCTCTCAGGGGATTGAGCTGGAAGGGAGCGTGCAGGTGACAGATGCGCTGCGTCTGACCGCTGCTTATACCTACACAGATGCCAAAACCAACGATACCGGCAGTGGCGATCGCCGTGCCAGCCTGATCCCTCGCCACCAGGCCTCCTTCTGGGGTAACTACAAGGTGCAGCAAGGGGTGGCTTCGGGTCTGGAGCTGGGTACCGGTGTGCGTTATATCGGTTCCAGCGTGGGTATTGGCGCCGTGAATGCGGACTACACCCCCATCTACGGCTCTGCCGAGGTGCCAGCCCATACCGTGTGGGATGCGATGATCGGGTATGACTTTGCCAAGAACTGGCGTGCCCAGCTCAACGTCAACAACCTGCTGGGTGAAACCTACGTGGCCAGTTGTGACTACTACTGCTACTACGGCGAGCCGCGCAGCGTAGTGGGCAGCATCAACTACCGCTGGTAATCGAAGTCGGGCGGGAACCGGATTCCCGCCCTTCTTTTCACCCGCAGTTGTTCTGATCTCTCTGGAATACCGGTCCGTTATGGAACTCTTGTCTCTGGTTTATCGCCAATATCGTTGGCCCTTTATCGCCATTACCCTGCTCAGTCTGCTCAGTGCAGTCAGCGGGATTGGCGTCATTGCCTTTATCAATCAGTCTCTTATCGAATCTATAGGTGATCCGCTGCCGATCCTCGGTCAGCTGGTCGGCCTGATTGTGTTGCTGCTGGTGATCACACTCGGATCTCAGCTGGCCCTGACCACTCTCGGTCACCATTTTGTCTACCGGCTGCGCGGCCGTCTGCTCAAGCAACTGCTGGATACCGATGTCGCCCGCATTCGCCAGATTGGTCAGGGGCCGCTGCTGGCCTCCCTCTCCAGCGATATCGGCCAGATCACCATCGCCTTCGTGCGCCTGCCGGAGCTGGTGCAGGGGCTGGTGCTCACGCTGGGTTCTGCCCTTTACCTCGGCTGGCTCTCTCCTGCATTACTCGGGGTGACCGCACTCTGGGTCACCGTCACCATGGTGGTGGGCTGGTTGCTGGTGAACCGTGTTTATCGCCATCTCTCCCACATGCGTCAGGCCGAAGATCGGCTCTATCAGAACTATCAGGCCATCATCGCTGGCAGCAAGGAGCTGGCGCTCAACCGCGAGCGGGCTCACTTCGTTTACCACCAGCTCTATGAGCAGAATGCCCGTGACTACCGCCAGCAGATCATCCGCGCCGACACTTATCACCTGAGCGCGGTGAACTGGTCGAATATCATGATGCTGGGGGCCATCGGTCTGGTCTTCTTTCTGGCCAACGGCCTTGGCTGGGCCAACACCAATGTGGCCGCCACCTTTGCGCTGACCCTGCTGTTCCTGCGCACCCCGCTGTTGCAGGGGATTGGCGCCCTGCCGACCCTGCTTGCCGCTCAGGTGGCGTTCGACAAGATCGCCGCCCTCAATCTGGCCGAGCCGGATGCGGACTTCCCGCTGCCGCCCGCCATCCGCCCCTGGCAGCGTATCGAGTTGGAGCAGGTGAGCTTTCACTATCAGGGGGAGGGCGGCTTTGCCGTCGGCCCCATCGATCTGGTCATCGAAAAGGGGGAGCAGATCTTCATCATCGGTGGCAATGGATCCGGCAAGTCGACGCTGGCCATGCTGTTGACCGGCCTTTACCAGCCGGTATCGGGCCGCATCCTGTTGGATGGTGAACCCGTCACCGATCGCAACGGCTATCTGGCGCTCTTCTCCGCCATCTTCACCGACTATCACCTGTTCCAGCACCTGCTGGGGCCGGAACCCAAGGATGAGCTGGTGGCCGAGTGGCTGGAGCGGTTGCAGATGGGCAGCAAGCTCACCATCGAGGATGGCTTTATCGCCGATATCGAACTCTCTCAGGGGCAGCGCAAGCGGGTCGCCCTGCTGCTGGCGCTGGCCGAGCAGCGCGAGGTGATGCTGTTTGACGAGTGGGCCGCGGATCAGGATCCCCAGTTCCGCCGCATCTTCTATCAGGTGCTGCTGCCGCGCCTCAAGGAGATGGGCAAGACGGTGATTGCCATCAGTCACGACGATCACTACTTCCCGCTGGCCGATCGCCTGCTGGAGATGCGTCAGGGCCAGCTCACCGAACTGACTGGGGCGCACCGCGCCGCAGTGAGCCGCGATGCGATTGCCCATCTGGATTGCGAGGTGCCAGCTTGATGCCGGCACCGATGAGACTGGCGGCAAGCCAGCACAGGAATTGCCTATGTTTGAGATGAAATCAGCCAGCTTCACGGTCAATGACCGCACGCTGCTGCACCCCACCGACCTGCGTTTCGAGCAGGGACAGGTCTATGGCCTCATCGGCCACAATGGGTCGGGCAAATCGACCCTGCTCAAGCTGCTGGCACGCCAGCAACCCCTCAGCGACGGCGAGATCCTGTTCGATGGCAAGCGGCTACCCGACTGGGGCAATCGGGAGTTTGCCCGTCAGGTGGCCTATCTGCCCCAGCATCTGCCGAGCGCCGAGAATCTGCTCGGGCGGGAGCTGGTGGAGATGGGCCGCTACCCCTGGCGCGGCCTGCTGGGCCGGATGGGGGCTGAGGATCACCGTCAGGTCGAGCGTGCCATCGCCCTTACCCATACCGAACGCTTTGCCGATCGGCTGGTGGATACCCTCTCCGGCGGTGAGCGGGGGCGGGTCTGGCTGGCGATGCTGCTGGCCCAGGAGAGCCGCTTCATCCTGCTGGACGAGCCGCTGGCCGCGCTGGATGTGGCCCATCAGGTGGAGGTGCTGACGCTGGTCAAGCAGTTGAGCCGTCAGCTCAACCTTGGGGTCATCATCGTCATTCACGACATCAATATGGCCTCCCGCTTCTGCGATCGGCTGGTGGCGCTTCACTCCGGCCGCCTGCTTACCCACGGCGAACCTGAGGGGATCATGACCAGCGAGACCCTGCACGCCATCTATGGCATTCCGATGGAGGTCATTCGCCACCCGGCTCATGCTCATCCCATCGCCATCGTCTGACTGGGGGGCTCTCTTGAACCGTTTATTGAAGAAGATGGCACTCTGCCTTATCAGCCTGCTGCTGCCACTAGCGGCGCAGGCCGACACATCCCCGATCGCCTCTGCATCGCTACCCCGTATCGCCACTGTCGACTGGACCATTGCCGAAACCTTGCTGGCGCTCGGGGTGACGCCGCTGGCGGTGGGGGATGTTGGCCCCTATCAGGCATGGGTTGGCGAGCCACGGCTACCCGCCGGAGTGGTGGATATCGGCCTGCGCACCCAGCCCAACCGCGAGCTGCTGGCGGAACTCAGACCCGATCGCATCCTCATCTCGCCGCTGGCGGCCCCGCTGGCGCCAACTCTTTCCCGCATTGCACCGGTGAGCACCATTGCCCTTTATGATGGGCAAACCGATCTGTGGCAGCGGTTGCACGAGGTGACCCTGACTCTCGCCCGTATGGTGGGCAAAACCGCCGAGGGCGAACGGCTGCTGGCCGGGCTGGATCGGGATCTCGCCAGCATGCAGGCCGGATTGCCTGCGGATCTGCCGCCCCTGCTGGTGGTGCAGTTTATCGATGAGCGCCATGTGCGGGTGTTTGGTCGCCACAGCCTGTTCGATGCGGTGATGACGCGGCTTGGGCTGCGTAATGGCTGGCAGGAGCAGACCAATGACTGGGGTTTCTCGGTGGTCAGCATCGAGCAGTTTATGACCTTGCCAACCGCGCGGCTGGTGGTGGTCGATCCCATCCCGATAGGGGTGAGCGAACGGCTGCATGAGCCTGGGTTGTGGCGGCATCTGCCGCTGGTAAGGCAGGCGCCCGTGCTGCATCTGCCTGCGGTCTGGAGTTTTGGCGGCGTACTTTCAGCCCGCCGTTTCGCCGGTCTGCTCAGCGATGCATTGCTGCAAGATGCCGAGCGTATGGAGGCGAGCCGATGAAGCGACTGCTCACATCGCCACTGCTGCGGCCGGTTTCGATCCTGCTGGGGTTGACCCTCTTGCTCGCGTATTGGGAGCTGGCTCGCCAGCTGCCCGGTGCGCTCTGGTGGCAGAGCCTCTTCGCCCCCAATCTGGATGATGTCAGCCAAGCGGTGGTGCATTTCAGCTGGCTACCCCGCTTGGCTGTCACCCTGTTGGCCGGGGCGGCGCTCGGGCTGGCGGGCATCCTGATGCAGCAGGTGCTGCGCAACCCGCTCGCTTCGCCCACCACCCTGGGGGTGGCCTCCGGTGCCCAACTGGCGTTGATGATGGTGACCCTGTTTGCCCCCTCTTGGTTGCTGCTGGGGCGGGAGTGGATCGCCATGGCCGGCGGCAGCCTTGCGATGGCACTGGTGTTTGCCCTGGCCTGGCGTCGCCAGCTCAATCCGGTCGTCATCGTCTTTGCCGGGCTGGTGATCAACCTCTATCTGGCGGCCATCAGCATGGGGCTTTTGCTGTTCTTTCAGGAGGAGCTGAAAGGCTTGCTGGTGTGGGGCAGTGGCTCGCTGGTGCAGAACAGCTGGAGCGGGGTGAGTTACCTGTTGCCCCGCCTGCTGGCAGCCGCTTTGCTGGCCGCAGTACTGGTGCGCCCGCTGGCGGTGCTGGAGCTGGATGATGCCAGCGCCCGCAGTCTGGGGGTCTCCCTGCAGCATCTGCGTTTTGCCGGACTGGGGCTGGCGGTGTTTGTCACCGCTTGCGTGGTGAGCGTGGTGGGGCTGATCGGCTTTATCGGGTTGGCAGCGCCCGCCATGGTGCGGCTGCTCGGGATCCGCCAGCTCGGCCAGCGGCTGCTGTGGGCTCCGATCCTCGGCGCCCTGCTGCTGGCGGCGACCGATCTGCTGCTGCAGAGTCTGAGTCGCTTCTGGCCAGTCTTGATCCCCACCGGCGCTATGACCGCTCTGCTGGGGGCGCCGCTGCTGCTCTGGCTGATCCCGCGCCTTGGCATCAAGTCGGGTGCGCCGAAGGCAAACGCCGGCCTGCTGGTGGCTCGCCATTCGGCACCGGCTCGCCTTATCGGCCTGTTGCTGGTCGGGCTGCTGCTGGCCGTGGTCGCCTCCCTGCTGGTTGGGCAGGGAATGACGGGCTGGAGTTGGCCAAGTTGGCTCCGCTGGCAGGCCCAGCTGGAGTGGCGACTGCCGCGCACTCTGGCTGCGGGGGCGGCTGGCGTACTGCTGGCGCTGGCGGGCACTCTGTTGCAGCGGGTCAGCAACAACCCGATGGCGAGCCCAGAGTTGCTGGGGGTGAGCGGCGGCACCTTTATGGGGGTGATAGCCACGGCGCTGTTGCTGCCTGCATTGCCCTTGCCGCTGATGCTGGCCGGTGGCCTGCTCGGTGCCTTCGGCTGCCTGTTGCTGCTGGTGGTGGTCAATCGCAAACATGGCTTCCAGCCGGAGCGGATCCTGCTCTCAGGGATCGCCATCACGGCACTGTTTGAGCCGCTGCAGGCCATTGCGCTGGCCAACGGTGACCTGCGGGTGCAGCAACTGCTCTCCTGGATGTCCGGTTCCACCTACTACGTCACCCTGCCGGTGGCTTATGGGTTGGCGGGGCTGGCGCTGTTGATGCTGGTCGCCTGCCTGTTGGTGAGCCGCTGGCTCGATCTGATGCCGATGGGGAGTGCTGTAGCGACTGCGCTTGGCATTCGCCTCAACCGTGCCCAGCTCGCCATCTTGCTGCTGGTGGCCGTGCTCACTGCCAGCGCCACCCTGGTGGTCGGGCCGCTCTCATTCGTCGGCCTGTTGGCGCCACATATGGCCAAGCTGATGGGGTTGGTGCGGGCACGCTGGCACCTGCTTGGGGCCGCCGCTTCCGGCGCCCTGTTGATGGTGTCGGCGGACTGGGTCGGCCAGCAGATCCTCTTCCCGCAGGAGGTGCCGGTCGGGCTGGTCTCCACTTTGTTAGGGGGCGCTTACTTCATGTGGTGCCTGCGTCGCCTCTAGGCTTGTGGACAAAAAACGCACAACAAAAAGCCCGGGATGAACCCGGGCTTTTTGTTGTCTGCTGTGCGGAGAGTTACTTGCCGATGCAGAAGCTAGAAAATAAACATAACTATCTGTAAATAATGGGTTTTATGTTTTGCTATTGATCCCCATGGGAACAAATATGGGAACACTTGTTGAAAGCGCCCCCACTCAACATTACTCCCCACACAAGCTATCGGCTTGGGCCTGCAAGGAGCCAGATCTTAGCACTAGCACCTTGCTGACTCGTTTGGGAGGGGATCAGTTATCGTTCTTGCTTCCCCTCACTTGCTGGTAGACCGCTTGCATCAAATGGCTAGCAGCAATACCCCTGAACGCTTCGTCATTCATCAGGCGTACAAAGATATCTTCATTTCCGTCCATGCGTTCAATGAACAGTTTTTCAAGCTGCTTGTTAAATACGGGTTCGAAGTTTTCAATGCTGTTGGCCATAACTGCCTGCCGTAGCTGCTCGTTGGCCACCGCCGTTTCACGAACTTGGTCGAAGAAAAGCTGATCAGCAGGAGTAAATTCTGTACCAAAGCGCTCATTCAGCTTGCCAACTAAAGTTGATAGCTGTACGTCTTCTTCAGCTTGCCCAGTGCCTACCTCGGTGGGTCCATACAGTGAATCTGGTTCACCGATCTTCAAATCTATCGCGCCCTCACTGATTTTTTGTAGACGGTAGTACTTGAGTTCAACTTCGTCGTCTACCTGCACCGTACGATTGTCAGTTTCGTATGGCAGTTTGGTCAGCAAGAAGCGGGCATAGGTGTAGAGTTTCTCGTGATCGGAGTCCTGGTACGGCACGATCTGAGAAACAAAGCTGTAAAGATTGCGGAAGCTAATCAGTTGCCCTTTGAATAGATTCTGGTCCTCTTCTTCGATGGCCTTGAATCGTTCAATCACCAAATCGAGCAAACCATTTAATTTCTTATGTTCGCCACCAGTGGGGTTTAACCGGTTTCTGAACCAGATTTCGCACCAGGCATCTACATCGCTCTTAGTGAATATCTTCCAGTTGAAGAGTGTATGAGCCAGTGTGTTGAGCTGCTGAGGATCGGTGTCCTCGCCCTTGTCAGTTTTCTCATAATAGGGTTTGAACGCCGTATAAATGTCTTCCGGTGCATTAACAAAATCGAGAACGAAAGTATCTGTTTTGCCTCGTGTTGTACGATTGAGGCGCGACAATGTTTGTACCGCTTGAATACCAGATAAGCGCTTGTCGACATACATGCTGTGCAACAGTGGCTGGTCAAATCCCGTTTGGTATTTTTCGGCCACCAGCAAGACTTGGTATTCCTCGGTATTGAATTTTTCCGGCAGCTCGTTTTCCTTGATGCCGTTATTCATACCTACTTCGGTGAACTTCTTGTCCTCAAACTCTTTAAGCGCAATTTCGCCAGAGAATGCCACCAGTGATCGCACATCGGTGTATCCCTTGTCCTTGATGTACTTGTCGAAGCCCAGTTTGTAGCGTACGGCGTGCTCGCGTGAACCCGTTACCACCATCGCTTTGGCTCGACCGCCAATTTTGTGCCGAGTATGGGTGCGGAAATGTTCCACGATCACTTCCACTTTTTGCGCTATCTCGTAGTCGTGAAACTCGATGAAGCGTGCCAGTGCCCGGGCTGCCTTGCGGCGGGGCACCTCGGGATCTGCTTCCACCTTCTGGATCAGTTTGCAGTAGCGCTTGTAACAGGTGTAGTGCGCCAGCACATCGAGAATAAAGCCCTCCTCGATAGCTTGCCGCATGCTGTAGTGGTGAAATGGTGCCTTGCCATTGGGGCCTGGCTCGTTGAACACAGCCAAGGTCTTGAACTTAGGGGTGGCGGTGAAGGCAAAGAAACTCAAATTGGGCTGTTTGGCGCGTTTGAGCTGTTCACGAAGTAACGCCTTCTTCGCCTCTTCGCTCAAGGCATCGTCGTCCATATCCAGCAACTGCTCGGCTATTGCTGCTTCAATGCCGTCCCTGTTCAGGATCTTACGCAGTTCCATCGCCGTTTCGCCGCTCTGTGAGCTGTGCGCCTCATCCACGATCACGGCAAAACGCTTGCCTGCTGTCGAGATAGCGACGCCCTTACCATTAGCCTCCATCGTACGGATGGCTTGGGTGATGAAGGGAAACTTCTGGATGGTGGAAATAATGATCGGCACACCATCAGCCAACGATTTGGCCAACTGTTGGGTGTTCTCGTCAATCTTCTGTACTACGCCCAGCTTGTGCTCAAACTGGAAGATAGTGTTTTGTAACTGTTGGTCTAGTACGCGCCGGTCGGTGATGACGACGACCGAATGAAAAATCTTTTCGTTGTTAGCGTCATGAAGACTGGAGAGGCGGTGTGCAAGCCAGGCAATCGAGTTCGATTTGCCTGAACCTGCTGAGTGCTGAATGAGATAGTTATGTCCCGAACCATGTGCCTGCGCATGATCGGTCAGTGTCCGTACCGCATCTAACTGATGATAGCGCGGGAAGATCATCGTTTCCTTGCTATGACGCTTGATGCCCTTTTCGGTAACGACACTCTTTTCCTGAACATCCAAATGGATGAAACGGGCCAAAATGTCCATCAAGCTGTTGCGGGTCAACACTTTGTGCCAAAGGTATGAGGTTCGTACATCACCTGCGGTTGGAGGGTTGCCTGCACCGTGGTCATGGCCCAGGTTGAACGGCAGGAAGAAGGTATCTTTGCCTTCCAGCTTGGTGGTCATGAACACCTGCTCAGTATCCACTGCAAAATGCACCAAGCAGCGCTGCTTGAAGGCGAACAGCAACTCTTTGGGGTCGCGCTCAAAACGATATTGGTTCTTGGCGTTTTCCACATTCCAGCGTGTGGCTGACATGGTGTTCTTCAGCTCTAGCGTGGCTACTGGCAAGCCATTTACCGCCAACACGACATCGAGGATAGCGCCACTTTTGGTTTTCACTTGCCGAACAATGGTCAGACGGTTGTCGTCAAAGCGTTCTGTACTGGCGGGGTCCAGCCCTGTATTGGGCGCGAAGTAGGCCAGCCGTACTGTCTTACCCACGCACTTAAAGCCCTCACGTAAGACACTCAAGGCGCCCTTGGCGGCAAGCTCTTTAACCAAGCTATCCAGCAGCATTGCGGGCGCCTTGTTGGCATCAAGCTGGGTCAGGCGTGTCCAGATCTTCGGTTGGGTTTTCTGCACAAAAGCGACGACATCTGCAGGAAACAGGGCAACATCCGAGTCGTAAGTGCTGGGATCACCTTTATCAAAGCCGCCTTGGCTGACCAGTGCATGTTCGATGTCATTTTCAAAGTCGATTTCTTTGTGCATGGGCTATTTCCCCTCCAGCTTTTTCTTGCCAAGCTGTTGGATACTTTGCTCTGGGGTCGGCAATGCTTCGGGCATAGTCCCCCCCAGCTCTTGTATGGTCTGGCGAACTTTTTGCCCGACTTCAAAGTGAGTTTGATTGGCCTGCCGCTTGCCTTGGACCTGATCGCGGCGCAACTTTTCTTCTGCCTGTGTGGCGCGGAACAAGTTGGCCGCCAACTCGGTACTGCCCATATGATCCAGAATTTTTTGGCTCTTCTTTAAACCTTTGCGTGCATGAATGTCTTTGGCTCCCAAGCCGCCATACAAGCCCTTGTAACCGTGGTCCTGAAAAATGGCGTAGTCCAACGGCGTTGCAACACCAGCATCTTTGGCCGCTGCTGCCAGGTACTTGTTGTGCTCTGCTAGCTCATTGCGTATAGCCAGTCGCTTTTCATTTTCACCCAGCTGGGCAAACTTGACGTTGTCTTCCAGCTCTTGACGCCTAGTTTGCAAGGCAAAATAGGTTTGACCGTTGGCAATCACGGGTTTGGAGGGGTCACCGTTTTGCACAATCAGATAGCAGGCGTAGCGCGACAGGCGCACATCTTCCACTTGCCGCTTGGCCCCAGAGCCGATTTCGACCATATCGAGGATATCCTCGAAATGGTCAGCTACCGCATACTGGCTGTTGTGGCAGGCCTCGCGGGCCTTGGTGATCACCGGCAAAAAATGGCGGTATTCAGAGTATTCCAGCACCTTGGCCAACTGCCTTGCTGACCAAAATTCATTGCCTGCCTCGTCGACTTGGCGAATGCCTTCAAAGGTGGCGTGGTGCTGGGTCGAAATGCTGGATTTAGGCATGAGATGGCTCCGTTGCGATGGACGAGTCAGGGATTTGAAAACCACGCACGTCGATTTTGCCGGTTACGGTATTGGTGATTAGAGCCGAACGATACTCTTGGAGCCGTCCAATCACCTCAAGTATTTTTGCTTCTTGCGCGTCTACATCTTCAATCTTCTTATTCAGCAGGGTAGATATTGTCTTTTGCTCGTCAATTGTTGGTGGCAAAACGAGCTGATACCCCTTCACTGATGATTGTGGAATGTTGTTCGCCAACCCATCTGCTCCACTGATCGATAATTCAATCTGGTCACGTAGATACTTGGACTTCATTAAAAGAATGAAGAACTCAGGATCAATAGTGTCCCGTTCAAGCGTAATTCGATAAGTCTTATCTGAAAAAATCAGTTTTGGTCGGCATTTTCTTACCATCGCAACAGAGCCAATCAAATGCTTTGATCCACTGGCTCTGCACATCAAAATGTCTCCTGCGTGTACCTCAAGTGAGGGGATGGGATCAATACTTGGCGGCAACGTTTTATGTGCGCGCTCTTGGAATACTCCATAGTTAACACAGCCTGATTTCAAGACACCCCATTCATCTAGTGATGCCTCTCGCTCGTCACAAGAAGGGCTCCATCCCTGTTCAAATTTATAAATGACTCGAGCCATCGACATCCGTTGCCAATGTGCTGGTATGTCACCCAACCAAGCAGATCCTGAATCTTTCATTGGCACTGACGGATCAAGCCCCTTGGTGACGGCATGGCTGATCAACGCCATGCGCTTTTCCGCCAGTTTATCCAGCAGGGACTGTTGCTTGGCGATCAGGGCATCGATCTGTGCGGTTTTAAAATCGAGGAAGCGGGCGATGGTTTGCTGCTCTTCAAACGGCGGAAGCGGGGTAAATGCGTTGGCGATTGCATGCTGAGGTAATCCGAAACGCGTGACTCCATTGGCTGCAACTGTAAATTGCGCATTGAACCCCTTCGATTGAAAAAGTCGAAATAGATAACGGCCATGCAAGTCAATGGGTTTGATCTGCGTAAGGTGATATCCGCAAACAAGGCCTTCGACATCTTCAGCGATGCAGGCAGGAACAGCTATATCTTCAGGCGTTTCTGAATCCTTGGTAACGATCACATCACCGACATCAACTTTGAATTTTTTAATCTCTGCTTCAGTTGCAGAGGCTTGCATAAATTCCAATCGACTGTCGATGTACTCGTTCTTGTAAACATCCGTGTAGTTGCAAAGAATTACTGGTTCTTCACCCTCCACGGTTTTTTTGTCGACATTACTGGGTTGAATCGTCGCCAGAAACTTCAGCTTCTTAGTACCCCAATGCGTCGGAATATCACCAAGCCATGCCGAACCAGAGCTTTTAAGGTGTTCATAGGTATTGATTTTCATCACACCACCTCACCCAGCATGGCCACAATATCTTTTTCCAGTTGACTGATTTCTGCTGCAATATCTTTCAGCGGGCGCGGCGGCTGGTAGACATAGAAGTGGCGGGTCAACGGGATTTCATAGCCCACTTTGGTCTTGCTGTGGTCGATCCAGGCATCGGGCACGTGCGGCAGGACTTCGGCCTTGAGGTAGTCTTCGCAGTGCTCTTTGACTAGTGCTAACAGCTGGTCGTGGCCGGTTTCGTTATCAAAACCCAGCGGCAGCGGCAGGGTGATGTCGCTCGGTAGCGGAACAATCTCGGTATCGCGCAGCTCAGGGTCAGGCTCGTTAAAACCCTTGTTATCGCGGCAGATGTCCGCCTGGGGATCGCGCTCGGATAAAGCGGCCAAGATCGCCTTCTTCACGGGTGCTCCAATCTTGATTCCTGCTACCTTTAAGGCGGCGTCCAGAACAGCAACAAATGCGGGGCGACTTGTGTATATCGTTGCTGCATCCATGCCCTGTAGGGTTTCGAGGATAGCCGCTTGGGTAGCTTTTCCTGCCGCCACCTCTTCGGCATGCGCAGCTTCGCTCTTGCGCTTTTTGCTGGTGGCCAGATTGGCAAAGGCGCTCTGGCCAGCAAGCCGGGCGACACGTTCGGTGCTGACTTGGAAATTGAGGCGTAGCGGGCGCTCGACGGTGATCTTCAGGAAGCCAAATTCGCGGTTCTCGAAGAGCTTGCTGCAGGTGCGTTCCACCGTCTGCGGCTTGCCATCGATGGTCTCGATCACTTCACTCTTTGCGTCGTGCTCATACTCGGCATACAGGCGCACCAATTCCTTGATATGTTCATCCGAGAGCTCGTTACGCTTGTTGCCCAGGCTCTTGTCCATCTTCTTGAAGTGGCGGGTGCCATCGATAAGTTGCACCTGGCCTTGGCGATGAACGGGCTTCTTGTTGGTGACGATCCAGACGTAGGTGTAGATGCCTGTGTTGTAGAACATCTGGTCAGGCAGGGCGATTATGCTATCCAGCATGTCGCGTTCGATAATCCAGCGGCGGATATTCGATTCACCGGAACCAGCATCGCCGGTAAACAGGGGTGAGCCATTGAACACCACGGCGATCTTGGAGCCATCACCACCCAGATTATTGCCATCGACCAGTTGGGGCGGCTGATGCATCTTGGAGATCATGTGCTGCAAAAACAGCAGCGAGCCATCGTTGATGCGTGGCAGACCTGCGCCAAAACGGCCATCAAAGCCTTGCTGTTGGTACTCTTCACGCACGAACTCTTCTTCCGGTTTCCATTCCACGCCAAAAGGCGGGTTGGCCAGCATGTAGTGGAATTTCTTATCCGAGTGACCGTCGTGTGGCACAAAGCCATTCGTCTTGTTCTTGGCGTCCTTGATACCTAGGGTGTCGCCATAGATCAGGTTGTTGATTGGCTCGTCTTTGATCAACAGGTCCGAGCAGCAGATGGCATAGGACTCTGGGTTGTATTCCTGACCGAACAACTCAATGTTGGCATCCGGGTTAAGGCCGTGAGTCACGCCATCGCCACAGATGAACTTTTCTGACTCGGACAACATGCCGCCAGTGCCCGCCGTTGGGTCGTACACGCTGCGGTAGATACCTTTTTCATAAATATCGTCCTCGCCAGTGAATAGCAACTGCACCATCAGACGAATGACTTCGCGTGGGGTGAAGTGATCTCCGGCCTCTTCGTTGGCTTGCTCGTTGAATTTGCGCACCAGCTCTTCGAACAGGTAGCCCATCTGCAAGTTGCTGATGACCTTGGGTGACAAGTCGATATCTTGAGAGCAGAACTCCCGGATGATCAGAAACAGCCGATTAGCCTCGTCCAGCTTGGCGATCTCGGCTTCAAACTCAAACTTGTCAAAGATGTCGCGGGCGCGTGGCGAGAAACCCTGAATATAGGCGATCAAGTTGCCCGCGATATTGGGAGCATCCCCCAGCAGCTTTTCAAATGTGAAGCCGCTGGTGTTGAACAGCTCTTGTTTGCGATCGGTTGCGGCAATGCGCGACAGTGCTTTGTCCAGCGCAGGGCCGGTGATGCCCTTTTCTTCCAGACGTTTCTTTTCGTCCAGCACCTTTTGCTTGTTTTCGGCCAGCACCAGATCGAAGCGGCGCAGGACAATCAGCGGTAGCATGACCCGGCGATACTGAGGCGGACGATAGGGGCCACGTAGTTTGTTGGCGATATTCCAGATAAAACCAACCAGGTTTTGGTGTTGATCATTTTGCATGAGAGATTCCCGAAAAAATGCGTTGTTTAATCTTCTGAAAAGTAATCGGAGTCCAGCGCCTTGATGGCGAAGACCTGACGGGTGGAAACACCCACGTTGTGTTCAATCATCAGGGCGGTGAGACGAGAGCCGTCGATCAGCACTATGCGCTTCTCAATCAATCCCACATATTCCTGAGCCTCACGGCTAAAGCCGGAGGTAGTGATAAAGACCCCTTTGCGCGCCCTGTGTAGATCGAGGGCACCGGCAAAGGCTTGTATCTCGGGACGGCCGACGGTCTTATCTGTGTAGCGCTTGGCTTGCAAATAGATGGAGTCGAGCCCCAGCTTATCTTCCTTGATGATGCCGTCGATACCGCCATCACTGCTGGAGCGAGTAGTTTGCCCCGCCTCCTGCCCACTGCCGCCATAGCCCATGGCCACCATCAGATCGACCACCAGTTGCTCAAAGAAGCGGGGGGACAGGGCCAGCACCTCAGCCAGCAGCTCATCTGCCAGGGAGAGGTTGAGGGAAGTTAGCGCCTGCTCAATCAGTTCTTGTGGGGTGCTGGCCGGGATATCGGTGAGTGTCGCCAAGTCTTGCTGTGTATTCCCTGCGGGTTCATTGGATGCTTTGGTAAAGGCAATGAACTCGTTGAACTGTGCCAGATAGTGATTATCGATCGTATGGCCCGATTGCAGTGCAGCTTTGCCCCGTTCGGTGATAAGGCAAATCCCCCGTTTTGGTTGCTCAATCAGCCCGGCTTTAACCAGATAAGTCTTGGCCCAGCCGACGCGGCTGCGCAGCGTGGTTTGCCGACCGCTTGGCAGGGTATCTGCCAGTTGCTCAGGGGTGAAGGCATAGTGTTGGCAAATCAGCTCGAATACGTCTCGTAAAGGGCGGGTAACTCCATCGGCCAACACTTTGAGCACCACCGGCATCATGGCTTCATAGCTGGGCAAGGTTTCTTTCATCGGGCGACCAGATCCAGACAAAACAGGAGCTTATCTTGTCACAGCAGTCAACTAGGGGCCAGTGGATGGATCAGAATTGGGCTGGTGGCCGATGATTATCACCTGCTCTACTCTACGCGCCCATTGGCGCATGGTTGCTAGCGAGCAAACACCGCATTGACGATGTGATTAAATAATGGCATTCGCGCGCCCGCGCGCGTTACTGGTCGCATAAGTCATTTATGTTATGAATGGGGCTAAATCGAAAATCTGGTTCTATATAGATTTTATATTGCGTGTTCGTATCTAAATTTAGAGTGTGGTGCTTATTTTGTTTCTTTGTATGGATAAATCGTCTGACGCATCAAGCGTGAGCCAGAAGGTGAACATGCCTCGATAAATGAGGAATAAAAGACAAAACCCGCTGGTGGGCGGGTCTTGGTCAGTTAGTAGAAACGCATATTGCGCCCCTCGAACATCAGTGGCACACCGCCCGTTCGACCATCTCTCACTTTGTCGAATACGGCTCTTACCTCTGTGTCATCCGGCTCGCGGTGAATGCCCAGGATAACAGCGGCATCTTTCTCCGCTTGGCTCGAATCTGCAATGTCTCCCTTTTTCGGGATCTTGTTTTCGCGCTCATCAACGGCCCTCGTTGCCTGGGCGAGGCTCACGATCGGCAAGCCAAGCTCCTTGGCAAGCTGACGCAGGCGACCGGAGACAGTGGCTACTCGCTTGCGGTCATCACCCAGACTGTCAGGATGGTCAATGTCTTGGAGATAATCCACGTAAAGGGCCTCGATCCCGTTTTGACGCTTCCACTTGCGGGCAATCGCTTCAATGTCACTGATCGAAATACGCGGCGCATGGAGTACTTGCAGGCGATCCCCAATCTTGGTCATCCACCCATGCCCTTTGGCGCTGTGCTTGGCCGCATCCATGTCGTTCAGTTTACCAGCCTTGACCAATGCCACGGTCACGCCGCTAGTCAGCGCTGCAAGGCGAGTACCAACGTCTGCCCCCGGCATTTCAGCAGAGATAAGTCCAATCCTGCGTCCGTTATTAAGGTTGGCGGCGGTCATGCTCAGCAGCAGTGCTGTTTTCCCCACACCAGGGCGGGCGACAATCACGGTCAGGTAGCCAGCGGGACAGCAAGTGACGGCATCCAGAGACGGGATCCCGAACGGCATTCCCATCAGTTCACCACGAGCGGCGCGGTCCTCGGCTTCTTGGGCAAGCTCGGACAGCTGGGGCCCGTTGCTTTCGTACTCGTTGCCGTCATCATCGACGGCAACCAGGTCGGAAACCAATGCGGATACATCCAGATCGCCTTGGGCAGCCTTTGCGGTGGCTGTCAGCAGCAGATTATGCACCTTGCGGCGGGCAGCCTTGGTCTTGATTGATTCTGCGTAAAGGTGTGCGTTTGCCGTGCTTACTCCCACCTTGATCAGCTCGATCAAGTAGGCAGATCCACCGACGCGATCAAGGTCTCCCCGTTCTTTAAGGGCCTCCGTCAAGGTGCCAAGATCAAGTGTATAGCCATCACGGCAAACGGCTTGGCAGGCATCAAAGATGATGCGGTGAACGTTACTCTCGAAGTGGTTGCGGCGCATACCGTGGGCGTCGAAGATTTCCGGCTGGTTGCGGCTAATCACGCTTCCAATAAAGTATTGCTCGGCGTCAAAGCTGCTCAGCTTATTGTCGTTGGTGTGCGTCATTAGTTGTACCCCTCGAACATCTTGATCGGGGTATCTGCAGCTTGATGGCGGTGCTGGGGGCTGCGACCCGGTTCTTTGTCGGCCCGGCGGATCCAGTTCCTCCAGGTAGCTTGCCAGTCGAGCTTAAAGGCCTCCTTTCCTGGCTTGGCGATCCAAAAGTCAGCAAACGTCAGGGCTTCGCGGGCAATGTCGCTTTTCGCCAGGTGTTTGGCCTCATGCACCGCCCAATGGATCCAATCATCGGGAACGGCGAAGCCTTCGGGAAGGCGAGTGCCCTTGGGGTTTACCTTAGCTTTGTCATTACTGAAGAGGGCACCCTCCTGCTTAGCAGGAGGCAAATCACTAGACGTATTCTCTTCTTTTTTCTTCTTATATTGCATGACTCCATCATGACTCAAACATGATGAGGTCATGATCCCATCATGCCCCTTTGCGCGAAGTTCCCCGATTACTGTTCTCATAGCCGGGTTGCTGGTCATGGATTGGTCCAAGCGACGGGCTAATTTCATGCAAGTAATTGCCCCCTCACGTTCTTCAAGCAAACCCAGCTTGATGAAGTAACGGAGAATTTCCTCCACCCTGGCCGGTGTGCTGCCGGTATTACGAGCGACAATCCTGACGTCGTGTTCAAGCTGGAATGTCAGGCTACCGAACTCGACCTTGCCCGCGATCAACTCAAGGCAGTACCAATAGAGACCATAGCCCTCAAGGCCATAGTCCAGCAGTACATTTTGGAGCTTGGCGTCTTGATTGGCGTCAGTGTCGTGTTTAAACCACTTCATTGCCGCCCCCCTTTTTGAACCACGCCCGCATCAAGGCGAACCCGCGCTTGTAGACCTCTTTGCGATCATAATCCTCCAAGGTCTGGTTGATCTGGACCAAATCGGGGAGCTCGATATTGACACTACAAGCAACCAGGCGGGCGGCGCTGCGATGGGATTTGCCACGCTCACTCTCGACGGGATCACCAGCGGGAAGGTTGAGAAAGGGGGCGCTGGTAACACCCGCCACGATCTCCACAAGCGGCAGGGGGTAAGTGTTCAGTTTCACGCCAGCCGCGTGCCATTTCGGCGCAGCAGCTATGGCTGCCGAAATGATCAAGTTATACAGCTCCACCCCACTCATGCCTGACAGGTTGAAGGTGATTTTGGGTGAAGTGGTGTCCTGATCCTTTTCGCTCTGGGCATCAACGTATTGCAGCGCCTCGCGGTAGTTGCCGATTTTGGTCATCATCAGCCTCCTATGCCTTGCGGCTCTTTTGGATTTGGGCGATGAGCCAGGCTTCCACTTCCTCTTCAACCCAGCCGACGGCCTTCGCACCAACAGAAACCGGCTTGGGGAAGGAAGGATCGTAATCCCTGGGGCGCTTCAGGTTGGGGCGCAGTTTGGCGTAGATAGTCGAGCGAGAAAGCCCTGTGCGGGCTTCAACCTGTTTGCGACGAAGAATAGTCAGTGCGGGTTTGATCTGTACGGCCATGTTTCGCTTTCTCCAGTTGAAGGTGAAGCGTCCCGGAACGGCCCGGGACATGGTTTCGTACAATATGCATCGGGATTGCCTAGATCGAAGAAACTCAGCAAGTTTTCTGGGCATGAGTTTTCCGCCAACTGGGAAAACTCGCCTATTATTTTTCGCTCGAGTTTTCTTGCTTTTTTATCTAAATTTCCCCTTTAGCGCTTTGTTTACATCGTCATAGGTCACGATAGTATCGGGTGAGTTGATAACCACGTTAGCCACAATGGCCATTGCTTGCATGAGTGGCTTTGTCAAAGTGAAGTGGTACTGCTTAGCCAGTAGGTATCCAAAGGCCCTCAAGTATTCTGATTTCTGGCTATGCTGCCTTGAACTAGTCGCTGCTTCGATCACATCAGACTGGCTCGGTCTGAAATCACCCATCACGTTTGCCAGCGTACCAAGCATTGCTGTGAGTGTGGGGGCTGTATCCCATGCATAGCGCAAGCTATTCCTAAGCTCTTCTGCCGGGTCGATAACAATACTTTTGTCAGCAGGCATAAATTGCACGTTAAGGGTGGGGAAGGGCTCGTCGCTGACTAATGTTGGTTTTGCCTTGGGTATCTCTCGCTCCGGCTGGTCGCCGAGCAGGTAGCCCCGCTGGCCACGCCACATATACAGATTACGTCCCCGATCTGCGTGGTTGTCGGTTTGCCGTAGTAAAGCTGGGATTGAATAGAGCTCATCCGGGCCGCTGATGCCAATATCCGAAAAGTGGTCAATTGCGTTAATCACAGTCTTTATTGAGTTGACTACCACGCCAGCCTGATCCGCAGCCCGCTTCGATTTGTCACGTGATTTTGCAAAGTCTTGGTGCGCAGCCCATGCCGCTCGGATGAAGTTTTCCCACTGCTGATCGTCGCTAAAAATACGCGTCAGCAGGGCGAATGGCTCTGCCATGCGCGGATCTTGTCCTAACCGGCAAAGGCAGGCCACCTCGACAGCGACACTGTCCCTATGTGCCAAGGCTTCGGCCCTTTGTATTCTCAAACTTGGTAGGTAGTCTTCTCGGCCTCGCTGTAGGAACGATTCAATCGTTCGATGCCTGATAAGATTTCTTCCGCATTAGCGAGGGATGAAGCCCACCCTTGTTGTTCCCGTGAATCTCCTTCAATCAACGTTGTTATTAATACCCGGACCGCTGCCGGGGTGTATGCTGGAAAGTCCATCTTAGCGCTCTGTTATGGTGTCCTCGGCTGTTCCGGTCTGTATACAGGGGTTAGCGTCTGGCGAGTTGAGATAATGGTTTATGTTGTCGATTGGTACGATTTTCCAAAGGGGCCGATGATGACCTTGCCGCGACCATCCTCAATCTGGCTATCCACGAAGTCAGCCCACCATTGCAGCATTTTCCGTCGTGGATCCAGATATTCGGCTTTGTTATAGATGCCTGCCACACCTCCAACCTCATGGGCTAAGGCTTTCTCGATCCACTTGGAATTGAAGTGACCAGATTCATTCAGCTGAGTTGACGCCGTTCTGCGGAAGTCGTGAATGACAAAGTCCCTTACCTCGATGTCCAGTGTTCGAACTGCGACATTTAGGGTGGATTTAGAGATGGGCTTGTGCAGATCGCTGCGACTAGGAAATACCCATTCAGAGCCGCTTGATAACCCCTTCAACTCCTCGAACATAGCGACAGCTTGCCGAGATAGAGGAACGAGGTGGGCTTTGCTCATCTTCATGCGTTCGCCAGGAATTTCCCATATCGCCCCCTCAAGGTTGAACTCTTCCCAGCGGGCTTCGATCAGTTCCGATTTACGAACCATGCACAGGATGAGCAGGTGTAGGGCCAGCTTATGGGCGCGCTTCATGTTGGAGTGATAGATAGTCCGCAACAGGATTCCGATTTCATCTGGCCTCAGGGCCATGTCCCGGCTTCTCGCTCTGGCGATATATTTCGCCTCGATAGCCGTGGCAGGATTGAAGGTGATCTTTTGCCGCCCGATGGCATAGGAAAACAGCCGCTTCAACACGTTACGGGTTTGCAGCGCCATTTGATCGGCACCGCGATTTTTGATCTTGTCAGTAATGGAGAGGATGTCAGTGACCGTCACATCGGTGATTTGCTTGCTGCCAATCGCCGGGATCACGTCCTTTTCCAGAATGCGCTTGATGTTGCGAGGGTTACTGTTCGCGGGTTCGGCAATTTTGGCATACCAGTGCCAAGCAAACGCTTCCACCGTATCGCCCGCTCTGAGCGCTTCCTCTTTCTCTCTAGCTTTCTCGACAGCCTTCAAGCACCACTCGCGGATAAACAACTGGGCCAGATCTCTGGCTCCGAGGGTGGCGTCACCAGGGATAGGATCGCCTCGCTTCAAGGCCATTGGGGAGAGGCCACGACCGGCTAATGCTTTACAGTCATCGCGCCAGCTACGGGCTTCGGAGAGGGAATAGGCAGGATAGTTGCCCAATGTGATTTTTTCTTGCTTGCTACCACGCCCACCGACTCGGTAACGCAGTCGCCACACCATTGACCCACCCGGCATGACGTCAAGATGAAGTCCACCTTCGTCGGTTTTGGTGTATGGCTTTTCGCCCGGTTTGAGATTTCGTAGCTTCGTATCCGATAGAGCCATCATTCACCTCCATTTGAGCCCCGTGTTCCCATGGGAATTGCATTACCATGGGAACACCAATCATCATGGGAACACATCTCTGCAGGCCTTTATCCATAAGGCATGCGGCGATATTCCATCCTCCATGTGTTCCCATGAAAAGTGATATCTCCATCTCAAAAATAGACCACTTGGGAACACATCCGACCATTCATGGGAACACATTTTTTGATCATGGGAACAAATATGGGAACACATATTGGTGGATTTCTGCGGAACGTACAAGACAGAAAAAGAACAAAAAGCCCGCAATTACGCGGGCTTATGGGTTGTTTGCGGAATAATTAGGACCATTCAGGAACCGGAATTATTTTCCGATGCAGAAGCTGGAGAAGATACGGCCCAGCAGATCGTCGGAGCTGAATTCGCCGGTGATCTCGGAGAGGGACTCCTGCGCCAGGCGCAACTCTTCGGCCACCAGCTCGCCGGCCACGAACACTTCCAGCTGCTCCTTGGCCACCAGCAGGCGCTCGGCAGCACGCTCCAGCGCATCCAGATGGCGGCGGCGGGCCATAAAGCCCCCTTCGGTGTTGCCCTGGAAGCCCATGCAGGCTTTCAGGTGCTCGCGCAGGGCAGGCAGCCCCAGCTCGGTCTTGGCGGAGATACGGTAGACGGCGTGGCCCTGCTCCTGGCTCGGTGCCAGATCCTCGCCTGTCAGATCGGCCTTGTTGCGAATGACGGTGAGGCCGATGTTTTTTGGCAACCGATCAACAAATTCCGGCCAGATCTCCCGCGGGTCGACCGCATCTGTGGTGGTGCCATCCACCATAAACAGCACCCGATCGGCCTGTTCGATCTCGGCCCAGGCTCGTTCGATACCGATCTGCTCCACCTTGTCCTGAGTGTCGCGCAGACCGGCGGTATCGATGATGTGTAGCGGCATGCCATCGAGATGGATGTGCTCGCGCAGCACATCGCGGGTGGTGCCAGCGATCTCGGTGACGATGGCCGACTCGCGCCCCGCCAGGGCGTTGAGCAGGCTCGATTTGCCAGCGTTGGGACGACCGGCGATCACCACCTTCATCCCTTCCCGCAGCAGGGCGCCCTGTTTGGCTTCCGCGCGCACGTCGTCCAGCTCGGACATGATGGTGTAAAGGTCGCCCGCCACCTTGCCGTCGGAGAGGAAGTCGATCTCCTCGTCCGGGAAGTCGATGGCCGCTTCCACATAGATGCGCAGCCGGATCAGGCTCTCCACAAGCTGCTGGATTTTGCTGGAGAACTGCCCCTGCAGGGAGTGCATTGCGCTGCGGGCGGCCTGTTCGCTGGAGGCTTCAATAAGGTCAGCGATGGCTTCGGCCTGGGCCAGATCCAGCTTGTCGTTGATGAAGGCGCGCTCGCTGAACTCGCCGGGGCGGGCAGGGCGGATGCCATCGATTTTCAGAATGCGGCGGATCAGCATGTCCATGATGACGGGGCCGCCGTGGCCCTGCAGCTCCAGCACATCCTCGCCGGTGAAGCTGTTGGGGGCTTTGAACAGCAGGGCGATGCCCTGATCCAGTACCTGGCCTTGCTCATCCTTGAACGGCAGATATTCGGCGTAGCGCACCCGCGGGAGCTTGCCGAGCACTATCCCGGCGACCTGTTCGGCGGCGGGGCCGGAGACCCGGACTATGCCGACGCCACCACGGCCTGGCGCGGTGGCCTGGGCCACGATCGTATCTGTTGTCATCTTGCTTGGCTCGTTTGTTCGCTGATAGGAAAACGTAGTGGGGACATTGTAATAAAAAAGGCGGCCCGAAGGCCGCCTCTTTTGTCATCACGGGAAGATTAGCTGCGTGAATGCAGTCCTTTCTTCTCCAGCTGACGATAGATGATGGTCTGCTGGATGATGGAGATGACGTTGCTCACCAGCCAGTAGAGAGTCAGGCCAGCCGGGAACCAGAGGAACATGAAAGTGAAGATGATCGGCATGAACTGCATCACTTTCTGCTGCATCGGGTCGGTTACGGTGGTAGGGCTCATCTTCTGCAGATACCACATGGAGGCACCCATGAGGATTGGCAGCACGAAGAAGGGGTCCTTCACTGACAAGTCAGTGATCCACAGGGCAAACGGCGCGTGACGCAGTTCAACGGACTCCATCAGTGCCCAGTAGAGGGCGATGAAGATCGGCATCTGAACCAGGATCGGCAGGCAGCCACCCAGCGGGTTGACCTTCTCCTTCTTGTACAGCTCCATCATGCCCTGAGACATCTTCTGGCGGTCATCGCCGAAGCGCTCACGCAGGGCCGCAATCTTGGGTTGCAGCATGCGCATTTTGGCCATGGAGGTGTACTGGGCCTTGGTCAGCGGGAACATGATGCCGCGCACCAGCAGGGTCAGCATGATGATGGCCAGGCCCCAGTTCTGGACGAAACCGTGGAACACGGTCAGCAGCCAGTGCAGCGGTTGGGCGATGAACCACAGCCAGCCGTAGTCGACGGTCAGGTCGAGGTGGTTAGCCACCTTGGCCATCTGGTCTTGCAGCTTGGGACCAACCCACAGCTTGCTGGTCACTTCAGCCTGTTGGCCGGCAGCCACGTCAACCAGCGGCGCCTTGTAACCGATGATGGCCTGGCCTTTGCCCGGGATCATACGGCTGTAGAAGCTGTTGGTATCGTCGGCATTTGGTGCCCAGGCAGAGACGAAGTAGTGTTGCAGCATGGCGACCCAACCACCTTTGGTGGTCTTGTTCAGGTCGGCATCCTTCATCTCGTCGAAGGTGTACTTCTTGTAGCGGGTATCTTCAGTGGAGAAGGCACCACCACGGTAAGCGCTGGCTACCATGGCATGACCTTCCTGATCCTTCGGTGTGGCTACGGTCTGCTTCAGCTGACCATAGAACTGCACCTGAACCGGCTCGGCAGATTTGTTGTCGATCTTGTAATCAACGCCAACGGCATAGTCGCCACGCTTGAGGATGAACTCCTTGGTGAAGACAACGCCCTTGCTGTCGGTCCAGGTCATCGGAACGACGACTTGATCCTGACCATCGGCCAGCTGATAGCTGGTCTGGGCGGCTTCATAGGTAGGACGACCTTCGGCCTGACTGTCCGGACCGTTGCGACCCACCAGACCGCTCTGGGCGATATAGAGGTGCTCAGGCTTGCTGGTCAGCAGCACGAACGGTTGGTCCTTGCCCTCTTCCAGTTTGTGAGACAGCAGTTCGGCAGACACGATGTCGCCACCCTGGGTGTCCAGGGTCAGCTTGAGCACGTCAGAGGAGACGGTGATCAGCTTGCGTGCTGCAGTCGCGTTGGCTTGCTCGGAAACCTGAGGAATATCACCGGTCTGACCGGCTTCAGGTACGAAATGTTCGGTTTGGGCCACGGTAGTCGGGGCCGGCTTCGGAGCCTTGTCGGACTCCCACTGTTGCCAGAGCAGAAAGCTCACGAACAGCAAACCGATCAGGAGTAGATTGCGTTGTGATTCCATAGTTTTCAGTTTCTTCGCTTTGGTTGCGGAACCGGGTCATAACCACCCTCGGATAAGGGATGGCATTTTAATAGACGTTTGCTGGCTAACCAAACGCCTTTTATGAAACCGTGAAGTCGGATGGCTTCTATCGCAAATTGGGAACAAGTTGGGGTAAAACGGCAGCGCGGCCCGAGCAGAGGGCTAATGATTAGCTGATACAGGCGTATCAGTTTGATAGCTACCCATTGCAACGGCGTGACAGGGTGCGCCATAGCTTTTCCAGTAACTTGAACAGTTCCTCGTTATCCATCTCTTTCACACCGGCCTTGGCGATCACCACTATGTCGATAGCGGGCAGCTGATGTTGTTTGAGGCGGAAACTTTCCCGAACCACCCGTTTGACACGATTACGCCAAACGGCACGCTTGAGTGCTTTTTTGGGCACAGCGAGACCAAGACGAGGGTGTTCGAGCGAATTGGGAGAAGCGAGAAGGGTAATCTGCGGAGAGGCGGCCCGGACAGGCTCGGCGAAAACGCGTTTGAAGTGTTCGGGAGTTAACAGACGTAACTCCCGAGAGAAGGTGTGCTGGGTAGGCATTAGACTACCAGGCGGGCACGACCCTTGGCACGACGAGCGGCCAGAACTTTACGACCGTTGGCAGTTGCCATGCGGGCGCGGAAACCGTGAGAGCGCTTGCGCTTCAGGTTGGACGGTTGAAAAGTACGTTTCATGATTCGATTCCGTATTCTGTACAGTTTTGATTGTCACACTTAGCCGACGCGCCAGCTATAGCGTGTGACGACTAGCAAAAGAGGCCGAATTCTAAACAGAGTTCGGCTTTTAGTCAATCCGCCGTTCCCTCTCATCCTGCCGTGGTCTTGAAAAGGCCGCTGCCGAGCGTGAGGATCCAGAGGATCAAGGGCTCCGGATTATACTGGCAACCCGGGGTTAAACAAGGGATCCCTCAATAAAAAAGGCGGCCAGGCCGCCAAAGAGAGAGCTATTTAAGGACTTTCCGCAAGAACTCCCGGGTACGGGGATCCTTGGGATCGACCAATATCTGATCCGGCGGGCCCTGCTCGACGATCCGCCCCCCTTCCATGAAGATCACCCGATCGGCAACATCACGAGCAAATTCAATCTCATGAGTCACCACCACCATGGTCTGGTGCTGGCGGGCCAACTCTTTCATCAGTCCCAAAACCTCGTCGACCCACTCGGGATCGAGGGCCGAGGTGGGCTCGTCAAACAGGATCACCTTGGAGTGTGCCGCCATGGCGCGACCAATGCCGACCCGCTGCTGCTGGCCGCCGGAGAGGGAGGCCGGATAGGCATCCTGCTTGTCGGCGAGGCCAATGTCCTTGAGGATGCCGAGCGCTGTGGCACGGGCCTCCGCTTTTGGCTGCTTCCAGACGGTGATCAGCCCTTCGGCGATGTTGTCGAGCGCCGTCTTGTTGGCAAACAGGGCGTAGTTCTGGAACACGAAGGAGGCCCGTTTGCGCAGCTCGATCGCCTGCTGTTCGCTGGCCTTGGCCAGATTCAGCTCGAGATCGTCGATGGCAAGGGTGCCCGCATCCGGGATCTCCAGCAGGTTCAGGCAGCGCAACAGGGTCGACTTGCCGGTGCCGGAGGGGCCGATGATGACGACAATTTCCCCCTTTTTGACCTCCAGATCGATGCCGTTGAGCACCTGATTGCCGTGATATGCCTTGGAGAGGCCGGTTAGCTTGATCATGAACGCCCTCCTTTAATAGGCACGGTTGAGACGGACTTCCAGCAGATGCTGCAAGCGGGTAAAGAAGATCACCACCACCCAGTAGATCAGCGCCACCGCCATAAAGCTCTCGAAGAACTTGAAGGAGGAGGAGGCTTCCATCTGCGCTTTGCCCATGATCTCGGCCACTCCCAGGGTGAAGGCCAGCGAGGTGCTTTTGATCATGTCGATGAAGTAGTTCATCAGCGACGGAGTGGCGATACGGGCCGCCTGCGGCAGGATGATCCGCTGCATCGCCTGATAACGGCTCATGCCGATACTGAGCGCCGCTTCCATCTGGCTTTTGTGAATGCCGAGGATGGCTGCGCGGATCGACTCGGCCATATAGGCGGCGAAGTGCAGGGTCAGACCGACGATGGCGGCAGTAAAGGCATCCATCCCCACGAAGATTGGGAACAGCTGCGGCAGTCCGTAGTAGAGCAGGAACAGCTGAACGAGTAGCGGTGTACCCCGAAAGAACGAGATATAGAGCATCGCCAGCCAGTGAATCGCAGGGACGCGAAACACCCGTACTATCGCCAGGGCCAGTGAGAGTACGAGTGCCAGCACGAATCCCCACAGGGCCATTTCCATCGTGGTGCCCAGGTATTTGAGCAGGATGGGAAACAGCCCCAGCGTGTATTCGAGGTCAAATTCCATCATTTATTTGTCGGTGATGTCGGAAGCGAACCATTTCTCGGAGATCTGACGCAGGGAGCCATCCTTGCGCATGGCAGTCAGGGCCTCGTCGACCTTCTTCAGCAGCGCCTGTTTCTCCGGGGTCTTCAGGAAGGGCAGGGCGTTCTCGATAGTCTCGAACGGTGCGCCTGCCTGTTGCAGCGGCAGCTTGGACTCCTTGATCAGCTGGGCGGTGGAGACGCGGTCCATCACGAAGGCATCGATGCGACCCAGGGCGACATCCTGCTCGAAGGCGGAGTCATAGGTGCGGATGTCGATCTTCTTGTTCGGGTCGTTCTTGCGCAGCAGCTCTTCAAAGTTGGAACCCAGGTTCACGGCCACCTTCTTGCCTTCCAGATCCTTGATACCGTGGATGGTGCTGTTGCCCTTGCGTACCACGATCTGGGCGCCGTCATAGACGTAAGGCTGGGAGAAGTCGTACTTGGCCTTGCGCTCGTCGGTGATGGTGATCTGGTTGGAGATGGTATCGACACGGCCGGTTTCCAGCATGCCGAACAGGCCGGAGAAGCTGGCGGTAACGAACTCGACCTTGTAGCCGGTGCGCTCGCCGATCTGGTTCCACATATCCACTTCAAAGCCCTGCAGCTTGTCCTGCTTGACGAAAGTGAACGGGAAGTACTTGCCGGACATGCCGACCTTGATGGTCTCCTGGGCGATGGCCTGACCAGACAGGGTTGCCAACAGGATGGCTGCGCCGGAAATAAGCTTGATGGAAGTTTTCATGGGGTTTCTCTCTCTAAATGTCTTGTATTTGTAGTTGTAATAACTGCTTTGGCCCTGATGTTATTGGAATAAAATTTAAAAAATAAATGACATTTGGTTATATGAAATAACAGGAGTGCAGCACGAGATCCGCCAGTTGCAGCAGTGGATCAAGCTGTGGGTAACTTTGGGGATGAAAGATGATCCGGAGGCGCTGGATCCTTGAAAGTCAAGGATCTTATTTGCTGGATCCGCGGGGTCACGGCTGGAGATCCGGCGGCTAAAAACGTAGAATAGCCGGTCTTTAGTTAATCAATCGACAGGAGTTTAGAGTGACTGCTTCGCTATGGCAGCAGTGCCTTAACCGGCTGCAAGATGAGTTGCCCTCGGCAGAATTCAGCATGTGGATCCGGCCGCTTCAAGCGGAGTTGAGTGACAATACTCTGACCCTGTATGCACCGAATCGCTTCGTTCTGGACTGGGTACGAGACAAGTACCTCATCCGGGTGAACGGCATCATTAACGAACTTTGCGGGGTCGATGGCCCCGCCCTGCGTTTTGATATTGGCAATCGTCCTCACCCCGTTACCGTCGCTGCAAGCAGAGCGCCGGCGCAGGGTGCTGCGCCTGTGAATAACTTGCAGAAGAGCTGGGAAAGCAAGCCTGAAACCAAGCCCGAGCCGAATCACAAGAGCAACACCAACGTGAACTATACCTTCGAGAATTTCGTCGAGGGTAAGTCCAACCAGTTGGCTCGTGCGGCGGCCCGTCAGGTGGCGGACAATCCGGGTGGCGCTTACAACCCGCTGTTCCTCTATGGCGGTACCGGTTTGGGTAAAACCCACCTGCTGCACGCCGTTGGCAATGCCATCAAGGAGAGCAAAAAAGATGCGAAAGTCATCTATATGCACTCCGAGCGGTTCGTGCAGGACATGGTGAAAGCGCTGCAAAACAACGCCATTGAAGAGTTCAAGCGTTACTACCGCAGCGTCGATGCCCTGCTCATCGATGACATCCAGTTCTTCGCCAACAAGGAGCGCTCCCAGGAGGAGTTCTTCCATACCTTCAACGCTTTGCTCGAAGGCAACCAGCAGATCATCCTCACCTCTGATCGCTATCCGAAAGAGATCAACGGTGTCGAGGATCGCCTCAAGTCCCGCTTCGGCTGGGGACTGACCGTGGCGATCGAGCCGCCTGAGCTGGAGACTCGCGTCGCCATCCTGATGCGCAAGGCGGACGAGAACCAGATCCACCTGCCGGACGAAGTGGCCTTCTTCATTGCCAAACGGCTGCGTTCCAACGTCCGTGAACTGGAAGGGGCTCTCAACCGGGTAATCGCCAACGCCAACTTTACCGGTCGCGCCATCAACATCGACTTTGTACGCGAAGCGCTGCGCGATCTGCTGGCGTTGCAGGAGAAGCTGGTCACCATCGACAATATCCAGAAGACGGTGGCGGAGTACTACAAGATCAAGCTTGCGGATCTGCTCTCCAAGCGCCGTTCCCGCTCCGTGGCCCGCCCGCGCCAGCTGGCGATGGCACTGGCCAAGGAGCTGACCAACCACAGTTTGCCGGAGATAGGTGATGCCTTTGGTGGCCGTGACCACACTACCGTTCTTCATGCCTGCCGCAAGATCGAGCAGCTGAAGGAGGAGAGTCACGACATCAAGGAGGACTATTCCAACCTGATCCGTACCCTTTCTTCCTGATAACGGAATCGAGTGGACAGATGCAGCGCGAATATTCCAACCTGATCCGAATCTTTTCCTCCTAATCACAACGGAGAGCACAGATGCAGCTCGAAATTAGCCGTGAGGCCCTGTTACGTCCTCTGCAACTGGTGTCCGGCGCCCTCGGCGGCCGACCGACCCTGCCGATCCTCGGCAACGTGCTGCTTGATGTCAGCAACGGTCTGCTGTCACTGACCGGTACCGATCTCGAAGTAGAGATGATCGGTCAGGTCTATCTGAATGGGGTCAGCGAAGATGGCCGCACCACAGTACCGGCGCGCAAGCTGCTGGATATCTGCCGTGGTCTGCCGGAAGGCGCCGAGATCCGTCTCAATACCGAAGGCGAGCGCCTGATCATCCGGTCCGGTCGCTCCCGCTTCAACCTCTCGACCCTGCCGGCGACTGAGTATCCGAACATCGAGGATTGGGAATCGGTGCTCGAGTTCGATATCAGCCAGCTGGAGCTGAAGAAGCTGATCGATGCGACCCAGTTCTCCATGGCCAGCCAGGACGTGCGTTACTACCTGAACGGCATGCTGTTCGAGAGTGAAGGTCACGGTCTGCGTACCGTGGCGACCGATGGTCACCGTCTGGCCACCTGCCGCCGCGAGGTGGTCGGGGAATCGCTGCCCGATCATCAGGTTATCCTGCCGCGCAAAGGGGTACTGGAGCTGGTGCGTCTGCTGGAAGCAGAAGATAAGCCGGTACGTCTGCAGATCGGTCGCAGCAACCTGCGTGCTGCGCTGGACGGCTTCATCTTCACCTCCAAGCTGGTGGATGGCCGCTTCCCGGACTGGCGCCGCGTCATTCCGCGCAACAGCGACAAGGCCTTGATCGCCGGCCGTGAGGATCTGCGTCAGGCGTTTGCCCGCGCCGCCATCCTTTCCAACGAGAAATTCCGTGGGGTGCGTCTCAATCTGCAGGAAAACCTGCTGCGCATCACCGCCAACAACCCGGAACAGGAAGAAGCCGAAGAGCTGCTTGACGTACAATATGCCGCTGGCGAGATGGAGATCGGCTTTAACGTCTCTTATGTGCTCGACGTGCTGAATACGTTAAAATGTGACCAAATTCGGATTAGCCTGAGCGATTCCATCAGCAGTGCCATTATTGAGGATTTTGAACATCAGGATGCTCAGTACGTGGTGATGCCGATGCGGATCTAGTCGTGTCCCTGGTCAAACTCCAGCTCAGCGACTTTCGCAATATCCAGCAAGCCAGTCTCAAGCTGTCGCCCGGCCTCAACATTCTGGTCGGGTGCAATGGCAGCGGCAAGACCAGCGTGCTGGAAGCCATTCACTACCTTGGTCTGGGGCGCTCCTTTCGCACTCATTTGACCGGGCGGGTCATCCGCCAGGGGGAGAGGGCCTTTACCCTGTTTGCCCAGTGCGAGCTGGAGGGGCGTCAGGTACCGATCGGTCTTGCCAAAGACAAGAGTGGCGAGACCCAGCTCAAGATTGCCGGGGCGCAGGCCCAGCGGCTGGCCGATTTGGCGGAGCTGTTGCCGGTGCAGTTGATCCATCCCGATGGCTTCAACCTGCTGACGGGCGGGCCTCAGGCTCGCCGCGCCTGGCTCGATTGGGGAGTCTTCCATCAGGAGCCGACCTTCTTTGCCCTGTGGGGACGAGTGCGGCGGCTGCTGAAACAGCGCAATGCGCTGCTGCGCCAGAGTACCCAGTACCGCCAGCTGGCGTTCTGGGATCAGGAGTTGGTACGGCTGGGTGGTGAGCTGGCCGAGTTTCGCGCCAGTTATTGTCAGGCCATTACGCCCCTGATCAAGGAGATGACGGCGGATTTTCTGCCGGAATTCGATATCAGTCTCGGCTTTTACCGGGGCTGGGAGAAAGATACCCCTCTCGGCGATCTGCTGGAGGCGGGGTTTGAGCGGGATCGGGCGCTGGGCTATACCGGTGTCGGTCCACAGAAAGCCGATGTGCGCCTCAAGGCGAACGGGGTACCCGCTCAGGATATTTTGTCCCGGGGTCAGCTGAAGTTGCTGGTCTGCGCCATGCGACTGGCCCAAGGGCTCTATTTGAATCAACATAGCAGCCGTGGCTGTATTTTTTTAATTGACGATTTTGCCTCTGAACTGGATGTCGACAAGCGCCGCTTGCTGGCCGCAAGGCTGAAGCAGTGTGCGTCCCAGGTGTTTATCACCGCCATCGACACCGGTCAGCTCGCAGACATGATGGATGCGAATGACTGCAAGTTGTTCCACGTGGAACAGGGTAAAATCTCCGAAACGTTAGAGAAGGCAGAGAGTAAGCTATGAGTGAAAATACTTACGACTCCTCGAATATCAAGGTGCTGAAGGGCCTGGATGCGGTCCGCAAGCGCCCGGGGATGTATATCGGCGATACGGATGATGGCTCGGGTCTGCACCACATGGTGTTCGAGGTCGTCGATAACTCCATTGACGAGGCGCTCGCTGGCTACTGCTCCGATATTCTGGTTAAGATCCATTCCGACGGTTCTGTCTCTGTGCGTGACAATGGCCGGGGTATCCCGGTAGACATGCACGAGGAGGAGGGCCGCTCCGCCGCAGAGGTCATCATGACTGTGCTGCACGCCGGCGGTAAGTTTGATGACAACTCCTACAAGGTATCCGGCGGCCTGCATGGCGTGGGTGTCTCGGTAGTTAACGCCCTCTCTGACAAGCTGTTGCTGACCATTCGTCGTAACGGCCACGTCTACGAGCAGACCTATCATCTGGGTGAGCCGCAGGCGCCGCTCAAGCAGATTGGCGACAGCACCGGCACCGGTACCGAAGTTCGCTTCTGGCCGAGCCCGGCCATTTTCAGCGATACCCTGTTCCACTACGAGATCCTGGCCAAGCGCCTGCGCGAGCTCTCCTTCCTCAACTCCGGTGTCTCCATTCGTCTGCAAGACGAGCGTGATGGCCGAGAGGCGCATTTCTGCTACGAGGGTGGCATCAAGGCGTTTGTTGAATACCTGAACCAGAACAAGACCCCGATCCACCCGAAGGTGTTCCATTTCACCACCGAGCAGGATGGTATCGGCGTTGAAGTGGCGATGCAGTGGAACGACGCCTATCAGGAAGGGGTCTACTGCTTCACCAACAACATCCCGCAGCGGGATGGTGGTACTCACCTCGTTGGCTTCCGTACCGCGCTGACCCGTACTCTGAACTCCTATATGGACAAAGAGGACTACAGCAAGAAGGCCAAGTCTGCCGCCAGTGGCGACGACGTGCGTGAGGGTCTGATTGCCGTTATCTCCGTCAAGGTGCCGGATCCCAAGTTCTCCTCCCAGACCAAGGACAAGCTGGTCTCTTCCGAAGTGAAGACCGCAGTTGAGCAGGCGATGGGTGAGAAGCTGGCGGACTTCCTGCTGGAAAACCCGGGCGATGCCAAGATCGTGGTCAACAAGATCATCGATGCGGCCCGTGCCCGTGAAGCGGCCCGCAAAGCCCGCGAACTGACCCGCCGCAAAGGCGCGCTGGATATCGCCGGTCTGCCCGGCAAGCTGGCTGACTGTCAGGAAAAAGACCCGGCTCTCTCCGAACTCTACATAGTGGAAGGGGACTCTGCTGGCGGTTCCGCCAAGCAGGGTCGCAACCGTAAGAACCAGGCCATCCTGCCGCTCAAGGGTAAAATCCTGAACGTTGAGAAGGCCCGTTTCGACAAGATGATCTCCTCGCAAGAGGTGGGCACCCTGATCACTGCACTGGGTTGCGGTATCGGTCGCGACGAGTACAACCCGGACAAGCTGCGTTATCACAACATCATCATCATGACCGATGCGGACGTTGATGGTGCGCACATCCGAACCCTGCTGCTGACCTTCTTCTATCGTCAGATGCCGGAAATCATCGAACGTGGCTATGTCTACATTGCCCAGCCGCCGCTCTACAAGGTGAAGAAGGGCAAGCAGGAGCAGTATCTGAAAGACGAAGACGCGCTGCTGCAGTACCAGACCGCCATGGCGCTGGACGGTGCTACCCTGCACGTCAACGAGTCTGCTCCGGCCATCGGTGGCGAGGCGCTGGAGCGTCTGGTCAACCAGCATCGCTCGGTGACTCACCTGATCACCCGCATGTCTCGTCGTGCGCCCGAAGCCGTGCTGACCCAGCTGATCTATCAGCCGGAGCTGAACGAAGCGCTGCTGAACAGCGAGAGCGATCTGCTGGCCTGGTGTCAGGGTATGGAAGCCGTGCTCAACGAGAGCAACCACGGTATCCAGTACCAGATCCAGGTTCGTCGTGACGAAGAGCGCAGCCTGTACGTGCCGCACGCCGTGGTTCGTCAGCACGGTGTCGACCGCGAATATCCGCTCAGCTACGACTTCCTGCAGTCCGGTGAGTACCGTCAGCTGGTTTCGCTGGGCAAGGAGATCGCCAACCTGATCGAGGAAGGTGGTTTCATCAAGCGTGGCGAGAAGGTCAAGCCGGTCGCCAACTTCGTGGAAGCCGTCGAGTGGCTGATGGGCGAAGGCAAACGTGGCATCTACATCCAGCGCTATAAAGGGCTGGGTGAGATGAACCCGGACCAGCTGTGGGAAACCACCATGGATCCGGAAGCCCGTCGCATGCTGCGCGTCACTATCGATGACGCCGTCGGTGCTGACCAGCTCTTCTCCACCCTGATGGGTGATGCCGTTGAGCCCCGTCGCGACTTTATCGAGACCAACGCCCTGCGCGTAGCCAACCTCGACGTCTAATCGACGCTGTCAGCTCGATATAAAAATAGCCGCTCCCTGTGAGCGGCTTTTTGTTTTTCTGTGGAGGACGTTGCTCGTTCCACGTGGAACATTGAACCCGATTAACCAAGCTCAGGTGCCGGGCAGTAGAGGCGCAGACGATGGCCGTCTGGATCGAGGGCCATGCAGGTGTAGCCAAACTCCATTTTGGTCGGCGCCTGGATCAGGGTGAGCCCACGCGCCAGCCACTCGGCAGACAGGCGATCGACGGCGGCATTATCGGGAAGGGCAAAGGCCAGCTCCATTGCTCCGGCCGTTTGGGTCACGGCAGGTTCGACCGTTGCACTGGACCAGAGTGCCAGTCTGGCGCCCGATTCGAACACGAACATGACAAAGGTAGGTGACTCCTCCACCGGCTGGCGACCGAACAACTCGCGGTAGAAGAGCGCGCTGCGGGTCGGGTTGGCAACGTAGAGGATGGTGAACTGGGGGACTAACATGGTGATGCTCCTTGCTGATGAGATGGCGCATCAGCGCCGACCCCGTCAGCATGGCGCTACCTGCTGTCAGTTTCTGTCAGCAATGAATTTCGGCTGCGGGATCTGCTGGGTGGCGCGCCACTCCTTCAGCAGGCTCTCTCTGCTTTTTGGATAGCGGCAATCTTGCGGTTGCATCCGGGTGATGCGATCCACCCGAAAGTGGCGAAAGCCCTGACGCAGTTCGCACCAGGCCACCAGTACCCGTACCTGTTCGAAGTAGCCGAGGGCAAAGGGCCAGACGGTGCGCTCAGAGGCCTCATCCTTGAGATCGCGATAGATCAGGGTCACCTTGCGTTGCTGGCGGATGGCGCTGCGCAGCGGGGCTTCATCGGTGAGGCTGTCGTCGCGGGAGGTGCCGATCAGCAGGGCATTGCTCTGGAGCTGCTGGCGATAGCCGGCGGGCAGCACGGCTTCTATCTTGGCCAGCGCACTGCTGGCCGATGCACTCAAGGCTCCGTCACCGTGGGCGACTACCCAGCGCGACCCCAGCACCAGCGCATCCAGCTCCTCTTCACTGAACATCAGTGGCGGCAGTATGAAGCCGGGACGCAGCACATAGCCGATCCCCGGTTCGCCTTCGATATGGGCACCTTGTGCCTGCAGGGTGGCGATATCCCGATAGAGGGTGCGCAGGCAGATGCCAAGCTGGCTGGCCAGCTCCGCGCCAGTGATGGCGTAACGGTGGCCGCGCAGCAGCTGGAGCAGGGTCAGCAGGCGTTCGGAACGGGACATGGAATGACTCCTCGGGATCTCTGGTTAGCCTGCCATAGCGGAGTGAGCGGGTATAGAGGATGTCATCAGACATTGTTGCCGCGAAAAGATCGTCGCCACTCGCTGGGGGAGATGGCAAAGCGGCCGCGGAAGTGGTTGCGCAGAGAGGTGGCACTCTTGAAGCCGACCAGCTCGGCGATGCGCTCGATGGAATGGCCGCTTACCTCCAGCAGCTCCTGACTGCGCCTGAGCCGCTCCGCCAGCAGCCATTCACCCACCGAGAGGCCGGTTGCCTGATGAAAACGGCGGGTAAAGGTGCGCCGACTCATCAGGGTATGGGCTGCCAGAGAATCCAGGGTGTGAGGCTCGGCCAGATGGGCACGCAGGTGGTCGAGCAACTGGTTCATCCGGACATCGCGGGTGGAGGCGGGCACCGGCTGCTCGATAAACTGGGCCTGACCCCCTTCCCGGTGGGGCGGGATCACCAGCCGCCGCGCCACCTTGTTGGCGATGGCCGAGCCGTGGTACTGGCGTACCAGATAGAGGCAGCAGTCCAACCCGGCGGCAGTGCCTGCCGAGGTGACCAGCCCATCGTCATCCACATAGAGGGCGTTGGTATCGAGCTGCACGCAGGGAAAGCGGCGGCAGAAATCCTGTTCGTACTCCCAGTGGGTCGATGCTTTGCGACCATTAAGTAGGCCGGCGTAGGCGAGCACATAGGTGCCAAGACAGAGCCCGACCAGCCGGGCACCTCTGGCTCTGGCGGCAATCAGGGCATCGAGCAGCGCTGCGGGTGGCCGTGCTGCCGGGTCGTGCCAGAAGGGGATGACGATGACCTCCGCCTCGGCCAGCACCTCCAGCCCATGGGGAGCCTGAATGGTGAAGCCTTGTGCCGAGTGTGCGTGGCGGTTGCCATCGCCGCAGCAGATCTTGAGCTCGAACAGCGGCTGGCCCGGCAGAATATCGCCGAAGATGAGGCAGGGGACGGCGCAGTGAAAAGGGCTGAAGTGATCGAAGGTCACCACGGCAACGATCGGGGTGGTCATGGTGTTGGCTCCTCTCTACGCGCAGACCTCTCATCATAAGCATTTGGCAGTGAAAGCCGAAGGGCCGTGCGCGCTGTTCGGCATGGCCCAGTCAGTTACAGCGAGAGAGCCTCGCCATCCGCCGGTATCCGCACCCGATCCATCATGCCTCGCTCGGTCAGATAGGTATGAAGTTCCTGACGTGACAGCACGGCGTGGTTGACCGCCTCCATATGGCTGGCGATCAGCGTGGCTTGCGGTGCGGCCTGATAAACGGCGGCGACATCCTCCTTGCCCATGATGATGGAACCGAGTCCGGGCACCTGTGCATCGCCACAGTTGAGGATGATGACCTCGGGTTGATGCTGTTGCAGGGCTTGTTTGACCGAGGGATGCCAGATGGTATCACCGGCCAGATAGAGGCTCTGTTCATCGGGGTGGGAGAAGACCACACCGCACACTTCTCCCATGCGCTCGCCCAGCACCGCCATCAACTGGTCGCTGCCGTGCTGGCCACCGGTTTGTTGCAGGCGAATGCCAGCAAACTCGGGCTGATCGCTCAGCAGGCGCACATCCTCAAAGCCACTGGCACGAATGGCATCGGCATCTTTCTGATGTTGTACCAAGAGCGGCAGATGTTTGGGGATTAGCGCTCTGGCGGCATCATCCCAGTGGTCGGGATGGTCATGGGTGACGATAACGGCGTCCACATCGACCAGCTCATCGATCGGCAGCGGCAGCTCGACCAGCGGATTGCGCAGCTGGCTGTTGGCGGTGCCCTCAAAGCCGGGGAAGGCACCCTTGGCCGAGAGCATGGGGTCGATCAGAAAGCGGGTGCCGGCATAGTCGAGCAGCAGGGTGGCGTTGCGAACTTGGGTAATCTTCATGGGATGGCTCCATGTTGGCTGGTGGATATGCAACCAATTATGGGGTGCGGAGCGCATTGCCATCAGGGGCCCATGGGTCGATTATCATCACTATCGGGCCAACAGGTTGATGTGCCAAAGGTCGGCACGGCCATTTAAAAAATTTGAAAAAATCCCCTTGAAAGGAAAAAGTGAGCCCCTATATAGGTAACAAGGCCGGAACGCTCAACAGAGGTTTCGACCAGACGCCCGTCCATCAGGAGGGCAAACAATCCGTTATCGCTCACAAGAGGGTAATACTATGCGTTCTATCGATTTTTCTCCGCTCTATCGTTCTGCCATCGGTTTCGATCGTCTGGCCAATCTCATTGAATCTGCGGCCAGCAATGGCAATGCCGGTTATCCCCCCTACAACATCGAGCAACTGGGTGACAACGACTACCGCATCAGCATGGCGGTGGCGGGCTTTACCCAGGAAGAGCTGGAGCTGAGCTTCCAGGAAAATCTGTTGACGGTGAAGGGCAACAAGCAGGCCGATACCGGGCGCAACTATCTCTATCAGGGGATCGCCGAACGTGGTTTCGAGCGCCGCTTCCAGCTGGCCGACTATGTGCGGGTGAAAGGGGCCGACCTGAAAAACGGCTTGCTGCACATTGAGCTGGTGCGTGAAGTGCCCGAGGCGATGAAGCCGCGCAAGATAGAGATCAACGGCTGATAGCCTGAATTCACTGAAATTTTAAAATTTTCCGGGTGCCGATGACGGGCCTGTGGAGAGTTGAACCTGTTGCTTATTAGAAGGATAGGATTATGCGTAACCTCGATTTTTCTCATCTCTATTCCAATGCCGTCGGCTTCGAGCGGATGGCCCGTGAGTTGGAAGGTCTGTTCGATCAGAAGACCGCTGCTTACCCCCCGTACAACATTGAAAAGCGCGATCAGGATGGCTATCGCATTACGGTCGCCGTGGCTGGCTTCGAGCGCGAAGAGCTGGAGCTGGAGACCGAAAACGGCACCCTCAAGGTGAAGGGTCGTAAAGGGGCCGCGGCCGGTGAACGTCAGTTCCTCCATCAGGGGATTGCCGAGCGTGACTTCGAGCTCGCCTTCAAGCTGAGCCAGCACGTGGAAGTGCAGGGCGCCAAGCTGGAGCATGGTCTGCTGACCATCGATCTGGCCCGCGAACTGCCGGAGGCGCTCAAGCCCCGCGCAATCCCCATCGGTAAACCCGAGCAGCTGGCGCTGCCCGGCTAAGCAAACCGGATCGCGATAAATGACAAAGGCCTGCATCTGCAGGCCTTTCTGTTTTGTATCGCTGGATTGGATTAACCAGCATAGAGGGTGTTGATCTCGTCCGCCAGAATGGCGATGCCGCGACGCACCAGCTCCTCGCTCTGGGAGTAGTTGAGGCGAATGCACTCCTGGCTGTGGCGCCACTCGGGGTCATCAATGCCGGGGAAGAAGTAGTGACCCGGCACGATCAGCAGGTTCTTCGCCTTCAGTCGCTCATAGAGCTCCTGACAGTGGATCGGCAAGCCTTCAAACCAGAGCCAGAGGAAGAGGGCGCCTTCCGGTTTATGAATGTGGAAGCGCGGGTCGGGGATCGCTTCGCGCAGCAGCTGCACCGCCAGCTCTGCCTTTTGCTGATAGAAGGGTTTCACCACCTGTTCGCTGAGGGTGATGATCTCGCCGCTCTCAATCATCGGGATGGTGATGGCAGGCCCCAGACTGCCCGGCGCCAGATTGATGATGCCGCTCAGGTTGGTGATGGCCTGAATGATCTTCTCGTCGGCGATGACGATGCCGCAACGGGTGCCTGGCAGGCCCAGCTTGGAGAGGCTCATGCAGAGGATGGTATTGGTGTTCCAGAACGGCTTGGCTTCGCTGAAGATGATGCCCGGGAAGGGGACGCCGTAGGCGTTGTCGATCAGCAGCGGAATTCCCTTGTCACGGGCGATCTGATCGAGGTGTTCGATCTCTTCGTCGGTCAGCACGTTGCCGGTCGGGTTGGTCGGGCGGGAGACGCAGATCACCCCGATATCGTCACCTACCTGCAGGCTCTCGAAATCCACGTGGTATTTGAACTGGCCATCGGGCAGCTTCTCGATGGTGGGCTTGTAGGCCACGAAGTAGTCGTCGGCCAGCGCCGAGTCGGCATAGCCGATGTATTCAGGGGCGAGCGGGAACAGCACCTTCTTCTTGCGGCCATCGGCAAATTCGCCGGCCAGCAGGTTGAACAGGTAGAAGAAGGCATTCTGACTGCCGTTGGTCAGGGCGATATTGCGGGCCGAGATATCCCAGCCCAGCTCCTTGCTGAGCAGGGCTGCCAGCGCTTTGGTGAACCTGTCTTTGCCCTGTGGGCCGTCGTAGTTGGCCATCGCTTTGACCAGCTCGCCGTTGTCGAGCAGGCTTTTGGCCTCGGCCTGAAAGCGTTCCAGCATGGCGGGGATGGGGGCCGGATTGCCGCCACCCAGCATGATGGAGTCCGGATTGGTCAGCCCCTGATTGAGGTCATCCATGAGTTGGGTAATACCGGCGTGGCGAGTGAATTTCTCGCCGAACAAGGAAAATTCCATTCAGTGACAGATCCAGATTTGAGTTACGGGGATGTAGCACCATAGCTCAGTTTAAAAGCGGGTGTCGATCAAAAAGATGGGACGTTCCACGTGGAACATGGTGCAAAAATCAAGCGTGGTTAAAAGCACCAACTGTTGGTTTAAAAATGACCTAGCGGGATGCATTTTGCGACTCAATTTGGTATCGAGATATAGTTAATTTAAACAAAATCATCATGTTATGAATTGTGTGAGGATTGGCACAACTATTGGAATAGCTATCTGGTCATCTCAACCATACCGGAGCAAACCAGATGAAAAGCCTGATCGCTACCCTGATTGTGAGTGTCCTGAGCCTGAACGTGATGGCCAACGAAAACCCGCGGCCCGAGCTGGAGAGTGCCCAGCTGGAACAGGATGTGCAGAGCGAGTTGCAACAGGCATCCCATGCAGTGGTGCAGGATGCGCTGCACAACCTCAAACCGCTGGCGCTGGATACCCTGGTGGTGGAGGCGAGCCAGGCTGTGGCGACTCACCCCGAGAGCTGAGATAGCGCAGGGGGGTCTGTCCCGTATGTTGCTTGAAGAAGCTGATAAAGGCGCTGTCGCTGGAGAACTCCAGCGCAGCAGCAATCCGGCTGATGGGCTCGCTTTCTGCCAGCAGCTCCATGGCGCGCAACAGTCGCCACTGCTGGCGCCAGGCCTGGTAGCTCATGCCGGTCTCTCGCATGAAGATACGACCTATGGTCTTGTCACTGGCACCCACCCGTTCGGCCAGCCGGTTGAGCCGATCGGGCAGGGTGTCGCCCCGCTTCACTTCCTGCAGCCAGCCGGCCAGACGTGGGTCTGACGGCAGCGGCAACTGCCAGGATTCCCGTGGCGCTTGCGCCAGCTCCTCCTGCAACAGCGCCAGCGTGCAATGCTGCTCCGCAGCCGGCTTGTCCCACGGCCAGATCGCCATTCGTTCGATGATCTCCCGCAGCAGCGGGTTGACCGCCAGCACCGCCATCTCGGTCGGCAAGCCGGGCTCCGGCTGGAAGTAGAGGGAGCGATATGCCACCACCCCACGCATCAGCACCCGATGGGGCAGGCCTGCCGGCAACCAGGCCGCTCGCGTCGGCGGCAGCAGGCAGACCTGATCGTCCAGCTCTATGGTCATGCAGCCGGCCTGGGCGAACAGCAGCTGATGGCGCCTGTGCTGATGACGGCCGGAGTCATGCCAGCCGAGAGTGGAGGCGATCCCGATGGCGCTGCCATCGTGCTGATCCGGGTCAAAAGGGTGATCGGGAAGAATAAAGGCCATGTGTCCGATTATTGATGTTTATAGTCCTGCTTATTGTAATCGGACAATCGGCATCACTCTAGAATGACGGCCTCTTGTGAAGGAGGTTTGTCATGAACAACAAGTTGCCACCGCTCTGGCTGGTGATCGGATTGATGATGTTTCCGCAGATAGTGGAGACCATCTACAGCCCGGTGCTGACCCATATCGCCAGTCAGTTTCGGGTGAGCGAAGGGCAGGCATCGCAGACGCTGTCGGTCTATTTTCTGGCGTTTGCTGCGGGCGTGGTCTGCTGGGGCCGACTTTGCGATCTGGTCGGGCGGCGTCCCGCGATGCTGGCGGGGCTGATGACCTATGGCGCTGGCACTCTGCTGGCTTTGCTGGCCACTGAGTTTGAAACCCTGTTGCTGGCCAGGGTCATCGCGGCCTTCGGCGCCGCCGTGGGCTCCGTGGTGACCCAGACCATGCTGCGCGACAGCTATCAGGGCAGCGATCTGGCGCGGGTCTTTTCAGTGATGGGTATCGCGCTCTCACTCAGTCCGGTGCTGGGGCTGGTGAGCGGCGGCCAGCTGGCGAGCGGGTTCGGCTATCTTGGGGTATTCAGCGCCCTGCTGGTGTTGGCTGCCGGATTGTTGCTGGTCACTTGCTGGCAACTGCCGGAAACCAGGCCGGCCATCACCCTGCGGGTGGCACTCTGGCCGCTGGCACAACGGATGGTGCGTGATGCAGCCTTGTGGCGCAGCGCCGCACTGGTAGCGCTGTTCAACACCATGCTGTTTGGCTACTACAGCCTGGCTCCCTTTCTGTTTGCCGGGCTGGGGTTGAGTGCGGGCGAGTTCGGTTACTCCGGCATCGTGCTGGCGCTGGCGACCCTGGGGGGCAGCCTGCTCAACAAGCGCCTGCTGGGGCATGGCTGGTCGCCAGCCTCGCTGATCCGGCTCGCTGCCGCATTGGCGCTGGGGTCCGGCTGGCTGGTGTGGGCCAGTCAGACTTCGCTCTGGTTCCTGCTGCCCATGATGGGGGTGGTGGTGGCGTTCGGGCTGGCGATCCCCAATGTGCTGAGCCAGGCGCTGCTGGCCTATCGGGAGGTGGCAGGCAGTGCCGGTGCCCTGTTCGGGCTCGGTTACTACCTGTTGCTCAGCCTGGGGTTGGCGGTTGCCGCCAGCTTGCAGGATCTCGGTCTGTTGCTTGGCGGTTGTGGTCTGCTGGCCCTCTGCTGCGGTTGGTGTCGTTCCACGTGAAACATCAGCTGCCGATAAAGCGGTAGCCAATGCCGGATTCAGTTTCGATCAGCGTGGGTTGCTGGGGGTTATCTCCCAGCTTCTTGCGCAGGCTGGCGATGACGATGCGCAGGTAGTGGGTATCCTCCTTGTGGCTCGGCCCCCAGATGTCGTTGAGCAGCTGGGTCTGTAGCACCAGCTTGCCGGGGTGGCACACCAGCGCCTGCAGCAGGGCGAACTCCTTGCGGGAGAGGGGCACCTCTTCCTCTCCCAGGGTGACTCTGTGGCTGCTGCTGTCCAGGGTCAGCCCGCATTGGGGGAAGTGGCGCTGCTCGCCGCTGCTGACCCCGGCCCGCTGGCGCAGCAGCACCCGGATGCGGGCCATCATCTCGCCGATGCCGAACGGCTTGCTCATGTAGTCGTTGGCCCCGGCATCCAGCAAGCGTACCTTCTCCTGTTCAGAGTCCCGTGCCGACAGCACCAGTACTGGGTGCTGATGGTGCTCGCGAATGGCCTGCAACACCTGAATGCCATCCCCATCCGGCAGGCCCAGATCCAGGATCACCAGATCGGGATTGAGGTGGCGATACTGCGCCAACCCCTCGTTGACGCCGACCGCCTCGCTCACCTGATGCCCCTCGGCGATCAGGCTGATCCGCAAAAAACGGCGGATGGCCGCCTCGTCGTCGATGACCAGTATGTGAGCCATTCAGCCTCCAGCTGGATAGAGTAAAAATGTTCAGGCCGCGGCTGCGTTGAGCGCCAGCGGCAGGGAGATGCGCATGCAGGTACCGTTGCCGTTGGGGCCAGAAAATGCCCAGATGCGGCCGCCGTGGGCCTCTATCATAGCGCGGGAAATGGCGAGGCCAAGCCCGGTGCCGCGGCTGCCGCAGTCGCCAACTGGCTGGGTGTAGAACAGATTGAAGATCTTGTCCCGATCCGACTCGGCAATGCCGACCCCGATGTCGATGATGTCGAGGATGAGATCGGGGTCCGCCAGCATCACCTTGAACTCGATGGGGGTGCCGGCCGGCGAATAGCGGGAGGCGTTGTCGAGAATGTTGACCAGCACCTGCTCGATCAGGGCGCCGTGCACATAGAGGCGGGGGATCTGCTGATCGAAGTGCACCAGCAGCTTGTGCTGGCGCCAGGAGGAGTCGAGCCGGCGGCGGGCGTTCTCCACCAGATCCGCCAGGTCGACCCAGTCCCGTTTCAGCTGGAAATCCGGCGAGCCGATGCGGGTCATGTCCAGCAGGTTCTGCACATAGCTGTGCAGGCGGCGCGCCTCGTCCTGCACCGAGTGCAATAGCTCGCTGCGATCTTCGCTGCTGATCCGGTCACCATATTCCAGCAGGGTGCTGCCGGCCCCCATGATGGTGGCCAGCGGCGTTTTCAGATCGTGGGAGACCGAGGAGAGCAGGGCGGCGCGCATTCGGTCGGTCTCCGCCTGCAGCTGGCTGTCGGCCAGCCGTTCGTTGAGATCGATCCGGGCCAGCGCGGCGCGGATATCGGTGAGCAGGGCCTGCAGCTGATGCTCGGCCGAGGAGGCGAGCGGATTGGCCAGCACTATCCCCAGCACCAGTTCATCGCTGAGGTGGTGGTACTGGGCCTCGGCAGCGTTGAGGGTGGCGGTGTGGGCGCCGGCGCTCTGCTTCTGGGCCAGACACCAGTCGATGGCCGCCTTGTCGGTCTGCCCCGGCTTGTGCTGGGTCGAACCGGCCCTGTGCTGGTAGTGCTGATCGAGGGCGAACACCGGCTGGCCCAGTGCCAGCGAGATGGCCTGGGAACCCTGTCTGAGCACCTCTTCCGGGCTGCTGGCGGTGGCCAGCCCCTGGCTCAGCGACAGCAGGGCGTTGCCCAGCTGCTGGGTTTCGCGCAGGCCGATCAGCTGTTGCCGCTGACGGGAGGCGAGCCGCCCGGCCGTGATGCCGACGATCAACAGCACGAACAGGGTGAGCAGATCGCTGTGGCTGGCCACGCTCAAAGAGAAGTAGGGGGCGGTGAACAGCAGATTGTGGCCGACGAAGCCCAGCACCGCAGCCAGGATGGCGGGCATCAGGCTGGTGGTGAGCGCGGTGGCCAGCACCCCCAGCACGAACAGCATGGGCAGGGAGGCGGGCGGCAGCCAGTGGGAGAGGCCCCAGACGGCGGCCGAGGTGGTCCCCATGATGGCCACTGCCAGCAGGCTCTGGCGAATGTCCTTGGGGTGGAGCGGCTGCAAGCCCAGGTTGGGCTTGCGCTTCTCGGTATCCACCAGTGTGATCTCGAGCCCCTGCGCCTGCTTGAGCAGGTGTTGCACCAGCGAGCGACGCCAGGGGGCCTTGTGAGGTTTGCCCAACAGCAGTTGCGACACCTGCTGCTGCTCGGCGGTCTCCAGCAGGGTGTCGGCCACCGCCGGACTGGAGAGAGTCAGCACCTTGGCCCCCAGCTGGGAAGCGAGCGCCAGCGCCTGCTCTAGCTCGACCGAGCGCTGCCCCTTGCTGTCGATGTGTACCACCAGCCAGGGCAGCTGGCGGCGCTGGGCGAAGCGGTGGCCGTAGCGCACCAAGGCGGCGCCGTGCTGATCGCCGAGGCAGACCATCAGCTTGCCCCGCAGCGGCAGTGTGGTCTTGCCGGCGGCCTGCCACTGCAATTGCAGATCCCCCTCCACGTGGCTGGCGGCGGTCTGCATCGCCAACTCGCGCAGGGCGGTCAGGTTGTTGAGAGAGAAAAAGGACTGCAGGGCGGCCTTGGCCTGGTGGGACACATAGACCTTGCCCTCCTTGAGGCGGCCGAGCAGCTCCTTGGGGGGGAGGTCTATCAGCACCAGGCTGTCGGCCTCCAGCAGCACCTGATCCGGCAGTGTCTCCTTGACCCTGACCCCGGTCAGTTGCCACACCAGATCGTTGAGGCTCTCCAGGTGCTGCACGTTGAGGGTGGTGTAGACGTCGATGCCGGCACCCAGCAGCTCCTCCACATCCTGCCAGCGCTTCTCATGGCGGCTGCCGGGGGCGTTGCTGTGGGCCAGCTCGTCCACCACGGCGATGGCGGGCTTGTGGGCCAGCAGGCCGTCTAGATCCATCTCCTCCAGCCGCTGCTGGCGGTGCAGGTGCAGCTTGCGCGGCTGGATGGAGAGCTTGTCGAGCAGGGCCAGGGTCTCCTGGCGGCCGTGGGTCTCCACCACCCCGATCAGGATGTCGACTCCCTCCCTGGCCTGCTCCCGTACCGCCTGCAGCATGGCGTAGGTCTTGCCGACGCCGGGGGCGGCACCGAGAAACACCTTCAGCTTGCCCCTGTGCTCCTGTTCCAGGCTCGCCAGCAGGGCGTCCGCCCTCACCTCATCACGCATCCCCGTGCTCCCGTTGCATCGGCCGAACCGCGGCCGTGACCTCATTGCTCATGCTTGTCCCCGTGTCGAAAGGGAGCCTGTCCCGAACTACAAGGAGCGCCCTCAGGCGCCCTTTTGATGATCGAGTTGCAGGTTCAACTGGAGAATGTTGACCACCTGCGGGCCAAGGATACCAGCTTGTGCCGCCGACTTGACCTGCTCTGTCAGCTGAACGGGATCCAGCCCCCGTTGCCCGGCGACCCGCTTTACCTGAGCCAGCGCTGCAGCGAGCGGCAGATGGGGATCGAGGCCGGAGGCGGAGCGGGTCAGCAGGGCGGGGACCCTTGATTCCGGCTGCGCCCTGGCCGCCGCGGCGGCAAACTCGGCCCGCAGCGGCGAGCTCATCCCCAGGTTGCTGGCACCTCCGCCTATGGTGGCGAAGTCGCTGGCGGAGGGGCGGGAGTGGAAGTAGTCGGCCCGCTCGAACTTCTGTGCCAGCAGGGCGCTGCCGACCACCTGCTGTTTGGCGTTGGTGAGCAGGCTGCCGTTGGCCTGCCAGGGGAAGAGCAACTGGGCCAGCCCGGTGACTGCCAGCGGATACGCTACCCCCAGCAGCAGGGTCAGGGTCAGCAGGGTTCTGATTGCTATCATGATGTGTTTGCTCCAAATGTGTTGGGTGGATGCGGGCCTGCCCCGCATCCGGTGATGCCGTTACACCAGCCCCAGGCCGGTGATGACCAGGTCGATCAGCTTGATACCTATGAAAGGCACTATCAGGCCGCCGACGCCGTAGATCAGCAGGTTGCGGCGCAGCAGGCTGGCGGCCGAGCCCTGCAGGCTGACCCCGCGCAGGGCCAGCGGCACCAGCGCGACGATGATCAGGGCGTTGAAGATGATGGCCGACAGGATGGCGCTCTCGGGGCTGCCCAGCTGCATCAGGTTCAGCCCCCCCAACTGCGGATAGGCGGCGATGAACAGGGCCGGCAGGATGGCGAAGTACTTGGCCACGTCGTTGGCGATGGAGAAGGTGGTCAGGGCGCCACGGGTCACCAGCAGCTGCTTGCCCACCAGCACCACGTCCAGCAGCTTGGTGGGGTTGGAGTCGAGATCCACCAGGTTGCCCGCCTCCTTGGCGGCCTGGGTCCCCTCGTTCATGGCCAGCCCCACGTCGGCCTGGGCCAGCGCCGGTGCGTCGTTGGCGCCGTCCCCGCACATGGCGACCAGCCGGCCGTCGGCCTGCTCCTGACGGATGTAGGCCAGCTTCTTCTCCGGCGTCGCCTCGGCGATGAAGTCGTCCACCCCAGCCTCGGCGGCGATGGCGGCGGCGGTCAGCGGGTTGTCACCGGTGATCATCACGGTGCGGATCCCCATGTGGCGCAGGATCTGGAAGCGTGCCTTGATGCCCGGCTTGATGATGTCCTTGAGGAACACTACCCCCAGCAGCTTCTCGTGGGTGCAGACCAGCAGCGGGGTACCGCCCTGGCGGGCGATGTTGTCCACCGATTTGAGGATGAGCTCGGGCACCGCCTTGCGATCGAGGGAGAGGTAGCGCAGCACCGCGTCCACCGCCCCCTTGCGATAGTGATGGCCGTTGCGATCCAGCCCGCTCAGCCGGGTCTCGGCGCTGAAGGGGATGAGGATGTCGCTCTCCAGCTGGCTCGGCTTGGTGTGGCTCTTGCCCGCCAGGGTCAGGATGGATTTGCCTTCCGGCGTGTTGTCACCGAGCGAGGCCAGCATGGCGGCCTGGGCCAGCAGGGAGGGGTCCACGCCGGGGGCCGGGATCAGCTCGTCCGCCATCCGGTTGCCGAAAGTGATGGTGCCGGTCTTGTCCAGCAGCAGGGTGCGCACGTCGCCGGCGGCTTCCACCGCCCGGCCCGACTTGGCGATCACGTTGAGCTTCACCAGCCGGTCCATGCCGGCGATGCCGATGGCGGAGAGCAGACCGCCGATGGTGGTCGGGATCAGGGTGATGAACAGCGCCAGCAGATAGAGCCGGGGCACCTGGGTGCCGTTGTAGTCGAGGAACCAGGGCAGGGTGGCCACCACCAGCAGGAAGATCAGGGTCAGCCCCACCAGCAGGGCGTCCAGCGCCATCTCGTTGGGGGTCTTCTGCCGCTTGGCTCCTTCCACCAGCGCAATCATGCGATCCAGCGTGCTTTCGCCCGGGTTGTTGCTGATGTGTACCCAGATCTGGTCGGAGACGACGGTGGTGTTGCCGGTCACGCCGCTGCGGTCGGTGCCCGACTCGCGGATGACGGGGGCGGATTCGCCGGTGATGGCCGCCTCGTTGACCGAGGCGATGCCGGCGACCACTTCGCCGTCGGCCGGGATCATCTCGCCGCTGCGCACCAGCACCAGATCGCCCTTGAGCAGGCTGGTGGCCGGTACCCACTCGCCCTTGTCATCCTGCGGGCTGGTGACCCGACGTGCCTTGAGCTGGCTCATGCCGGCCTTCAGGCTGTCGGCCCGCGCCTTGCCACGCCCCTCGGCCAGGGTTTCGGCGAAGTTGGCAAACCAGAGGGTGAGCCAGAGCCAGGCAGTCAGCTGCCAGGCCAGCGAAGGGGCGACGCCGGAGAGCGGTTGCCCCAGCAGCGACTCCAGGGTCGCCATCACGGCCGCCAACCAGAGGGTGAACAGGATGGGGCTGCCGAACAGCGCCCTGGGGTTGAAGCGATAGAGGGCTTCCACCATGGCCTGCAGGATCTGTGATTTCTGTTTCTTGCCCTTCACCTGAACGGTGTCGGTGCTCATTGAAGCGGACTTGCTCATTGGAAAGCTCCCTGCATCGAATAGTTGGTCACGCAGATCAGTCGGGTGTGCAGCATCAGAAGGCACCTCCCAGCAGGCTCAGGTGTTCCGCCACCGGGCCCAGCGCCAGTACCGGCAGGAAGGAGAGACCCCCCATCAGCAGCACGGTGACGATCAGCAGGGTGATGAAGAGCGGGCCGCTAACGGGGAAGTCCCCTTCGCTCGTCTCCTGGCGTGGTGCGCGGGCCAGCTGGCCGGCGATGGCCAGCACCGGAATGATGTAGCCGAAGCGGCCGAGCAGCATGGCCAGCCCGATGGCGATGCACTGCCAGCTGTCGGCGGCGGCAAAGCCGGCGAAGGCGGAGCCGTTGTTGCCGGCGGCCGAGGCGTAGGCATAGATCAGCCGGGACAGGCCGTGGGGGCCGTCGTGTCCGATGACGGTGGCGGAGTCCGGCATCAGCAGGGTAATGCCGCCGATCACCAATACCCCGACCGGCATCACCAGCATGCTGGCGACCACCCATTTCATCTCGGTGATGCCGAGCCGTTTGCCCAGATAGGTGGGGGTGCGACCCACCATCAGGCCGCACAGGAACACGGTCAGCAGCACGAACAGCATCATGCCGTAGATGCCGGCACCGACGCCGCCGAACACCACTTCACCCAGCAGCATGTTGATCATGGCGACCATGCCGGCGAGGGGGGTGAAGCTGTCGTGCATGGCGTTGACCGAGCCGTTGGAGGCGGCGGTGGTGGCCACTTCCCAGATGCTGGACAGCACGGGGCCGAAGCGGCTCTCCTTGCCTTCCCAGTTGCCGGCTTCGCTGGTGAGGTGGGCGAGGGCCGGATCCGGTTTCAGCTCCTGACCGATGGCGAGGCAGAGCCCCAGCACCAGCATGATGGTCATGGCGATGAGGATGGCGCGACTGTGAGCCAGATCCTTCACGTAGCGACCCAGGGTGCAGACCATGGCGGCGGCCAGGGTCAGCAGGGCGACCATCTCCAGCCAGTTGGAGAGGGCGGTCGGGTTCTCGAACGGATGGGCCGAGTTGATGCCGAAGAAGCCACCGCCGTTGGAGCCGAGCTGCTTGATGGCGATCTGGGAGGCGGCCGGGCCGAGCGGCAGCAGCTGCTCCTGGCCTTCCAGCGCGTGGAACGGCATATAGGCCGACAGGCTCTGGGGCACCCCCTGCCATACCAGCAGCAGCGCCAGGATCAGCGCCATCGGCAGCAGCACGTAGAGACAGAAACGCACCAGATCCTGCCAGAAGTTGCCGAGGTGGGTGGTCTGCTGGCGGGCGATGCCGCGAAACAGGGCGATGGCGACGGCAGCGCCGGTGGCGGCGGAGACGAAGTTCTGGGTGGTGAGCCCCACCATCTGGCTGAAGTAGGAGAGGCTGGCTTCGCCGGAGTAGGCCTGCCAGTTGGTGTTGGTCATGAAGCTGACCGCGGTGTTGAAGGCGAGTTGCCAGTTCAGCCCGGGCAGCTGCTGCGGGTTGAGGGGCAGCAGCCCCTGCGCCATCAGGATCAGGAACAGCAGGCCGAAGCCTGCGCCGTTGAAGGCCAGCAGGCTGAGGGCGTAGGACTTCCAGTCCTGCTCGCGCCCGTCCGTGCCGCAGCAGGCCAGGGTGGCGCGCTCAAGCGGGGCCAGCCAGCGACTCTTGCCTTCAAACACCCGATACAGGTAGTTGCCAAGCAGAGGCGCCGGCAGCAGCACCAGCAGCACGAACGCGACGGGATAGATGATCTCTTGCCACATATCCGGTTCCTCACTCATGAGTGCGCGCGAGGGCGCGCAGCAGATAGCCCGCGAGGGCGAGGACCAGCAGCAGATATAGCCAATTCATAACGACTCCGTTGAGGTAATTAGCGTCAGGGATCGATGCATATCCGTGTCGATCCCATAGGTCTCATTGACGCTGAAAGGGTATGTAAAACGGGCGTAAAGGCGCCATAAAGCCCGATTTGGCTGACGTAAAATCGGCGTAAAGAACGAGGTTTTTGCGAGGGTTCTGGTGGCGAGGCGGGATCAAAAGACCCGGCCTGAGCCGGGTTTGAACGCTGGTGGAGAAGATGACCTGATAGTGGCAGGTCAGTCTGCAACGTGCTTATCGCATTGTTACAAACTCTTCCGCGCTAGTCGGGTGGATGGCGACACAGTTGTCGAAGTCTGCCTTGGTGGCACCCATCTTCATGGCGACGCCGAAGCCTTGCAGGATCTCGTCCATCGCAAAGCCGATGCCGTGCAGACCGACTACCTTCTCTTCCGGGCCGACACAGACCAGCTTCATCCGGGTGGGCTGGCGATGCTGGGTCAGTGCCGAGTACATGGCGGTGAACTGGCTGCGGTAGACCTTCACCTGATCTTCGCCGTATTCGGCGATGGCTTCCGGTTCGGTCATGCCAATGGTACCTATGGGCGGGTGGCTGAACACCACGGTCGGCACCAGATCGTAGTTGAGGTGCTCGTTCGGCTTGTTGTTGAACAGCCGTTCGGAGAGGCGACGGCCCGCGGCGACAGCCACCGGGGTGAGTTGGATGCGCCCCGTGTTGTCACCCACTGCATAGATGTTGGCGACGGCGGTGTTCTGGAACTTGTCGGTCGGGATAAAGCCCTTCTCGTCCAGCGTGATGCCAGCGGCAGCCAGGTTGAGGTTGTCGGTAGCCGGTACCCGGCCGATGGCCCAGATCAGGCAGTCAACGGTGAGGTGGCGACCATCTTCCAGTTGCAGGGTCAGGCTGTTGTCAGCGTTCTTGAGCACGGCTTTGGGAATGGCGTGGGTATGCAGCTTGGGTCCTTCCTGCGCCATGATCTCCACCAGTGTCTCGTGGATCATGGGATCGAAATTGCGCAGCGGGGCGTGCTTGCGCACCACCAGATGGGTCTCGGAGCCCAGTGCCTGCATCACCCCGGCGATCTCGACGGCGATATAGCCGGCACCCACTACGGCAACCCGCTTGGGTTGGCTCTGCAGCTCGAAGAAGCCGTCGGAGTCGATACCCAGTTCGGCACCTGGGATGGCCGGAATTTCCGGGCGGCCACCGGTAGCGATCAGGATGTGATCGGCGCTGTACTGCTCGCCATTGACCTCGATCGTGTTGCTATTGACGAAGCGGGCGAAGCCCTTGATGACGGTGATCTGGTTCTTGCCCAGCACGTTCTGATAGGACTGGTGAATGCGGCCTATGTAGGCCTGGCGGGACTCGACCAGCTTGGCCCAGTTGAAGTGGTTGAGGGTGGTGTCAAAGCCGTAGTCGGCGCCATATTTCAGGGCATCGGCGATCTGGCCTGCATACCACATAGCCTTCTTCGGTACGCAGCCTACGTTGACGCAGGTTCCACCCAACTCTTTGGCTTCAATCAGGGCAACTTTCTTACCGTACATGGCAGCCCGGTTGGCAGAAGCAATACCGCCGCTGCCGCCGCCGATGGCGATATAGTCAAAATGCTGTGCCATTGCGAGGTTCTCCGCTCATTAAGAATGCAATCACAGCATGATGGGGATAAAGCGGCTGGCTCACAAGAGCCAGCACTCAGTTATGTTGGATCGGCAGGCGAATATGGAACTGGGCGCCCTGGCCCGGTTCGCTGGCACAGCTGATACGGCCTTTCAGCAGTTGCACCACCAGGTTGTAGATGATGTGGGTGCCCAGACCGCTGCCACCCTGACCCCGCTTGGAGGTGACGAAGGGATCGAAGATGCGCGGCAAGATTTCGGGCGGGATGCCGCGGCCATTGTCCGAATAGTCGATAAACAGCTCCTCTCCCTGCTGTTCCACCTTGATGGTGATCTTCTTCGGTTTGTCCCAGTTGTCGAACCCGTGGTTGATGGAGTTGAGGATCAGGTTCGAGTAGATCTGGGTAAAACTGCCCGGGAAGGAGAATATAGACAGCTTGGGATCGCACTGGATATCCACTTCGCACTGGCTCTTCTTCAGTTTGTGGCCAAGCGAGACCACCACCTGATGGAGGTTGTCGGCGAGGCTGAAGTTGTAGCGTGCTTCCGATGACTGGTCGACCGCCACCTGCTTGAAGCTGGCAATCAGCTCGGAGGCGCGCCGCAGGTTGCTCTGCAGCAGCTGCATCGACTCGTCGAGGTTGACGGTGAACTCGTTGAGATAGGAACGCGACAGCTGTTTTGACTCTATATGAGATTTGAAATCGGCAACCCGTTCCTGCAGGTAGGAGGAGGCGGTCACACTGATGCCGATTGGGGTATTGATCTCGTGTGCCACCCCGGCCACCAGCGAGCCGAGGGAGGCCATCTTCTCCGACTCCACCAGGGTTTGCTGGGCCTGTTTCAGGTCGTCGTACGCCTTGCCCAGCTGGTTGTTGGCTTCGCTCAGGCTGCGGGTACGCTCCACCACCTTGCCTTCCAGCTGCTCGTTGAGCTGGATTATCTCCCGCTCGACCTTTTTCAGCTGGGTGATGTCGTAGCCGAAGCCGATCTGATACTTGAGGTTCGGCCCTTCATAGAAGGGTACGAAGGTCCACTGCAGCACCAGCTCGTGGGCCTGCTGGTCATGCATGATGACCTCTTTGTCCGCCAGTGAACCTTCCGCCGCCAGAATATCGTTCAGCTCTTCCCGCTGGGTCGGGCTGACGAAGAGATCCAGCCAGTTGTGCTGGAGCAGCTCCTGTTGGTGATAACCGGTCAGCAGGATGGCTGCCGGATTGATGCTGGCGATGGTGAGATCCGGCTCCATACAGCAGATGACCATGTTGGCCGAGTTGATCAGGGTGGCGGAGAAATCCCGCTCCTGTTGCAGTTGTTCCACCGCCTGATGACGAGCGACCAGCTCGTCACGTAGCCGTGTGCGCATCTGGTTGAGGGTGGAGACCAGGGTATCCAGTTCGTCGGGTTTCTTGCGTGGTTGCGGACGCCCCTCCAGCACCAGCTCCATGTCGAGCCGATCGAGGTTGAACTTCTGGGCGTAGTTGGCGATGCGGTTGATGTGTCTGACCACCAGATAGTAAATGATGATCAGGATACAAAATGAGACCACCAGGGTCTTGATGGTCTGGCTGACCATGATCAGCACTGACTTCTCAATCAGACGCTGGTAAATCTGCTCCAGCGACGCGGCGACAAACAGCTTGCCGACAATTTCCCCCTGATAGGTGAGATTGAACTCCTGGGAGATGTCATAGCTTTCCCGTTCCACTCCCTGGGTCAACAGTGGCACTTCGGAGTTGCCGAGCATCTCCTTGACCATCACAAACTGCATGTTGGGCAGGTTCATGATCCCTTCGATCTGCACTTTGACCTGCTCCTCATCGAGGTTCCACAAGCTGGCGGCAATAGGTTGCAAAAAGGAGGCTTCGATCTGGCCGATGCTGTCTTCGATGACGGCGACATCCTTGCGGTAATCCCAGGCGAGTTGCAGCACCGTAATGATCATCGCCAATACGGTACTACACACCAGAATATAGGAGAGCAGGCGGTATGAGAGTCCGTTGCGGCCTATGGCCTCGGCGGTCTTGGAGATGAGTCCTGACATGGCGTCCTTGCGGTCTGGATGTTGTGTTTTTTAGTTTAACTGCTTCATGGACTTATGTCGTCTTTCCTGCGAACCATAAAAAAGGCCCCGTATCGGGGCCTTGGCAAGTGATTGATGATCAGTGTCCGCCGTTTGCCTTGGGCGGAATGGTTTCATCGAATACCGGCAAGGGTTTGTGCTCGGAAGCCAGATAGGTGTAGATCACCGGCAGTACGAACAAGGTGAACAGGGTACCGATGGCAAGGCCTGCCACGATGACGATACCGATGCTGAACCGTTGTGCTGCACCGGCGCCTGCGGCGTAGAGCAGCGGGATCAGACCGGCAATCATGGCGGCGGTGGTCATCAGGATCGGACGCAGACGCACCTTGGCGGCTTGCATCACGGCTTCCATCCGGTTCATGCCGCGCAGCAGCTGCTCTTCCTTCGCTACTTCACAGATCAGGATGCCGTGCTTGGTAATCAGACCCACCAGGGTGATGAGGCCCACCTGGGAGTAGATGTTCATGGTCGCCAGTCCCCATGCCAGGGCAATCAATGCTCCACTGATGGCGAGCGGGACAGAGACCATGATTACCAAGGGGTCACGCACCGACTCGAACTGGATCGCCAGCACCAGGAAGATGATCGCCAGTGCCAGCGCGAAGGTGGCATAGAGCGCATTGCCTTCGGTGACGAACTGACGGGCTTCACCCATGAAGTCGTAACGATAGCCTTGCGGCAGCTTCTCGTCGGCGGTGGTCTGGAACCAGTTGATCGCATCACCCATGGCCACACCCGGAGCCGGAACGGCACCGATAGTGGCGGAGTTCAGCTGGTTGAAGTGGGGCAGGGCGCGGGGCTCGCCAACCACTTCAATGGTGATCAGGCTGCCGAGCGGGATCGACTTGCCATCTGCGGCCCGCACGTAGTAGCCCTTGATGGACTCCGGATTGAGACGGTATTTGCGCTCGACCTGCGGGATCACCTCGTAGGAGCGGCCATCCAGGTCGATACGGTTGACGTAACCGTCCGCCATCATGGTGCCCATGGTGATACCGATATCCTGCATGGTGATGCCGTAGGCACCCGCCTTGTCCTTGTCGATGCGGATCTTCATGGTGGCGGAGTCGTAGTTCAGATCGAGATCCGAATAGACGAACTGACCGTTACTCTGCGCCGCGGCCAGAATTTCACCGGCCACCAGGAACAGGCTTTCGAAGCTGTTCGGGGTGGTGATGACGAACTGGATCGGCAGACCACTCGATGCTCCCGGCAGTTCCGGGAACTGGAAGGTGGTGATGGCCATACCCGGGATGTCTTTCACCAGATTGGCGACCCGATCCAGCACCTCTTTCTGGCTCGCTTCACGCTGACTCCAGGGCACCATGGAGGCGATACCGAACGCCTGGTTGGCGTTGAACACCCCTGAGAAGACCTGGGAGAAGGCGATCTCGGGCTGCTCGTCCAGGATCTTGTTCACATCCGCCATGGTGTTTTCGATGTAGTCCAGGTTGGCGTTGGACGGTGCGGTACCCAGCACGGCCATTACCCCCTTGTCCTCTGACGGTGCCAGTTCGCTCGGGATGAACTTGAACAGCAACGGCAGGCTGGCGAACACGATGACGGCGAACACCACGATGACGGGGCGCTTTTTCATCACGGCGTGCAGCATGCTGTCGTAGCGATCGGTCATCCGTTCCAGCAGGTGGTGGACCGTGCTCTCGAATTTGCCCGGCTGCTCGTTGGCTTTGAGCATCTTGGAACACATCATCGGTGACAGGGTCAGGGCGATGATGCCCGAGACGAACACGGCGCCAGCCAGGGTCAGGGCAAACTCCTTGAACAGGGAGCCGGTGATGCCCCCCATCAGGGCGATAGGCGCGTATACCGCAGCCAGGGTAACCGTCATGGCGATGACCGGCACCGCAATTTCACGGGTACCGATAATGGCTGCCCGGAACGGCTCTTCACCTTCTTTGATATGGCGGTCGACGTTCTCCAGCACCACGATGGCGTCATCCACCACCAGACCGATCGCCAGCACCATCGCCAGCAGGGTCATCAGGTTTATCGAGAAGCCGAACATATCCATCATCATCACCACGCCGATAAGACTGAGCGGAATGGTGATGATCGGGATGATGACCGCGCGGAACGAGCCGAGGAACAGGGTGATGACCACTAGAACGATGGCGGCTGCCTCCAGGATGGTCTTGATAACCTCGTGGATGGACTCGTTGATCGCCACGGTGGAGTCATACATCACGTTGAGACGCATGGTGCTCGGCATATTGCGCTCAAGGCTCGGCAGCAGTGCCAGCACATCGCGGGCGATATTGATGGGGTTGGCTGTCGGGGCGGCGTTGACCGCCATGACCACGGCTTCGCGACCATTGGCGCTGGCACGATAGACATCGTGACTCTTCTCGAGGGTTACCTTGGCGATGTCCGCCAGACGGATCACCTTGCCGTCGCGGGTGGCCACCACCAGTCGCTTCAGCTCGTCGACATCCTTGACCTGGGTCTCGGCATTGCCATTGAACAGGGTGAAGTAACCGGTCGCCTGACCTGTCGCGGACTGATAGTTGTTGCTGTTGAGCACCGTCATCACGTCGCTGGCAGTCAGGTTGAAGGCCGCCATCTTGGCCGGATCCAGCCATACCCGCAGGGCAAACTCGACACCGCCGTAGAGGTCAACCTTGGAGACCCCGCCGACAGTAAAGAGCTGTGGCTTGATAACCCGCTCCAGATAGTCGGTGATCTGGCTGGAGTTGAGCTCCGGGCTGGTAAAGCCGAGGTAGAGCACCGCCGTGGTTGAACCAGTGGAGGAGGTGACCGAGGGGTCTTCCGCCTCTTTCGGCAACTGAGAGCGCACCGAGTTCACCTTCGCCAGTATATCGGACAGCGCGGCGTTGGGGTCGGTATTGAGCTTCATGTATGCAGTGATGGTGGAGCTACCCAGCTGGCTGGAGGAGGTCATGAAGTCGATGTTGTCGGCTTGCGCGACCGCCTGTTCCAGCGGCTGGGTGATGAACCCCTGGATCAGATCAGAACTGGCGCCATAGTAGCCAGTGCTGACGGTGATCACCGTGTTGGTCACCTCGGGGTATTCCCGTACCTGCATCTTGAAGATGGCCTGAAAGCCCAGCAAGGCGATCAGGAAGCTGAGCGAGATCGCCAGCACAGGCCGTTTTATAAATATGTCAGTAAATCGCATCGCAGATCTCCGCGCTTACAGCATCGGGGTTTGTGCCGGAACGGCCAGGGCATCGTTCTCGACCACATGCACCTTGGTGTCGTTGCTCAGGCGAACCTGACCCGACAGTACGATCTGGTCACCGGCCTGGATGCCGGAGAGCACATGCACATCGTTGCCACGGCGCTCACCGGCCTTGACCACAACCTGCTTGGCTCGCAGCACTTTCACCTTGTTACCCTCTTTGTCGGTCTCTTCGCCCTCTTTGAGCACGTAGACGTTCTGACCGTAAAGGGTGAAGGAGATAGCGGTCTGCGGGATCACGATCTGATCTTTCACCGTCGGCAGAATGATGCTGGCGCGGGCGAACATACCGGAACGCAGCTGACCGTCGTTGTTCGGAATGTCTGCCTGTACCTGGATCAGGCCGCTCTGGAAGTTGACCGCAGGCTCGATGGCGGTGATATGACCGTCAAACTGGGTTTGCGGATAGGCATCCACATTGATCTTGATGGTCTGGCCCAGCTTGATTTTGGAGATATCGGTCTGGGGCACGGTGAAGCGCAGGCGCATCACGCTGGTATCTTCCAGGCGCACGATATCTGTGCCCGGCTGCAGATACTGACCGAGGAACACATTGCGCAGGCCGACCACGCCGCTAAAGGGCGCACGGACTTCACGACGGGCAATGGTCGCCTTCAGACTCTCGATATCTGCTTCCAGTGAGCGATAGGCCGCTTCCGCCTCATCCAGCTGCTCTTTGGAGATGGAGCTGGTCTTGTAGAGGTTCTGGAAACGATCGAACTTGGCTTTTGCCGCCGGCAGCTTGGCCTGGGAGGCGCGCAGATTGGCCCGCTCCACGGTGGAGTCCAGGCTGAGCAGCAGCTGGTCAGCCTTGACCGGTTTGCCCGACTCGAAGGTGATGGCGTCAATGGTACCGGCCAGTTCGGTGGAGAGGGTCACCCCCTGATTCGGCTCGATGAAGCCGATCGCTTCGATGGTCGGTACCCAATCCTGCGCCTTGGTCACCATGGCGGTGACGGGGAACTCGGGTTCCGGCCGGTTGGCCATATATTGGGCAATCATCTTCTGTTTGAACAAATTGAAGCCGATGACGCTGCCAAACAAGGCGATCGCTATCAGCAACATAATGGCCATCCACTTTTTCATGAACAGGCTCCTGAGGTGGAAAGATTGGGGGATAAAATGGCATTCCAGCTGGCCCGGATCGCGGTTTCCAACTGCGATTCGGTCAGCGTGATGTTGTGCACCCTGCACTGCAGGGCCAGATGCATGACACTGTCCAGACTCAACACCTGGAGTGCCCGTATCGGTAAATCAATAAACAATCCTTGTTCAACGCCCTGTTCAAAAAATCGGTCCAGAGGCTCCCAGGCGGCCAGAATGACAGGATTGGTCTCCAATTCTGCCCCTAGCGGAGAGCTCTCGTACTGCAATTTGCACCGGATAGCGTTGGGTTCGTTAACAAAAATGGCATGAATATTGAGCCATAATTGGCGAAATTGTTGAAATGAAACTTTATCGATTGCTACATCGGCCATGACCATGGGCACACACTGCAAGATAGTGTGCTGGTGCAGTTGCCGGATCAGATCATCCTTGTCGCCGAAGTAGCGATAGATGGTGCCGGTGGCAACATTGGCCTTCTTGGCGACTTCTGCAATCGACAGACCATGAAAACCCCGTTCACCCAGCACCTCATGGGCCGCGTTGAAGATGCTCTCTTTTTTATCCAGAATCATCAGTGTGACTTTCGATTGAATGAACGTTCATTCATTCTAGATGGGCATCAAATCAAGTCAAGGCAGCAAGGCGATTTGCGACTGCGATCTGCCCCTTTTTGGCTGTCAGCAGGGGAATAGTGGAAGAAAAGTGCGCAATGTGCTTGAAAAAACAACGAACGGTGTTTCGGTGACAGAAAAGTGTAGACAAACCAGCAACCATCATTAATAATGCGCCCCGTTCGACAGCGTAGCGCCCGTAGCTCAGCTGGATAGAGCGCTGCCCTCCGGAGGCAGAGGTCACAGGTTCGAATCCTGTCGGGCGCACCATCAAAAGTGCGTCGGTTAAACGGGCGTTGTTGTGGAACGAAAACAGCTGTGGTGGCTGTAGCTCAGTTGGTAGAGTCCCGGATTGTGATTCCGGTTGTCGTGGGTTCGAGCCCCATCAGCCACCCCATTTTACAGCTTGTCAGGTACGCGAAGGTGGCGGAATTGGTAGACGCGCTAGCTTCAGGTGTTAGTGCCCCCCGGGTGTGAGGGTTCGAGTCCCTCTCTTCGCACCATACTTGCTGTATGACGAGGATGACCATCAGGTCGTCTTTGTTTTTTTGAAGTAAACTATTTTGAAAGAAATAGCCTCGGTGATTAGCGCAGTCCGGTAGCGCATCTGGTTTGGGACCAGAGGGTCAAAGGTTCGAATCCTTTATCACCGACCACATTTAGAAAAACCTCGCTTCGGCGAGGTTTTTTGCTTTCCGGCCTTTACTGCGCCTGCACGCTTTCTCTGTTACGTCTGTTTACACTCTATCAGGGCAGAGTGCCCCACCTTTCGGTTATGCTTCAGCCTCGAGTCACTGACAAACGGATGTCATCGGCCCATTTCAGGCATTTTCCATGAATAACAAAATTTCCCTTGCTTGCTCTCCCGCCCTGCTGGTCGCCTTGTTGCTGGGAGGATGTACCATCAAGCCGCCATCAACCGATGAAATGATGGACTCAATCGCTTCGATACCGTCGGAGGACCGGGTGCTTTCCCCCTTGCTGACCAGCGGTGATTTTTGCGTTGCGGTGTCCCAACAGAAGGTGTTGGCACAACCTTGCAGCGGAAAAGACGATCAACTGTTCGAGTGGGATCTGGGTGAGTTGCGTCTGCAGGATCTCTGTTTGCAAGCCAAAAACGACAGCGAAGTGATGCTGGCACCCTGTGACGGTCAGGCGCAGTGGGAGTGGCAGAAAGACAGGCTTTTCAACAGCAAGGTCTCTCGCTGCCTCGATGTGGCCGGGCGACGCCATACCCCCGGCACGCCGCTGCGGCTGGCTGAATGCTACGGCGGAGCGAACCAGAGCTTCAGCTGGCAGCGGCCCAATCCCTGGCTGGAAACCCTGAAAAAACAAAGCCTCACATGGTGAGGCTTTGCTGAATCGGATGGCGGGCTGAAGAGGATCAGGCTGCGCTGACGCTCTCCAGCTCGAACAGCTTCTCCAGATAGACGGCGACGCCATCTTCATCGGAGGTGAGGGTCTGCTCATACTCCGGCAGCGCCATTTTCAGGCGGTCATGGGCGTTGCCCATCACGATGCCGCGTCCCACCATGGTCAGCATCTCGAAGTCGTTCATGCCATCGCCGAAGGCGATCGCCTCCGACATATCGAACCCGTTCTGCTCCAGCACGGCACGCACCGCATTGCCCTTATGCACCCCGGCGTGCATCACTTCGAGACAGTCCGGCAGGGAGAAGGTTACATTGAGCTGATCGCCATAGCGCTGGTTGAGGTGCGCCTCAATCTTCAGCAGCTTCTCGTGGTCACCGATGTAGAACACCTTGTTGATCTGCTCTTTCGGTTCCTGTTTCAGGTCATCGACCAGACGGTAGGTGAACCCTGACTCGTCGTGGAACTGCAGCAACCAGGGCAGCTCCTCTTCCACCACCCAATCATCACCCTGATAGACATTGAGGTGGATAGAGGGATCTCGCTCCAGTGCAATCAGTTCGGCGGCGATCTCGGTCGGCAGCGGCTGGTTGAAAATCAGCTGGTCCTGTTTGTCATGGACCACGGCGCCATTGGAGGTAATGAGGTAGATGTCCATCCCCAGCGCATCGCGGAAGCTGCGAACGTCAACGTGATGACGGCCGGTGGCGACCACGAATTTCACACCTTGTTCTACCAGGCGGTGCAGGGTATCCCGGGTACGGGGAGAGATCTGGTGCTGCTTGTTGAGCAGAGTGCCATCGAGATCGGATACAACTACCTTGAACATCATTACCTCGGCATCGATTGAAAACAGGGGCAGTTTACCTTAGCCCGCACTGTCACCCCATTTATTTAGGGTTACAAAAAATAGCCAGCTCAGAAGCGGGCGAAAAAGTCGACCATCGCGGTCAGGGCGGGCTGGCGTTTGTCATCGGATTCGATAAACAGTTCGTGCCAGGCCCCCTCGATGCGCAGCGGTTTGCCCCCTTCGCACTTGGCTATGGTGCAGAAGCGTTCCTGCGCGGCATTGTCCACCACGCTGTCGTTGCCAGCTTGCAGCACCAGCAGCGGGGTTTTGATGGCGCCCGCATCGGCGATGGCGGCATCGGCACCGGTGATCCCCTGATAAATCCAGTGGGCAGTCGCGCCACCCAGCTTGATCTGCGGGTGCTGCTCGTAGATTTGGCGGAAGGCTTGATAGCGGGGCTGGCTGTGAGTCAGCTCGTTATCGGCAAAGCCGTGATCCTGATAGGCGCCCTGACCGGGGCCGTAGGGAGGCTCGCCAAGCCAGCCGCCGACCGTGCCTATGGTGCTCGCCAATCCCTTGGCCAGCCACTTGGGCAGACCGCCGAGATTGATGCCCAGCATGGGGGAGGAGAGCACGGCCGCCTTGATATCATCGGGCCAGCGTTCCAGATAGCGGGCCGAGATGGCGCCGCCCATGGAGTGGGCCAGCAGGAACAGCTTGGCAGGCTGGTCCGCCATGATGATCTGGTCGTGAAATTGCTTCAGATCGACCACATAATCGTCGAACTGGTCGACATATCCCTTCTGCGGGTCATCCAGCATCCGATCGGACATCCCCTGACCGCGATGGTCGATGAGATAGAGGCTGTAGCCTTGACGCCAGAGATCCCACGCCAGCTCCTGATACTTGAGGTAGCTCTCGACCCGGCCATTGACGATCAGGATGGCGCGATCGACCTTGGCTTGCCGTAGCGCGGCATAGCGGATGGTCACCCCATCCTTGCCCTTGAACTCCCCTTCAACCGCATGCTGGCGCCAGAAGTCGGGCAGGGTTTGCTGGTAGAGGGTGGGCACATCGGCTTCGCTGGTCAGCGCATAAGGATTGGTCACGGCAAGGGCTCCGGCAGAAAACAGGGTCAGGGCCAACAGGGAAAGAGAGAGGGGTTTCATCAGGCACACTCCTGTTGCCAATGGTGATAAAGGGCAGCGATATCCTCCGAGCAGAGCAGCGCCATGCAGGCTTGCAAGCGAGGCAGGGGCCAGTCCCACCACTGCATCTCTTGCAGCATGAGGATCTGCTCATCGCTGAAACGGCGGCGGATCGGCTGGGCCGGGTTGCCGCCGACTATGGTGTAAGGGGCCACATCTTTGGTCACCACGGCGCGGGTGGCGATGACGGCGCCATCACCTATGGTGATGCCGGGCATGATCATCGCTTCCGAGCCGATCCAGACATCGTTGCCAATCCGGGTGTCCCCCTTGCGCAGAAAGCCGCTGCGGGCCCCTTCGCCAAAGGTGTCGGGATTGAACGGGAAGGTGGAGACCCAATCCAGCCGGTGGCCCTGATTGCCCGCCAGCATGAAGGTGGCGCCCGAGCCGATGGAGCAGAACTTGCCGATGATCAGCCGGTCCACTTCGCCCCAGAGGCCGCTCTCCCAGGTGTCGCGGGTCGAGCCATCGCCGAGCAGGTAACGGACGCAGTGATCCTCGAACGGCTTACCGTGGTAGTAGCCGGAGTAGTAGCTGTAGTCGCCGGCCTCTATGTTCGGGTTGGTCAGGTGATCACGGATGATTTGCGATTCCAGCCAGCTGCCAAAAGGGTTATCCATCACTCCTCCTGCGGATCGTCCTGTTCGCTCTGCTGCGCCCACCCTTTGCGGGTCAGCAGCATCCGTTGCCACCACTCTTCGTCCGCCAGAATTTCACCGGCCGGGCCGAGCTGGGGGTAGGGCATCTCTTTCTCTTTGCAGAGCTGGGCATAGATAGGATAACCCCCCTCGAACAGGATGCTGTTCTGCTCCTCCAGCGTGAGCGGGCAGCCGCGTTGATAGCAGCCGGCCAGCTCGCGCTGGCGCTGCGCCTCGTAGAGGATGGCGGCTGCAGCCACCGAGACGTTGAGGGACTGCACCATGCCCACCATGGGGATGACGATATGGTGGTCGGCCAGCGCCAGCGCCTCTTCACCGATGCCGTGCTTCTCCTGACCCACCAGAATGGCGGTTGGTTTGGTGTAATCGATGGCGCGAAAATCGACCGAGCTGTCGGAGAGGTGGGTGGCCAGGATCTGCATGCCGGAGGCTTTAAGCTCGGCGACCGCGCTTCCGATATCCGGGTGCAGTTTTACATCTACCCAGTTCTGGCTGCCGCGGGCGGTGCCCTTGCGCTTGTGGATCCAGGTTTTGGGCCAGACGGCGTGTACCCGGTGGATGCCGATGGCATCGGCGGTACGCACGATAGCGGCCAGATTGTGAGGTTTATGGACCTCTTCCATGCAGACGGTCAAATCGAGCTGACGCTGGGCCAGCATGTCGGTGATGCGCTTGAAGCGTTCGGGGGTCATGGCTTGTCTCTATAAAAGCAGCAGGCGGCTTGCGCCGCCTGTGTTCAGTTCTTCTGTCGGCTCACCTTGAGCACGTTTGGCATCACGCGGATCTTGCGCATGATGTTGGCCAGATGGATGCGGCTCTTGGTGGTGATGAGCAGGCTCACCTGATAGACCCGGCCATCCTTCTCTTCGGTGCTGATGGCGTGAATATTGGCGCCGGTGGCGGCAATCACGTTGGCCAGCTCGGCCAGCGCACCCTGATGGTTGACGATCTCGATGCTGATGCCTGTGCGGAACTCCTGTTCCTGCTCCTTGTCCACTTCCCACTGCACCGGCAGGTACTTGTCCGGCTCCTTGCTGTAGCCCTTGATGTTGCGACAGGCTTCCTGGTGGATCACCAGACCCTTGCCCGGGCTGATGTGAGCGATGATGGCATCCCCCGGGATGGGGCGGCAGCAGTTGGCGAAGGTGACCAGCATGCCGTCAGCACCCTTTATTGGCATCTTTTTGCTGCTGGATTTGGGTTGCTCCTCCGGCGGCAGTTCATCCCCCAGCATGCGGCGCGCCACCATGACGCTCATGGCGTTGCCAAGGCCTACATCGGCCAGCAGCCCCTGCAGGTTCTCGTGCTTGGTATCAGCCAGTACCTGCTTTATGCGTGGCTCGGGGATGTCTTCGATGTTCTTGGCGCCCAGCGCGTGGTTGAGCAGGCGGCGACCCAGCACTACCGACTCTTCGGTGCGCAGGTTCTTGAGGAACTGGCGGATCTTGGAGCGTGCCTTGGTGGTCACCACGAAGTTGAGCCAGGCTGCGTTGGGGCGGGCGCCCGGCGCCGTGATGATCTCCACCGTCTGGCCCGAGTGCAGCGGACTGCTGAGCGGGTAGGGGTGGCGGTCGACCCGCGAACCGACACAGGCGTGGCCGATGTCGGTGTGCACCGTGTAGGCGAAGTCCACCGGCGTAGCGCCAGCGGGCAGTTCCATGATGCGCCCTTCCGGGGTAAAGACATAAATCTCATCGGGGAACAGGTCTGTCTTGACCCCTTCGATAAATTCAAAGGAGCTGCCAGCGCTCTGCTGCAATTCCAGCAGGCTCTGCATCCAGCGCTGGGCGCGGATCTGGGCGGTGGTGCCCGAGCTGTCGCCATCCTGCTTGTAGGCCCAATGGGCGGCAACCCCCTTATCGGCCATCTGATCCATGAATTCGGTGCGGATCTGCACCTCCACCGGCACCCCGTGCGGCCCCACCAGCGAGGTGTGCAGCGACTGGTAGCCGTTTGTCTTTGGGATGGCGATGTAATCCTTGAAGCGGCCGGGGCGCGGTTTGTAGAGGCTGTGCATCTGCCCCAGCACCCGGTAACAGGTATCTATGTCCTTCACCTTGACCCGAAAGGCGTAGATATCCATTACCTCATGAAATTGCAGCTCTTTTTTCTCCATCTTGTTGTAGATGGAGAACAGATTCTTCTCGCGGCCACTGACCTGATGTTCGATCCCCGCCTCTTTCAGGCGACCGCTGATTTCGCTCTGGATGGAGTCGATGATCTCGCGGCGATTGCCACGGGCGCGGCGCACCGATTCGCGCAATACCCGCGATCGCATCGGATAGAGCGCCTCGAAGCCCAGCTCTTCCAGCTCGTTCTTCATGGTGTGAATACCGAGGCGGTTGGCTATTGGGGCGAAGATTTCGAGGGTTTCCCGGGCAATGCGGCGGCGCTTGTCCGGCCGCAGCGAGCCCAAGGTGCGCATATTGTGGGTGCGGTCGGCCAGCTTGATCAGAATGACCCGGATATCCTGGGTCATCGCCATCACCATCTTGCGGAAGTTCTCGGCCTGCGCCTCTTTGCGATCGCGAAACTTCAGCTTGTCGAGCTTGGAGACCCCGGCCACCAGCTCGGCGACCGCATCGCCAAACTGTTCGGCCAGATCGGCCTTGGTGATCGGAGTATCCTCGATGACATCGTGCAGCACGGCGGCCATCAGGGTTTCATGATCGAGGCGCATATCGCCCAAAATTCGGGCTACGGCGACAGGGTGAGTGATATAGGGCTCGCCACTGGAACGCATCTGGCCCTGGTGAGCATCACGGGCCACCACATAGGCTTGCTTGAGCTTCTCGACCTGCTCGGGCGGCAGGTAGGAACTGGCTATTTCTTTAAGGTTTTCAAATAAATACAAGACAGTCCCCGCAGTGGTAAAACGGCAATTCGTGGAATTGAGGGTATAGCCCTGAGTTTGCGAGGTTTTCGAGCGGTTGTAAATGGGGATGAACAGTCGACACCCAGGCGGGTGCCGACTATGGGAAAAGACTTACTTAACCGCGGCCTTCGGCGATGGCAGCAACGGCAGCCAGCTCGGCGGCTTCCTGCTCTTGCTGTTCGTAACGGTCCTGGGTGTCCATTACCTGGTTGTTCACCAGACCCAGTTCGATCTCACGCAGGGCGATCACGGTCGGCTTGTCGTTCTCTTCTTCAACCAGCGGATCTTTGCCTTGAACCGCGATTTGACGGGCGCGGCGTGCGGCGACCAGCACCAGGTCAAAACGGTTACCAACCTGTTTTACAGCATCTTCTACAGTAACGCGTGCCATGCAGGACTCCAGTTATGTGGGCTTTCTGTGTTTAGAAAAGCGGTGTTTAAAAATGACGCAAAAGTTTACTCGTTTTTGGCTTATTCTGCCAGTAACTGTTGCAGCAAGTTTTGTTGTGCCTGCTGTTGATGACGCATCTCCAGCCGTTGGCACTCAATAATGGACCTGAGCTGGAACAGCGCCTGCTCGAAGTCTTTATTGATAATGACATAGTCATACTCGTCGTAGTGCACCATTTCGGCAATGGCTTTCGCCATCCGGCCGGCAATCACTTCGGCGCTGTCCTGACCGCGCCCAATCAGGCGGCGTTCCAGCTCTTCGCGGCTGGGGGGCAGGATGAAAATGGATTTGGTCGGCATTTGCTCGCGGATCTGGCGGGCACCCTGCCAGTCGATGTCGAGGAATACGTCGATCCCCTTGGCCAGACAGGCTTCGATGGCGGCGCGTGAAGTGCCGTAGTAGTTGCCGAACACTTCGGCCCACTCCAGAAAATCACCGCGTTCGATCAGCGCCTTGAACTCTTCCACCTGGACGAAGTGGTAGTGGACGCCGTGCACTTCGCCCGGGCGGGTAGCGCGCGTGGTGTGGGAAACTGACAGCTGCATTTTGCCAGCTTGATTGTGGTTGGTCAGCAAGGCATTGAGCAGACTGGATTTACCTGCGCCGCTCGGAGAAGAGATGATATAGAGAGTGCCTTGTTGCGCCATGTTATTACCTTTAATCGAAACCGCTGTTTTGGTTGTAGCAGAGACCGCCGTCTTGTGCCCGAAAGGGAGACAGCCAAACGCAAAACGCGGAAAATTCTTGAGTCAGGAGGATGTAAAGGCGGCGAATTTTACCAGAATGCGGCGAATAAAAAAACGGCCGGAATCATATTCCAGCCGATCAAAGTATTCGTAGCTTGCTGCGGGAGCGTAACCCACATCAGCCTGCATTGTGCCTTTGGCTGAGGGCAGGGGCCATCAGGTTATCCCTGCCTGATGGCTCGGAATTCCCGAGTTACCCTGTCAGTTCGGCAGCTGACGATCTGCGCAGAGACGTTCGAAGGCGGCGATCACCTGCTCATGGGTGATCTTGGCCATGGCCTCCGGGTCCTTGAGGCGGGTGCGCCAGCTCAATTCGGCCAGCGGCTTGCCGGTCTCCTGCTCGACCAGCTCCTGATAGACGCTGACCACGTAGTCGCGGCACAGATAGGGGCCGGTGCGCGCAGGATTGTGGTGGGCATAGAGGCCGATCACCGGTGTGCCGACCAGGGTTGCCATATGGGTGGGGCCGGTATCGGGGGCCAGCACCAGACTCGCCTCACCAATCAGTGCCAATAACTGCTTGAGGTTGGTTTGCCCCACCAGATCGACCGGCTTGCTCTGGCTTAAGCGCTGGATGTCGGCAGCCAGATCCCGCTCCAGTTTGGCCGGCCCGCCACAGAGATAGACCTGAAAACCCTTGCTGGCAGCGTGATCCGCCAGTGCGGCATAACCCGCAGCCGTCCAGTTTTTGAACTCCTTGCTGGCGGCGGCGCAGATCAGCAGGGTTGGTTTGCCGCCAGTTTTCTCCTTTGCCCAGGCTTGGTGTTCGGCGCTGATGGGTAGTTGCCAATCCGGGGTCAGATCCTTGATGCCGAGCTCTTTGGCAAAGGCGAGGAAACCGTCCAGCACGTGGGGAGAGGCAGGGGATGGCACCTTGTGGTTGGTGAACAGCCACTGGCCGTCGTTGGCCCGCTCCCGATCAAACCCGAGTTTGACCTTGGCCTTGATGCCGAGGGTCGCGATGCTGGCCCGCATCGCCGCCTGCAGGTGGAGCAGGGCATCGAATTTGCGCTCCTTGAGGGTATGCCAGAGATCGCGATAGCCGCGCCACCCCTTGCTCTTGTCGAAGGGGATCACCTCGACCCCGGGCAGATCGGCAAACAGGGTTGCCTCGATTTTGCCGGTGATCCAGGTGATACGGGTCTGTGGCCACTCCCGCTGGATGACGCGCACCAGCGCCAGTGCGTGGCAGCAATCCCCGATGGCGGAGAGCCGCAGGATGCAGATGGAGGAGGGAGGCGTTTGAAATAGCGGCATGTTGTGGCGCACGGCTGGCAAAAAGGGTGGATGGCATTATGCAAACTCCCCTCTGGATTGTAAAATTGCGCACAATCGTCAGCCGGGCTTTGCCACCTGAATAGCAGCCGCCATGGCTGGCACATGTTGCGGGCATGCCACAGTCGCAGCCTCATCGCCCATAAACAGGGGCGATCAACGACCCACCGAGCGGGATCTCCACGATGCGAGTACAGACCGAACACAACCAGATCTGCTGGTATGCCGAAGGGGCCTTTCGCGACCCATCTCCCCAGTTATTCGATCCTGCCTGGTGGCAGAACAACCGTCAGGTGGTGGGAACCGCCATCGGACGGGGAGTGACCTGGTTCGTCAAGGATGAGTCCCGCCATCTGGTGCTGCGCCACTACTATCGCGGCGGCATGGTGGGCAAGGTGGTGCGGGATCGCTTTTGGTTCGAAGGGGTCGAGTCGAGCCGCGCCATGGCCGAATACACCCTGCTGGCCAAGTTGTGTGAGCTGGGGTTACCGGTGCCGCGTCCGTTTGGCGCCCGTATGGTCAAACAGGGCCCCTTCTATCGCGCCGATATCCTGATCGAGCGAATTCGCGGTGCCAAGGATATGGTGGCGCTGCTCAAGCAGGGGCCGGTGGTGACCGAGGTGTGGCACAAGATAGGTCAGACGGTGCGTCAGCTGCACGATGCCGGGGTTTATCACGCCGATCTCAACAGTCACAACCTGCTGCTCGATAAAGAGGGCAAGGTGTGGGTGATCGATTTTGACAAGGGTGCGATCCGTTCCCCCGGCGAATGGCAGAAGGCCAATCTGGAACGCTTGCTTCGTTCATTCAATAAAGAGTCTCAACTGCATACCAGTTTCCACTTCGTACCGGAGAACTGGCAGACCTTGATGAACGGGTATCAGGGAAAAGCGCTCTGACCCTGTTGCTCGGCGTGAACGCCAATGTTACTTATTGAGCAGGTATTCAGATCCTGTTTCGAGGCGCCCCATGGAAATGCTCAAGACACCTTTGGTCGATGTGACTGCCCGGCTTGATCCGGGTCTGCTGTCTGATGCCATGGCGCTGCTGGAGGCGGGGATCTGGACTTGGTCAGCCCAACATGGACTACAGCGTGATCCCTCCTGCCTGCGATTGCTGGGATTGGGAGAGAGCTGGCCGGATGATCTCGGCTGGCTGGATCGGGTTCACCCCGACGATGTTGCCCGGCTGGAAGATGCCCTGCTCGCCTGTCAGAGTGGCCGCAGCAGTGGTCTGCGCCTCGAATACCGCATTCTTCACCACCACGGCCACTACATCCGGCTGGAAGAGCGGATGCGTCGTGACGAGCGGGGTCATCTGTTTGGCGTGGTGCGCCATCTCGATCCCGCAGTGGTGCTGGTGGAAGAGCGGCACGGCACCGATCCGCTGACCGGTCTGGAGAGTCGTGGCCGTTTCGAGCAACTGCTGGAGGAGCGGCTGGCGACCGAGAGCGGGACTTTCAGCCTGCTGCAGTTCTCGGTCGATCACATGGCCAAAATCCAGCAACTGTTTGGCGAAGCAGCTTGCGACGCCATGCTGGCCAAGTTGGCGCGTATCGTGCGCCACGAGCTGCGGCGGGAAGATCCCTTCGCCCGTTGGGATCAGGATGGTTTTATCCTGATGCTCTCCCAGACCGAACGGATGAGTGCGCTGGAGATTGCCGAGCGACTGCGCCTCGAGATTGCCGATGCCAGCCTGCTGCCGCAGCGGCCGGTCACCGTCAGCATCGGGTTGGTGCAGAGTCAGGCTGGCGAGCAGCTCGATCATCTGCTGGCCCGGCTGGCCAGCTGTCACAGCCAGGCCAGACGGGAGCACAACACAGTCGTCGGCTGAGTGCGGTCAGGGCTGGCTGCGTTTGTCACGCTGGCAGACCCAGAGCGAGGCCAGCATCAGCAGGCCGCCGATGGTCAGTCGGGTCAGGTCGGTATCCTTGCCCCAGAGCAGCAGATTGACCAGTAAGCCGGCCGGAATGAGCGCATTGTTCATGATGGCCAGCACCCCGCTGGTGACCAGCGTCGCCCCCTTGTTCCAGAGGAAGTAGCCGAGACCGGAGGCACCCACCCCCAGCCAGAGCAGAATACCCCACTGCAACCCTGAAGTCGGATATTGCGGCTTGCCCAGCAGCCACCAGGCGGGCAGTGCGATCACCAGCGCACCCAGATAGAAGCATCCGAACACTGCCAGTTGCGGCGGTTGCTCCGCCTCCCTTGCCAGCAGTACCTTGTAGCCCACCTGACCCAGGGCGAAACAGAGGTTGGCCCCCTGCACCACCAGAAATCCCAGTACATAGCTTTCGGTAAGGCCATCGAAACGGATGACGGCAGCCCCGATCACCGCCAGCAGGGCGCCCCACAGATAGGTGGGCTTGAAGCGCCTTTCCAGCAGGTCGTGGAGCAGGGTGACGTAGATGGGGGTGAAGATGGTAAAGACCAGCACTTCCGGCACCGTCAGCAGCAGGAAGGAGTGGTAGTAGAAGAGATACATGATGCCGAGCTGGATGGCGCCCAGCGCCATCAGCTTGGCCACCAGATCGGGGCGCAGCCAGCGGCGGCGCAGGAAGGGGAGAAACACCAGACTGGCGAGGGCGATGCGGGTCAGCACCGAGAAGTAGGCATCGACCTGACCAGCGAGGTAGACCCCGATCAGGCTGAAGGAGAATGACCAGAGCAGGGTGACCCCTATCAAGTAGTTCATGTGTTTGATTTATCGTCAGTTGTCAATTTTAAGGGGGCTATGATGGCCGAGATGGAAGCGGCAATCCAGCGTTTATGGGGGCGATTGCCACAGGTCGGAGCATTTTCCTTTACCGCCAGCAATGGCGAGGGGTCGGCGACCGACTGGAATGGTCGTGGCGAGGGGGTTGTGGCGGTGATCGATCATCAGGGGGGCTGGCTGTTTAACGAGCAGGGCCGTTACATCACGCCCCATGGCAGGGAACTCGCCATGCACAACCGCTTCTGGTGGCAGCGCAGCGAACGGGGGATCCGTCTCTCCCATTTGCGTTATGAAGCGCCGGTCGAGCTGTTCGAGCTGCTGCCGCAAGGAGATGGCCGCTGGCTGACCGCCGAACCCCATCTGTGCGGGGCGGATCACTACAGCGCCGAGTTGACCGAGATAGACGGCGGTTTTCTGCTGAGCTGGCAGATCATCGGGCCGCGCAAGAACGAGCGACTCAGCTATCGCTATCTGCTCTGACGCCGGCTGGCAGGCATAAAAAAACCGGCGCAGAGCGCCGGTAGCGGGGGACAAATCGGAGGTTTTTTAAAACAGTCCCAAAAACAGGAGAGATAGACTCTCGTCACACATTCAGAGATGGACTTCAGGCATTCAGGGCATAGCTCAGCATGGCTTGCAGCTTGCTATCGAAGAACCAGGGCAGCATTACCATCAGCAGGCCCAGGATCCCGGCCAGCCGTTGGCGATACTGCCAGCCGGCAATCAGTACCAGACCACCGCACAGTGTGGTCAGGATGCCTGACATAGGGAGACCTCGCGCTGCATGCGACGCTGTTGCGCCCACTGGTTCATGGCGACCGAGCCGAGGATCAGGGCCAGAGCAACACCTGTGGTGGGATGGATCTGCTCGCCGAGGAACAGGGCACCCAGCATCACGCCGAACAGCGGCACCAGATAGTTGCTGAAGGAGGCGAACGTCGGGCCGGCCTTCTGGATCAGCGCCATGTAGAGGAAGTAGACCAGACCGGTACAGAGGGTACCCAGCACGGTAATCGCGCTCAGGGCCTGGGTGCTCGGCAGGGTCAGGCTGCCGAGATCAACCATGAAGGGGGCGACCAGCAGCAACTGGATTGCCGAGGAGATCAGGATATTGCGGGCGACCACGACCGGATGGTCCTTGGCGAAGCGCTTGATCATCAGCAGGCCGATGGCGAAGCAGCTGGCACCCAGCAGGATGGCCATGGCACCGAGCAGACCGGCGTTCATGCCCTGGGAGAGTTTCGGCCAGAACAGGGTGAGTACACCGGCAAAGCCGATGATCACGGAAAGCAGTCCGGTTTTGGTGATTCTTTCACCAGAAATAAACAGCGGTGCAGCCAGAATGGTCACAAACGGGATACAACCCATGACCACGGCGGCGATGGCGCTATCCACATACTGTTGGCCCCAGGCGACCATGATGAAGGGGATGGTGGCATCCAGCAGGGCGATCAGCATATAGGTGCGCCACGGGGTATGCTCACTCTTGAGCCGCATGAACAGGCAGAGCAGACCCAGGGTCAGGCTGCCGCACAGGGCACGACCGGCAGCCACCAGAATGGGGGGCAACTCGGCAACGGCCTGGTGCATGAAAATGAATTGGGAACCCCACAGCAGGCCAATGGCCAGCAATAACAGATAGCTACGCATTTGAATCTCCGATGTATTAAGCCAGCGCATTCTAGGCAATCTGTTACTATGGTAAAAATGAATTGTTGGCATTTAACTATGGCTAATATCGATGGATAGCTCGCTCGCCCGTCTCGACCTCAACCTGCTCGCCGTATTCGACATGCTGATGCAGGAACGCAATGTCACCCGTGCCGCCGAACGGCTGCATCTCTCCCAATCCACCGTCAGTCACGCCTTGGGGCGGCTGCGGGTGGCGCTGGATGACCCGCTGTTCGTGATGAGTCGGCGCGAGATGATGCCGACCGAGCGGGCCAAGGCGCTGGCCGGGCCGGTGCGCCAGGCGCTGGCAATGCTGGAGCAGGGATTGCGGCAGGCCAAGGGATTCGAACCTGCCACTGCGCGGCGGATTTTCCGTATTGCCACCCCGGGTTCGGTAGAGCACGGGCTGGTGCCGGTGCTGGTGGAGCGGCTCCATCGGCAGGCCCCTCACTGTCGTCTTGAGGTGTGCGAGCTGGCCGACAGCAACTACGAGCGGGAGTTGGAGAAGGGGGAGCTGGATCTGGTGATCGGCTTCGCCGGGGCGAATCATCTCTCACCCCGCTTGTGGCGGGAGGAGTGGTTCAACAACCCGCTGGTCTGCCTGTCGCCGCTCGGCAGCGAATTGCCCGATGTGCTGACTCCGGTCGAGCTGGTGAGCCGCCCCCACATCCACACCTCCAGCTGGGGTCACAGTCAGGCGATGGTGGAGCTCTGGCTGGCCCGCTTCGGGGTGGAGCGGGAGCTGGGCGTGCGGTTGCCAAGCTTTATGGCGGTGCCGCCACTGATGGCGACCGGCCGCTATCTGGTGGTGGTGCCCGAGATGATCGGGCGCCACTTCTGCCGCTACTACCCGCTGCGGATGCACCAGCTAGACCCCGCCATCCCCATCGTCTACCTGATGGCGGGGCACCCGCTCACCGCCCATGACGAGGCGATCGGCTGGTTCAAGAGCCTGCTGCACCAGCTGGTGTTCGACCTCTACGGCGACGATGCACTCGGGACCCCCGCTCAGCGGATGCTGGCGAAGTAATCCAGCCCCATGGCGCCTTTCACCTCCGCCAATACCTCATCGGTGATGATGCGGGCCTGCTCGGTGCCCTGATAGAGCAGCTCCAGCAGCATCCTCTTGTCGGCGATGGCCGCAGCACGGCGCTCCCGCATCGGGGCGAGCAGGGTTTGCAGGCAGTCATTGAGCACCTGTTTGCAGCGCATGTCCCCCAGTCCGCCTCGTCGGTAGTGCGCCTTCATCTCGGCTACCAGCGCCTTGTCGGGGTGGAAGGCATCGAGATAGGCGAACACCGTATTTCCCTCCACCTGACCCGGATCGCTCACCTTGAGGTGGTTGGGGTCGGTATACATGGCGAACACCGCCTGTTTGACCTCTTCCGCCGACATGCCGAGCTCGATGGTGTTGCCGAGAGACTTGGACATCTTGGCCTTGCCATCGATACCGGGCAGGCGGCCGGTGTCGCTCAGGATCGGCTGGCACTCGGTCAGCACCTCTTTGCCTACCAGAGAATTGAAGCGGCGGACGATCTCGTTGGTCTGCTCCAGCATCGGCAGCTGATCCTCCCCGACCGGCACATGGCTGGCGCGAAAGGCGGTGATGTCGGCGGCCTGACTCACCGGATAGACCAGAAAACCGGCCGGCAGCGTGCGTTCGAACCCTTTTTGCTGGATCTCCGCCTTGACGGTGGGGTTGCGCTCCAGCCGGGCGACGCTGACCAGATTGAGGTAGTAGCAGGTGAGCTCGGCGAGGGCGGGCAGGGCGCTCTGCAGACAGAAGGTGGTCTTGGCCGGGTCGAGGCCGACCGCCAGATAGTCGGCCATTACCTCCAGCACGTTGTCGGTCACCTTGGCCGGATTGTGGCCGTTGTCGGTCAGTGCCTGCAGATCGGCGATCATCACGAATTGACGGTAGTGGTGCTGTGCTTCGACGCGCTGGCGCAGGGAGCCGACATAGTGGCCGATGTGCAGTTTGCCGGTGGGACGATCGCCAGTCAGGATAACGGGGTTGTGCATGTCACTCTCTCCAGTTGGGTGAGCCGGGAGGCGACAAAGGGATAAAAACAGTTGACCGCCTCTCGGCGGTCACGGTGTTTTCTTTGGGAAATTTACAATAGAAACGCGGTGCCGCCTGTTTAAGAGCAGCACCACCAGTAGTTGTGATTGAATGAGGTCATATTCATAGCAAATCACACTACGCCTGTTTGATCATTTCTGCAAGGGAACGACCAGCAGATCGCAGGGCACGGTATTCATCAGCTGACGGGCGCTCGAGGTGAGCAGGCTCCAGAAGCTCTGGCGATGGCCGCACACCAGCAGGTCGATCTCGTACTCCTTGACTGCCTGATTGACCCGCTCGCTCAGATCGCCGCAGATGACCAGCTTCTTCTCGATGGGGTAGTCCACCGAGGCGAGGAAGGCCTCCAGCTTCTCTTTCGCTTCGGCGATCACCTGATCCTGCACGTTGTCGATGTCGATATCGATCATCTCGGTGTAGAGATCCTTGAGGTCCACATCGACATGGATAACCGACAGCTTGGCGCCGTTGGAACGGGCTCTGTCCACCGCCTTGTCGATCACCTTGCGGTTATCCTCCGACAAGTCGATCGCGGCCAGAATGTGCTTGTAATAGGTTGTACCACTCATGGGATGTCTCCTTACCGATCCTTCACTCACTATACCAATCTCTGCTGAAACTAAAATGGTGCCTTGGGCACAGTTTAGGGATTTGAACGAGTTTAATTTCCAGCTGACGGTTGCAATTGACTCAATTAATAATCACTTTTTGCTCGTAAATTAAACAGGAGTTTGAGCCAGGTCACACCCACTCTATTGCCCGCAGCCAGTGAGAGGCATAGGATGTGCCCGTGCTTCGCAATGAACACAAAACAACAAAAAGCATCTGAATACCGCTTTGGGGAGCCACGTGCTCCCTTTTGTTTTTCTGCCTCATTTCCTGCTGCTTTTCTTGCCGTTTTCTTGCTGATAGAGATCCGGCATCAAGTTAATCTCCCGCGACTTGGTTATGCTGTAGCCAGTTTCTTTGGAGGCCTTCTCATGATCATTCATCCCCAGATTCAAGGTTGTGTTGCCCGCAACTGTCACCCCATCGGCTGCCGCGCCGCCGTGCAACAGCAGATCGAACGGATCAAGGCCGCCGGCCCGTTCAACGGCCCCAAGCGGGTGCTGGTGCTGGGGGCCTCCTCCGGGTTCGGGCTGGCGTCGCGCATTGCGCTCGCCTTCGGTGCCGGTGCCGACACCATTGGCATCTCGTTCGAGCGGGGCCCCTCCGACAAGGGGCTGGGCAGTGCCGGTTGGTACAACAACATCTGGTTTCGCAAGGAGGCGGAGCAGGAGGGGCGTATAGCCATCAACCTGATTGGTGATGCCTTCTCCGACGGCATGCGCCAGCAGGCCATCGACACCATCCGCCAGCAGCTGGGGCAGGTGGATCTGGTGATCTATTCGCTCGCGAGCGGCATCCGGGTGCTGCCTGACGGCACGCAAGTGCGCTCCGTGCTCAAGACTACCGGCCAGCCGTTCAGCGGCTGGGGGCTGGATCTGGAGCGCGATACGCTGGTGCAGCAGTCGCTGGCGCCCGCCACGCCGGAGGAGATCCGCGATACCGTCACTGTGATGGGGGGCGAGGATTGGCAGCTCTGGATGCAGGCGTTGCAGCAGGCGGATTGTCTCGCCCCTGGCGCGCAAACCGTGGCCTACTCCTACATTGGCCCGGAATCCACCTATCCCCTCTATCGGGACGGCACCATCGGTTATGCCAAGGAGCATCTGCACGCCACCGCCGAGACCATCAACCTGCAGCTGGCCGAGATTGGTGGTCACGCCTGGGTGTCGGTCTGCAAGGCGCTGGTGACCAAGGCGAGCGCCTATATCCCGGTGCTGCCGGTCTATCTGGGCCTGCTGATGGGGGTGATGAAGGAGCGCGCTGTGCACGAAGGCTGCATCGAGCAGATGCAGCGACTGTTTGCCGCCAAGATGTACGGGGCCAATGGGGTGGTGGCCGATGGTAACCGGCTGATCCGGATGGATGACCACGAGCTCGACCCGGCCATTCAGGCCGCCGTCTCGGCGCTCTGGCCCAAGGTGACGCCGGACAATTTCCACGCGCTGGGGGACTTTGCAGGGCTGCGGCAGGACTTCATGCAACTCAACGGCTTCGAGCTGCCGGGCGTCGATTATGCTGCGCCGGTGGATGTCGCCTCCCTTGGCGAGCTGACCCCCTGAGCTGAAAGAAACGGGATCTCCCTCTTGTTGGCGGGTTGATTCGCGGCGGGAGTGTGGCGACAATCGATACCAAATCACTGAGGAGAAACAAGATGCTGGCCCAAGCCATGATCGAGAAGTTGAACGAGCAGATTAACCTGGAGTTCTACTCCTCCAATCTCTATCTGCAGATGAGCGCCTGGTGCGAAGACAAGGGCTTTGAAGGGGCGGCGACCTTCCTGCGCCAGCACGCGGTCGAGGAGCGCCAGCACATGGAGCGTCTGTTCACCTATGTGAGCGAGACCGGCGCCATGCCCAAGCTGGGTGCCATCGATGCCCCTCCCCACGAGTTCAAGTCGCTGGGCGACGTGTTCCGTACCACCCTGGAGCACGAGTACCACATCACCAAGTGCATCAATGGTCTGGCTCACGTGGCCTTCACCACCCAGGACTACTCCACCTTCAACTTCCTGCAGTGGTATGTGGCCGAGCAGCATGAAGAGGAGAAGCTGTTCAAGAGCATCGTCGACCGTCTGGGTCTGGTGGGTGAAGATGGCAAAGGCCTCTACTTCATCGACAAGGAGCTGGCCGAATTGGCCAAGGGCGCCCCTGCCAGCATCATGGACAGCAACGCCTGATAGTCGTGGACACTTAGTGCTCAGCCAGTACAATAACGGCCCTTTTAAGGGCCGTTGTTTATTCTGGTGGGCAGCCACTATGGTTGTGTTCCGCCAGAGGTAATCACGGTTCTGGCCAGGTGCCGTTTCTATTTTGATAAGTGAGTGATGATGAAGCAGGTCGATGTGGTGGTGATCGGGGCCGGTGCGGCCGGATTGATGTGTGCGGCGCAGGCGGGCTACCGTGGCCGCTCCGTGCTGGTGCTCGATAACGCCAAGAAACCGGGCCGCAAGATCCTCATCAGTGGCGGTGGCCGCTGCAACTTCACCAACCATCAGGCTGGCGCTCACGCCTACCTGTCGGAGAATCCTCACTTCAGCAAGTCGGCGCTGGCTCGCTATACCCAGCAGGATTTCATCGATCTGGTGGACCGCCACGGGGTCAACTATCACGAGCGCACCCTGGGGCAGCTGTTCTGCCTCGAGAGTGCCAAGGATATCGTCGATGTGCTGCTCACTGAGTGCGACTGGGCCGGGGTGACCCTGCAGTTCCAGACCGAGATCCTCACCGTCAGCAAACAGGATGAAGGCTTTGTGTTGACCACCAGCAAGGGTGAGATCGGCTGCCACTCGCTGGTGGTGGCGACCGGCGGTCTCTCCATGCCCAAGCTGGGCGCGACCCCGTATGGCTTCAAGCTGGCGGAGCAGTTCGGTCTCAAGGTGCTGCCGACCCGTGCCGGTCTGGTGCCCTTTACCCTCCATCAGGCGGAGAAAGAGGCCTTTGCCGATCTGGCGGGCATCAGCCTGCCGGTAGCGGTGACCGCCGAGGATGGCACCCGCTTCAAGGAGGCGATGCTGTTCACCCATCGCGGCCTCTCCGGCCCCGTCATCCTGCAGATCTCCTCCTACTGGCATGCCGGCGAGAAGATCCACATCAACCTGCTGCCGGAGCTGGATATTCCGGCTGCCCTGCGTGAATGGGCGCAGGCGCACCCGGCGCAGGAGCTGAAAACCGTGCTGGGACGCGAGTTGCCCAAGCGTTTCGTCGACAAGCTGGTGGAGCTGGGCCAGCTGGTCAGCAAGCCGATGCGCCAATACAACGAGCGGGAACTTGAGGCGCTCGCCAACCTGCTGGGTGACTGGCAGATCCTGCCCAACGGCACCGAGGGGTATCGCACCGCAGAAGTGACCCTGGGTGGCGTCGATACCAACGAGCTCTCCTCCAAGACCATGGAAGCGCGCAAGGTGCCCGGCCTCTACTTCATCGGTGAAGTGGTGGATGTGACCGGCTGGCTCGGTGGCTACAACTTCCAGTGGGCCTGGTCCTCCGGCTGGGTGGCCGGTCAGTACTGCTAATTCGGACATATCCCCTGTTGGAGAGCCCAAGAGAACATTATGTATAAGTGTGGTTCTTCATTGCCGACATACTGGAGGTCGAGTATGTCGGCCTGGGGCTGTGCCTACAGTTATCTGTTCATGATTACGTGTTACCGCATTCCCTAGAAAATTCCTGTAAGGTATATAAAATCATATACAATGTAGTTCAACAGAACGTTGAGATTAAATAAAATCATGACAAAGCAATATAAGTATAACGACACGTTCACATTTGAACCTGAGACATACAGAATTATTCTTGACGAGAAAGAAATAAAGCTCAGTCAAAAAGAAACCGTATTGCTGGAAGTGCTTTGTGATAATAGTCTGCGAGTTGTTGAAAGAAAAAAAATACTTGATGATATTTGGGGTGAAACAGAAAGCAGGGATATTAGTCTCAACAAAACAATTCTTCTACTACGTAGGAAGTTTGAGTCTATCGGGATTTTCAATTCCATAGAAACAATTCCTCGTGTGGGTTACATTTTCAAGTTGGAGGTTGAACTTGGTCATGGTGATGAATTGTCACACCGTACGGAGGTGATCACAAAGACTGAGGAATCCGATGATGTTGATGCAAACGAGGAACAAAGACTCTTTGATCGCGGTCGACTTGATAAATATATATTAATGTTCTTTGTTTTTATTGTTACTATCATTTCAGCTATTACATCATATTATATTTTGACAGAAAAAGATGAGATTTCATTAGAATTTAGAAAGCTTGAAAAGATAAAGGAATTAGCAACACCAAGTGTTAATCGTATTGTTATGTATACAGAGGATATTCGTTCCCCTGACGAGTATAAATATATTGAAAAGTTGATAAAAAAAGACCGAAACTTTTATGCTCTTGCATCAAAAGATGCATTCTCATATTTGGACTTTAATATAAAAGATAATATAGTTTGGCAAAAAACATTTTTAATGGATAAGCGGCTGGACATAAAGAAACAGCTGGAATGCATTGCTCAGAATATTAATCTTGAAGCTGTTTCACCGATCAATGTACACGATATTCCTGGGATGGGATTTGTGCGTTTGAGATTCTATCGCCCATGCCAGATTAAAGCAGACTATATCGGTTATATGTTGATCAAAACTACCGGCATTGATAATGATAATGTTGAACAAGCCGCATGGGCTCAAGATTTGATGTTTAACGATGCAAAGCAAAACATGGTGTTTGAAATAAAAAAGATTTCTCGCGTGCATTTTTATGAGAATGGTTTGAGACATCTTGAGAATAAGTCATTGAAGGTCAAATCGATACAGCAAGATATTTTGCAAGTCGATCCTCAAATTTATACCATTTTTGATCAATTTACACAGGATGATGCTTATTTGCGCACAATTAAGATAAAAAATGAGATTGTTCATGTAACCAGTCTTTTTGGTGGGGTTTTATTTTATACAAAAGTATTCAATGGTAAAAATAGTTAGTGCTTTAAGAAAGTTGAGAGTCTCATAAATATGGATGATTACTTGTCGCCAGATAGAGAAATGACTGATACATTGTTTTGTAAATAGAATTATCGGTAATGAGATGTTAATAAAGTCAGAATAAGAATGCTTGTTTTTATATGGAGTTATAAGTAAAAGCTAATATATAAAGCGTATGTGTCAAGTTACAATCTGATATCAGCGTCAAAGTGATATCAAATTATAACTTAACCTTTACTTTATATGTAACGAGCCGAAGCAGCACTTCCAAATTTTCTGGGCATTTAATCTACCGTAAATACAATTATTCCCGCACCTCGATGTAAACCTAGAGTATTCACGCCTGAAAATAGGCATTTAGCGATCACTTTTTTCCGCATTCCATATTGCACTGTTAACTTATGAGGTTTATTTGGACCAGAACCTAAATCAAGATTACAATAACCTCCACCATCTAAAACCAATTGACCTTTTTCATCGGTTAATTTAATTGTGCCTGAGGTTGTATTCGTACACTCTAAGTAACTTTCTGCACTTGCAGACATATTTTTAAATTCGCTTGCTGTACCTTTTGCATTTATGGAAATGTTAGGGCCAAATTTACAACTCTCAGCTGGTTTATAACCTGATACGCAATTTGATATTGGTCCAGGATATGAGGCTGATTGTACTGTATCTCTTCCATAAAAAAGACATAAATCAGGGCCTGATTTAAGTCTACGACTACCGATAGTATCATATAAGGGTCTCTGAAGTACGCCATTATTTCGCCAGCAAGAAATAACCTTTCCTAACGTTTTATTTTCATTGGAATTTACACAGCTTCGCCATGACTCTGAGTTAATGCCACCGGCATCATATGATTTATACCCATCAAGTTGTTTGTTTGGCCATGACCTTTCAACTAACCAAGCTAATATGGAACAATCACCCCATTTCTTACCAGCACATAAATTAGGCGTGAGATCATTATTATCTCCCCCAATAATTACCGCTTTCATATATGGATCGCCTTTCGTTGTAAGTCCTGGAGCTTCGGTTAAAGAAATGGAAAGGCTAGATGCATAGGTATTTGTTATGCCAAGTAAAAAAACAAACATAACATTTGTTATGAAGCACCAAAAGTAACCAAGGTGTTTTTTAAAATCACTGGTGCTAAATACACCTCGTATTATTTCGAAAAAAAAGACCATATAACCTCAGTATCACATAAATATTAATAAGGTGCTAAAAATTGCTATTAAGAGAGCATGGAGCATGATGCTTAACTTAAGTTTAAGACTTATCCACCACCACATGTAGAAATTTAGTAAGCCACGGGGGGTCGTCGAAAATCTCGAGAAGGAACACTGTGGATTCTAATTTTAACTCAGTATCTTTACTCATACTCTAGCTTGAAGGTGGCACTTGTACTAAACGTACCTGATACCAAGCCCGTTTGTCCCGATGGTAGCAATTGCACATAGGTCGCAAAGGTCAGTACGTTGTCACCAGCAGTTAACATCAATGCACGGCTTGCTTTGTTGAGGGGTAATGCCTTTCCCTGATGCTCCAGTCCGATGGCAATCCCTTTGGCGGTACTGTCCCCCATCAGCGCCAGCAAGTCCGGATTGTCTGGCACTCCTTGACCACTGAATGTCACCTTCACACCCTTGGAGATATCGGGGTCACACTCTTCAAGATGAAGCTGAAACTCTCTACTTGGTGTGCGTTTGTCCCTCAATAACTCTTTGTTCACGATATTGCCAAAGTTGACGGTGATGGTTTCATCACCGGGGCGCAGCGAACAGGCTTGATTGACTACCTCTGCGACAACATTAATCATCAAGTTATCACTCCCCGCCTGAGCTTGAGACGGGAGAAGCATGCCCTGCAATGTGATCAATATGAACCACAGGTAACGAACACCTGAGTGGGCCGCGCGCGGAGAAGAGCCTGGCGACATATTTATCTCTCTATTTTGCATCTTGAGCGGGCAACAAATGGCAGATCCCGGTGCAGCGGTAGCTCAGGGTTCGACGGCCGCCGTAGTCATCCACATAGGTAAAAGTGGGTTGCTGGCCAAGCTGGGCCACACCAAGATTGACCATGGCACTGCTATTGGGGGCAATCATGACTGGCTCAAATCCCGTAGTACTACCCGCATTGAGTGTGCGGGCCCCATCCACAATGGAGATGTAGTAAGGGGTCGGATTGGTCAACTGGTATTTTCCTCCTACCGCTTGCAGGGTAACTTTTTCTTGCCACGGCGCTTGGTTGCTGCCCGGCTCAACCAGCAGAGTTGCGGGGCGGTAGAAGAACTTGATCCGGGTTTGCAGTGCAAGCTGCAGGGTGTTTGGCTTGTCGCTGCGAGGGGGAATCTCCCGCAAGTTGAAGTAGAACAAGCTCTCTTTATCCTGGGGCAGCAGAGCGACAGCGGGTAATGCTTGCACCTTGACCAGGCTCTCCATACCCGGCTCCAGCCGCTGAACCGGTGGCAACAGGGTGAACGGACTATTTATCTTGTTGCCATTGGCATCTTCCAGCCAGGCCTGGGCCAGGTAAGGCAGTGTTTTGTTGTTATTGTGGATCGTCAGGCTCATTGAATTGGCTCCCGCCGGGTAGATCACCCGGGTACGATCCAATGAGACGGCAGCCTGAACCTGGCTGGCGACCATGGCCAACAGCAGCGGCAGAGTGAACAACAGTTTCTTGGTCATATCGGTTTATCTCAATCTGGTTATACAAAATCGATCACTGACAAGTCAGTCTCGCCGTCGTGTTGACTTCTGGTAGCGGTGAAGGCAAATAAAAGCGGCAATGCTGCTCGCTGCCCCAGCGAACCTCCACAGGACTTCCTTCATGCAGGCCTGCGAGATAGGCCATGCCATCATCACCGACCATCCCCAATTGTTGCCCCTTGTCATTGACGACTTCTGCGGCGAATGGAACTGGGCTGCCATCTGCTTTGACCAGCTCAAACATGCGCTTGCCGCCTGACAACATATCGAAGTGACGATAACCGATAGCTCCTTCGGTCAGTGTCCCCATGGCAACAGGTGTTCCAATTGGTTCAATGTCATCACTCAATTGATCGATGTCGATGCTGGTCCGTTGACGATAGTAGCTGGATATATCGGCTACAACCGCCTTGCCATTTTGATTCGTGAAAGTGACTGGCCCGCCGGTGTGTACAGGCACACCGCTGGCCCCGTCAGTATCTACCATGATACGACTGCCCCCCATCATGCCTACCCGGTGCATGGCAATCCCCTCTTTGGTCGCAGTAATTCCGCCATTGATGGAGAGTCCTGCGGCTGTTGAACTACCTGCCTGGTGACTAACGTTGGCCATCAGGGTGGTTTTGTCGCCAGTGTGGGTATAGAAACCGCTGGCGCTTTCACCTGCTGGCGAGGTTGAGGCCGTGACTGAGTAACTGTTACGGTCATCCACCCGGTTGAAGAGGCTGATATTGTTGGTGGTTTTGCCCCCCATGGTTGAGGCGCTGTAACTCACATGTTTGTTCAGCCCAAAGGGAATCGACAGTGTGAAGTACATGCCATTATCAGTCTGACGGCCCTGCTCGTTGTGATAGGTGGTGAGCGAGGTCGCCAGGCCACGCCACTCCATTACATCAAAATAGTGAGACAGAGAGAGGCTGATACGCTCACTATCTGTCTGGGACCAGTAAGACTGATGGGTGTAATCGATATATGCTCCCAGCTGAGCTGCTTTGAATTGCTTGCTTAGCCTCACGTTATAAAGTTCTCTGGAGCCGCCCCTGTATGGTTGGCCAATCTTGCGGGCGGCCATAAAGTCATTCATGTTCATAAAATCCCGCTCCGAGAAGCGGTAACCGGCAAACGCCACTTGGCTGTCATACTCTTCGAAGTTCTTTGAATAGTTGATTCGATAAGAGCTGCCAGTTTTTGAGCCCTCTGCCAACTGGGCACGAGATTCAGTGATATCGAAAGAGATAGCACCTAATTGCAGCAAATCACGTCCAACCCCGACAGAGAGTGCATCGTAACCCTCACTGAGCAGAGCCCCTCCCAACAGTGACCATCCATTGCTCACGCCCCAAGAGAATTCACTGCTGGCAAAGGCCGGTCCATCCAAGCGATGGGGTTGACTGCTGATCTTGCCACTATTGAACTTGTAGCGTATCGAGCCTGGTCGGGAGAGATAGGGGATGCGAGAGGTGTTGACCTGAAAAGTCTGCACCGATCCATCCTGCTCCTCTACTCTGACATCCAGGGTGCCGCTGACTGCGCTGCTCAAATCCTGAATACGAAATGGCCCGGAAGCCACCTGCGTTTCATAAATAACGCGCCCTTGCTGACTAATCACCACCTTGGCGTTGGTCTTGGCAATACCTACCACTTCCGGGGCGTAGCCACGCAAGTCGGGGGGCAACATGTTGTCATCGTTAACTACAGAGGCGCCTGTATACAGAAAGCTATCGAACATGGAGTTACCCAGATCGAGTTCGCCCATCGTCAACTTGGCGCTGAGTTCGGGTAAGGCGCGATAGGCATACACACGACTGACATCCAGCTCACTTTGGGAGCCTGCTTGCTCTTTGTTACGCTCATAACGACCCTGCCAGTCAGCCCGCAGCCGCCAGGCCCCCATATTGACACCTGCCACACCATAGGCACTGACATTGGTTGTGTCACCATTACCATGGGTCGAATGGTTCTCTTGCAGATTGATGCCATAATCGAGCAGGGCACCATTGACCCCTTCATCCCAACGTGACGGGGGATCCCAGGAGTCACTCACATAATCCCGATATGCTTGAGGGACAGAAATGAGAAGCGTGTCTTTGCTGATATCGCCCTTGATCACTATTCCTTCGAGTTCGTCAGGATTAAGGCAAGAGCCACTCTTCCCACTAGTCAGCAGACGTTCCAGATCGTGCTTTTTAAGGCCCAATTCATTGGCCAGCGCAACGGTCAAACACAGCTGTGAGCTGTTGCTGGAGGTTGCTTGAAACTTGACGTTACGCTCGCCAATAAAGGCATCGTTTACCACCATTTGCATGGTGTATTCACCGGGTACAATATAACCCGCCTGTTTAAAAGCACCTGATTCAATGCTTTCTTTATCTTTAACATCCAACAGGTCAGTATTGAACTCAATATCACCTGCGTGAGAACTTTTTGCCACACTCATAAAAATGAAAAAAATGGCCAACGATAATAAAGATTGTTTCATAGATTTCAATTTATAAGGTAAACAAAAGGAAACGCGCCTCCCTGCGCGTAATTACTGGATAAATGTTTGATTAAATTTAAATATTTACTGGTAGGTCATGATAAAGTCAGTGGTTGCACTAAATTCACCCGGGATTGCTTTTCCGCCGTCACCCGCTTTGATATTGCTTACCAACTTGGCACCAAATTTCAGGTGGTTGTCACCCTCAACCAGAGTGGCAGCCTTGGTCGGGGTGCCCAAAACAACTTCAGAACCATCCAGTTGGCTAATCATGGCGATAGCCGCACCTTTTGCGAAACCATTAATAGCTAAATGTTTTTTCTCAGTATCATCAGGAATGCCGTTGAAGGTAATCACGGCAGTTTTGGCGGTATCAAGAGAGCAGCCTTCAAGATGAATATCGAACGGACGCAGAGGACCCTCACCTTGATGCTCGAGTACACTGTTGGAGATTTGTCCCATATTTATGGTTTGATCTACGCTTTCCGGGGCGATAGAGCAGGGGGCATCTACAATTGCACCAATAAATTTGATCACGCCATGGCCTTGATCAGTTGCTGCTGGAGTTGCACTATTTTCAGCATAACTGGCGCCAGAGAACACAGCTAGTAATACAGAAGCTACAATAGCCTTTTTCATATTTTACCCTTTTAATCTGAATTGAGAGTTTCATTCTTGACAAGACTAAGGTTGTCAAAAATGAAACAAGTTTTGAGAAAGCAACAAATTTTTATTAGAAGATTTATTGTTGTGTCATGTCATCAGAGACATGTTGATGACTGATTTCGGTGGCTATTTAATCACCGGGGGTAGTGGTTTTCAAAATATCTAAAAATACAAAAAAATACCAATAAAAACAAGATCTTATTGTTTCTTTGTGATGTTGAAAAGGAGGGGGGGAAGTCATGGTGTTTTATGTAATTTAATATATTTTGTTTTTTGGTGTATTGTTTCTACCCCTTTAGGGTTGGCATGCAAAGTACCTGGAGATTCATGATGGTGACTGGCATGTTGGTTTGAACTTGTGATTTTTTTGATAAAGCGAGGAAAATAACAACTTATTTGCACTGATATATTTTATGTTGTTTTTAGATCTTTTATATTAAATTGCTTTCTGAAGTCGGTCACTCATTTAAATTGGTGGTGTTTAGTAAGCGTATAGCAATCAGGGTGATTAAAAATTCAGTGGGTTTTATTTTTACTGGTGCGTGCATCACGCCTATCATTTTATAGGCGGTAAATGATGTTTTTTTTATCCAAAAAGTTAGCTTGGTATCAAGGGTACCAATCTCACAGATAGCAAAATAAAGTGGCAAGTCTTCAATGATGAGTAGAGAAATTAAGATTGTCTACTTGAGTAGACTATTTCCTATGTTAAATAAATCATCAATGATTTTTGAAAGGATGTTTTTGAGGCTGGGATTCAGAGATGGCTTTTGAATATATTCAGTTTTGCACTGTACAGGTAATTATCTCTAAAAGTATGGTTGATAGAGGATTTTGTTGTGCGTGGAGCTTGGATGACGGATGCCATTACATTAACCGTGAGCTGTTTTTTTAGCTGGCAAGTTAGTAGCCAGTAACTTGTGCTGACTCGTTATCCATAGACATGGTTTCGTTTTATTCGTACGGTTAGGCCACTTTCATCCTGTTTCGAAATCAGTACATTGCCAGCAAATAGGATATGATCCGGAGTACTCTTGGTTAATGCAGGAATACAGTTGTGCTTGAAAATCAGATGATGCTGCTGGCGGTGTTCGAACGGGCGGCGCTGATGCTGATGACCCTCTTCTTCCTGACCCGCACCCGGCCGTTCCAGCGGCTGTTCCAGAAGCGGGATCACACCCCGGCGGAGCTGGTGCTGGTAGCCTCCATCTTCGGCCTGTTTGCGGTGTTCAGTACCTATACCGGCATTCCGGTGGAGGGGGCGCTGATCAACGTGCGGATCATCGCAATTATCTCTGGCGGCATTCTGTTTGGCCCCTGGGTCGGCATTCCGGCCGGGGTCATCTCCGGTCTGCACCGCTATCTCATCGACATGGATGGTCACACTTCCATCCCTTGCCTTATCGCCAGCATCATCGCCGGGCTGCTCGCCACCTGGTTGCACCTGCGCTGTCGAAAGTCGCGGCTCTGGCTCTACGGAATTCTGGCGGGGATGCTCTGCGAAGGGCTCACTATGTTGCTGATCTGGCTGCTGACTGAGCCCCACGAAGTGGGGGTGGAGATCGTCAACCACATCGCCTATCCGATGATTGCCGGGGCGCTCTGCATCGGCCTCATCATCAAGCTGGTGCAGGATCTGGATGACGAGAAGGAGCTGATTGCCGCCAAGCAGGCCAAGCTGGCGCTCGATATCGCCAACAAGACGCTGCCCTTCTTCCAGAACATCGATCGCCACTCCCTCAGTCAGGTATGCGATGTGATCCGGCGGGACATCAGCGCCGATGCGGTGGCCATCACAGATACCCATGACGTGCTGGCTTATGTCGGGGTGGGCAAGGACTATTACGAGCTGGATGAGCACCACGCCATCAGCGGCATGACCCAGCAGGCAGTGTTGCTCGACCAGATCATCATCAACAACGATTTGCGCCAGTATCACCTCTCCGATTTCCACTCGGTCATCATTATTCCGCTGCGGGAAAACGGCTCGGTGAGCGGCACCCTCAAGATCTACTATCGCCGCACCCACAGCATCACCAGTTCCCTGCGGGAGATGGCGGTGGGCCTCTCCCAGCTCATCTCCACCCAGATGGAGGTGTCGCGCATCGAGCAGCTCAAGGAGATGACCCGCAAGGCGGAGTTCACCGCGCTGCAGAGCAAGATCAACCCGCATTTCCTGTTCAATGCCCTCAACGCCATCTCATCCTTGATCCGCATCCGCCCCCAGCAGGCGCGCCAGCTCATCGCCAATCTGGCAGATTACCTGCGCTACAACCTCAACAAGGGGGATGAACTGATCGACATTCAGGAGGAGCTGCAGCAGGTGCGCGACTACGTGGCCATCGAGCAGGCCCGCTTTGGCGACAAGCTGGAGGTGGTGTTCGAGGTGGACGATGTACACATTCAGGTACCGAGCCTGCTGTTGCAGCCGCTGGTGGAAAACGCCATCCTGCACGGCATCCAGCCCCGTAGCGCGCCAGGTCGGGTCACCATCGAGGTGAAACAGCTGGCGGGCGGCATCCGGGTATCGGTGCGGGATACCGGCTACGGCATCAGTCAGGAGGTGATCGACGGGGTGGCAGCGGGGCGGGTGGAGAGCCGCAGCATCGGTCTGATGAACGTGCATCAGCGGGTCAAACTGCTCTATGGCGACGGCCTGCACCTCAAGCGGCTGGAGCCGGGTACCGAAGTGAGTTTCTATCTGCCGGATCAGGAGTCGATGCCATGCTGAGAGCCATCATGGTTGAGGATAAGTGGGTGCCGCGAGAGGTGTTGTCATGCTGAAAGCGATCATAGTGGAAGACGAGTATCTGGCTCGCGAGGAGCTCATCTATCTGGTGAACCAGCACAGCTCCATCGAGATAGTGGCGAGCTTCGAGGATGGGCTGGAGGCGTTCAAATACCTGCAGGATCACGAGGTGGATGTGGTGTTTCTGGATATCCAGATCCCCTCCATCGATGGTCTGCTGCTGGCCAAGAACCTGCACAAGTCGAGCCATCCGCCCCACATCGTCTTCGTCACCGCCTACAAGGAGTTTGCGGTGGAGGCGTTCGAGCTGGAGGCGTTCGACTACATCCTCAAACCCTACAACGAGCCGCGCCTCATCAGCCTGCTGCAAAAGCTGGAGCAGGCAGGCAAGTCGCAGGCGGGGCAGGGGAGCGAGCCGGGGGCTGCGCAGAATCGCACCGTCAATCTGGTGAAGGGGGAGCGCATCATCGTCACCCCCTGCGAGCAGATCTACTACGCGGAAGCCGACGAGAAGCTTACCTATGTCTACACCCGCGATGACCGCTACGTGATGACCATGACCATCAGCGAGTTTGTCAGCCGGCTGCCTGCCGAGGGGTTCTTCCGTTGCCACCGCTCCTACTGCGTCAACATTAACAAGATCCGCGAAATAGTCCCCTGGTTTAACAGCACCTATCTCATCCGGCTCCATGATCTGCCGTTCGAGGTGCCGGTCAGTCGCAGCAACATCAAGGCGTTCCGTCAGCTGATGCGGCTCTGATTGTCATTCATTCCCGCCGATCTGCATTTCATGCCTTAATCGATCGGCGCGAACTGCGTCTTGCCTATAGTGGCCTCAATTTCCTTAAGGCCATCGACCGAGACGCATCATGACCAAAGAGATGAACCGCACCCGGTACCTGACACTGATCGGTACCATCATCACCCAGTTCGCACTGGGTTCTGTCTACACCTGGAGCCTGTTCAACGCCCAGCTCTCCGACAAGCTGGACGAGCCGGTGAGTCAGGTCGCTTTCGCCTTCGGCCTGCTCAGCCTCTCGCTGGCAGTCGCCTCCTCCATGGCGGGCAAGCTGCAGGAGCGATTCGGGGTGCGCAACGTGACCTTGGGCGCCGGTGTGCTGCTCGGTATCGGCTTCTTCCTCACCGCCCATGCCAACAATCTGGCGATGCTCTACCTCTGCGCGGGCATTCTGGTCGGTTTTGCCGACGGCACCGGCTACCTGATGACTCTCTCCAACTGTGTGAAGTGGTTCCCGGAGCGCAAGGGGCTGATCTCCGCCTGTTCCATCGGTGCCTATGGCCTCGGTAGCCTCGGTTTCAAATACATCAACCTGCTGCTGCTCTCCAGCTCCGGCCTTGAGACCACCTTCCAGCTGTGGGGGCTGATCGCCATGTCCATGGTGCTGGTGGGCGGCATGCTGATGAAGGATGCGCCCAAACAGGCCGCTTCCGTGCAGCAGAGCGAGAGCCGTGACTTCACTCTGGCTGAGGCGATGCGCAAGCCGCAGTACTGGATGCTGGCGCTGATGTTCCTCACCGCCTGCATGAGTGGCCTCTATGTCATCGGCGTGGCCAAGGATATCGGCGAGAAGATGGTGGGTCTGCCTGCTGTAGTCGCCGCCAATGCCGTCGCCATCATCGCCATGGCCAACCTGGGTGGCCGTCTGGTGCTGGGTATCCTCTCCGACAAGATGTCCCGCATCCGGGTTATCACCATCGCTCAGCTGATTACCCTGGCGGGCATGGCGCTGCTGCTCTTCGTGCCGCTCAATGCCAACCTGTTCTTCGTGGCGGTCGCCTGTGTGGCGTTCAGCTTCGGCGGCACCATCACCGTCTACCCCTCGCTGGTGAGCGACTTCTTCGGTCTCAACAACCTGACCAAGAACTACGGCGTCATCTATCTGGGCTTTGGTCTGGGCAGCATCATCGGCTCCATCGTGGCCTCCCTGTTTGGCGGCTTTATGGCGACCTTCCACCTGATCCTGGTATTGCTGGTAGTGGCGCTGGTGCTCTCCCTCACTATCCGTCTGCCGGCTCCGATAGCGGTGGAGCGGGCCTGATAGCCTCTTGGCTACACCAAGCAATAACATGACCCGACCCATGTCAGTTCTGTAATGTTGTTCACCTAAGCTGAGCCGCATTGCCGTCTAAAGTGACACATCATCATCAACGTCCTGGGCTTGATAGCCTGGGGCGTTTTTTATTAATATTTCTCCAATCTGGCCCCGATACTCGACCAATCGCAGTGGCGTATGTAATAACGACAATACATTATCTATTATTTCATTATGAACCGAGCGGGAAATATTTTCCGTTGGATTTTATATGACTAGGTATATCAATGCGACTGTTAAGTTTTATACGGCAGACATAAAAGTTAAGGCGCCGAAAAAAATGCTGCTAACGTTTTATAGCTGAATTTTTGATATTTTATCTTAACTAAATAGCATGCAGGCATACCAATATTTTTCTTCATGAAACATAGGTGTTGATTTTGTGATGGTTCCAGGTAGTTTCATGGATGGATAATAATTAAATAGTGTTGCTACATTGCTTATTTATATTTAACGCTATTTAGCAACCATCAAACATCTTTATGAAAATCAATTACTTGCACTCTTTCCCGACTGGTATGAATTTATTTTTATATATGATCACATGCTGATTTCCTGCTTTTCCAATATTATTGTTGTGCCATCTTTCACCGGGTAATAAATACTTGCTTGTGGCTTCACTGTCTGGCTGTTCACAGCCTTGCTTAACCATGAATTCAAAATAAGTGTTTCCTGAATTAGTGATTGTCTGTTGGTTTTCATCAAATAGATAATCAAAGACTATTTGTCGCGGACGAACAACCAAAATAGATTGCACAGCCAGTTTTATCTCTAATGCCCCCTTTAGACTATTACGCATGTTTTTATCAACTTGAGCTACGGGTGACTCTGTGAAGGTGATTCGATAGTAACGCTCATTATTATCAGCAGGCCCTTTGTAATATAGCTTAATATTTTGTGCATTATTAGCATGTAACATGAAGCGTTTGGGGGAAAACAACAGTTCGCCTGGTATGGTTGGGAGTGTGACACCTTTAGTTGTTGGGTTATTTATCTTTTCCATCTGGACTTCATACACTTTTGTTACATTACTATTGTTGGTGATAGTTCGAACTATAAAGTCTTCTTTTGGATCCATGGCGATTGTCATGGCTCCAATGTCAATCGCCAAGGCATTTGAAGAGAGTGCAAATATTAGCAAGGAGCCAAAAAAACGATACATAACTTTCTCCATATTTAGCGCCAAGTTCCCTTTATAGTTATAGTACCACTTTGTTGTACACTTCCCTCCCATAACTCATCATTAATGGTACGCTGTACCATGGGGTCGGTTAGATCAAACTCTAGCGCCAGCTCATAAAACCGGGTAATCCCTTTCCCACTGATGGGATCATTCCATTCTTGCGGTGTAGTGCTATCCTGGATCCCTAATGCACGAATGTCTAAAGGGGTGCCATCGCAACGGATATTATGCTGTGATAATAACCCATTGGTAGTTGAATTAAATACCAACTTGGTCGGTATTGGCACTGCCTGCTCGATGGCCGAGTCCTCTGCAGGATAGAAGGTGCAAAATCCCTGATAAGGTGACCCGATATCTTGGGTAATAGCAATCTCCAACATGTCCGCACTGATGGGGCCACTATCCGATATTTTGTAAGAGAAATTCAAAATGTCTTTTCCTACGCTACCCTCCTGGTATGGAGAGCTCACCCCTTCAGAGGACAGGATAGAGACGCTAAAATCTCGTGGCTTGATAACTATTTCAGTGGTACCACTGAACTCATAAAAACCGCTCTCCGGTGCTTTGATATTTCTCATATTAAAGTTAATCAAGTTTCTAGTTAGCTGTTCTTGCAATCCAAGTCTAACCACTTGCTTGAAAAAATTGCTTGATAGAAAAAGATAGATAGATGATTGACCTTTAAGATAGCTGACATTGTAGTCTGCCCCCCTAAGAGCCCAGTTGGTCAAGTTGGTGCTCATTTGAACATCTGCACTGACAATGGCACTATTCAACGTTGAGTTTTTTATGTTGGTGTAAATATAGGGGTCTGAAAATGACTGGCTGCCATCTTGATTAAATTCATAGTCAAGAAAACGACATAAAACGCCATTTCTAGTTCCTAGCCGATAATTTTCACAACCTTGTGAGCCAGGTAGTATGTATGGCATGCCATTGCTATCAACAATAACTTCGCTGATTGCATTGGTTTGGATAAAACGCAAGTGCCCCGCTTTTTTGTGCTGTGTTTTTTTTACATACCAAGATCCACTATCTTGGTTTATACAGCGCTCTCCTGCTGCTGCGTTATATACTCTTGTTGTCCTGCAAAAGTTCATTTCTCTATTTAATATCGTACCTACAGGCATGCTTCTAAGGTAGTCAAAGAAGCTGGAACTTAGCTTTGCATGTGCATATCCAGTAGCTGCTTTCATTAACCCATAGAAACCTGATTCGTTAACTTCTGCAGGTTTATTAATGGCCTCTGCGGTTTGTGGATCACACCCAGACCAGCTTTTTATGCAGCGCTGGTTAATGTATGGGTGTCTTATTGGCCCATTTTCCCACATGTCTATATTATCGTTAGTTACACTATAGTTATGGCCATTATCCGCATATGCCAAACTCACCTGTCTGGAATCAGAGGTCCAAGCATTACCCCCTGATAAACGGGGGTCAAGGTAATCAGTTGGTGTGATAAATAAGTTGTGGTCCTCCTGATTTTCAATGAATAGAAAATGACGAAGATCAGCATCCACCAAATTATACTTAGTGACAGCTGAATTGCCATTTTGATTCCAGCATGCGGCAAGCGCGATAACAAAAAATAATTTATATGAAAATTTCATAATCAATAATCTCTCAACATGGCATAGGTCGGCATTCCTTGGCAGGTTATCATTCCTACCCAAGCTGCTCCTGAATGTTTTTCAAGATCAAGTTCCGCTTCACAAAACTCACTGCCGTTGCGGAATGTCAATATTGGGTTGGATTTATCCACATCCAGTGAAAACTCTCCAACATCATTGGTGATAGTGGTGCCAACATGGTTATCAATTCGTGCATTAACTATCAGGGAGCCATCTTCGGCTCTTAGTATGCCAAATACAGTGACCATTTCTTTGATAGCATTGCTGGCATCCAGGGTTGCTACGTTACCGGGGAATAAAGTGTACTTTTGTTTTCCGGTATTAATGTCATAGCTGTCTTTGCCTTGCTTGCTATTGAGCAGCTCGATTTCGTATTCACTATAAGGTGAGAGAGCTAAAAAGGTTTGCTCGCCTTTTAAGGGGTAGTCCTGACCATTGATTTTGGCAAGCATCTGTCCTTCACGATCTATCCCGGTGTTAATAATGAGTCCGGAGCCTGAGCTATTTTGGCTTGAGGTAATCACTGAGTCTAGAGTTGTGACAAGTGCACCACGAGCAATGAGATTGCCATTTATATCGCCGCTGTGGCCACGTCCCATCGTTACCGTACCACCAATCGCTTTGTTCTCGAAACCCAAGGTTCCGGAGAGCGCTGTATTATGAACATCGCTACCATGCACCATTCGAGAGGCGTTGAATGAGGCCAGATTAATGACGCCATCCATACGTTTTTGATAATTCAAGTTGGCAGTTGTCTGGCCTTGCTCGTTGCTGCTCATACCCAAGCTGAATAAATTGTCGAATGGAATAGAGTAGTCGAGCGTGATACTTCTGTTATCAAAACTATTGAACGTCCCGCCGTCACTTTGCAAGCTTGCTCGCATCGACAGATTGCCATAGCGGCCAGAATAGAGGTGCTGGCTGTAATCAACGTAGCTACGTTCACTGTTCATTTCACGGTCATGCGTGGTATTAAATGTCAGTTGCCCAAGACCATCAATCCAGCCACCTAGATTCAAGGTAATACCGGCAGAGTAAAGTTCCGCGTCACTTACCGTCAGGGTATTACCTACTTTCAGTTTTTCCTGGCTGAGCCACAGGGACGCATTTTCATAAGCCTGCAGGGATAGACCGGATGCGAATCTCCAGGATTGATCGGAAGACACCATGCTTTGCAATTGGGTATTGAGGTGTTCGTTTACTTGCCAGCTGGCGCGAGCTTCACCTACCGCGGCGTCTTTGAACGCATACGATGTCGTGGCCAACTCAATGGTGTTAAACGAACGAGCCAACGACATACCAAGCAATGGGGAATCGCCATTCTCCTGCGTCCCTTCCATCATCCCTCCCCACAATTGCCATCCCCACTCTTGGGTAAAGTGCTGAGTACCACCTAATTTGGTCACTCGTTGGCTTGTGGTGCTGGTAAGGCGCCCATCGACATACACTTCAACAGTGACGTTATAAATCCCGTTGGGAAAAGCCGAGGTATCGATGTTTTGGTTGCCGATAGCCAAATTTTGCAACGCAATCAGTCGTCCATCTCGGTATATCCTGGCCTCGCCATTGGCTGGCATGAAGACTTGCACCTGAGTGGTCGACTCATTGACTGTCTGCTTGCGTGACTGTGCCTGGTTGCCATACGACGCACCGTAAATACGTCCGGCACTTAGGGCGGTTACCCCGCTCAGCGTCTGAAGGTCCCATGTCGACACCATCCCTGCAGCAATACGACGGTCATCAAGATCTCGCTCGTACATGACGCGATAGATGTCTCCGGATTGTTCTGGTTCCCCGAGATTATAAAGAGAGGCATCCATGGCTATATGATGCGCACCCAGCCCGACGGTGCTGTTCAGTTGCAGGAAGTTCGAGTCGCTATGACCACTTTGTTGGTTATTGTTGAAAGAGTAACCCATGTTGTAGCGATGTACTCCTGTCAGGGTGTCAACGCTTGGTGTCAATGCAACCCGGTTGTCTTGCTGTTTGGCTTGGCCAAATGCTTCGCGTGAGACTTGAATCGTCAGCAACATGGACACTAGGTCAAGCTGCATGCTCGCGTTGCTATCTATTTGCAACCGCCCTTCCGCAGAGAATGTACGCCTTTGTTCATTGGCAAGCATGTTGGTAAGCGCATCGTTGAGTAGTTGCTGTTGTTCACCAGCACTGAAGTCGATACGTAACAAATGGAGCTGTCCACCCTGTAGAAGCAGAGTTGCATTACCGATAGGACTGTCTGTCAATGTGTCGAGTCCGTTGTTTTCATCGGAATATTGCAGGCGAACAGGAACCGCCAGCCCCTCTTCCAGTGCCTTTGCAAAGCTGGCCGGGATGATGACATTGGCAATCTTGAGTGGCGCCGCGCTGTTGGCCGAGGTAGAAACAACTATCAGCATGGAGAGCGGCAACAGGCAGGTTTTCTTCAACATATCAAGCACCATGGTTTACAGATTCCGGCAAGACAACACCGCCACTCGACCGAGTGGTACAGGCTGTACCAGTACAAACGGGTTATTTGACGACGATGAACTCTTGACCGAGCCATAGGCCCAAGTGGCTTTTGGGATTGTGCATATCCACTTTCTTGAAATGACGCTTTTTACCGGGCAAGTCGTAATATGTTTCTTTGCATTGTTCTTGTCGCTTTGTGTCCAGACAGGGTCCATAGGCCACAGTGCGATAAGAGGCATTTCCCTGATTGGTTAGCACTCCGTTTTGCAAGTTGTAGGCGAACTTTTGCTGACGCGGGGTTACAACCAGAATGGTGCCAATCTGGGCTGAGGTCGTTGCCACGGCCTGGCGACGATTGTTTTTCTGGTCGTCCATCGACAGGGCGGTATCCAGCCATCGGATGCGGTAGTAACGCTCTTTGCCATCCTGTGGGCCCTTATAAAAGAAACGCACGTTATTTTTGGCATTGGCGGGTAATACCAGTCGACTTGGCGAGAGCATCAACTCGCCTGCGACTTCCATAGGGATCTCTTCGCCACCTTCTTCTGGCGACGAGATTCGGCTGACGGAGATGGTGACTAACCTGGCTTGTGAACTGGCGTTTTCGATCTCCTTGGCGGCGTCTTGGCTGTCAGCATCAATGAAGGTCGTGACAGAGCCAACGTTGATAGCTTGGCTGGTCATGGGAAGCAACAGCATGGATGCCATCAGCATTTTCAGGTTCATGAGAACTCCTGTGATTAAAAGGGCCCCTGAGGGGCCCTGCGTAAAATCCGCTGTGGCAATTAGATCCAGTTAGCAACGAACTCGACGTTGACTTCCCCGGTCCACATACCATCCGGCAGGGTATCGAAAGCTGCTGCTACGCCGTTGGCCGTGGCGCTTTCAATATTGAAAGTGAACGAGCCCTGAGCTGTGTGACGCTGAATATCAGTTGCATTGCCAACATTAAAGGAGCTGGCCAGCGGAGAAAGATCACCGCCAGTGTTGCCAGCGGCGGTATCGATCAGCGTGGTATAGGCATTTTCGGTGACCGGTTGACCCATCCAGAACACGCCGACATCAACGGTGGAGCCACCGCTCAGATGGTTCAGTGTGCCGCTCAGCTTCTTGGCTTTCAGCGTAAAGTCGGTTGCGCTGTCATCACCCTGGATTGCTACATCGAACAGACCACTAACGGTATTAAAGCCCTTGATCCCTTCTGCATATTGGAAAGAGAGGCTGTCGAGTGGTGTTACTACCAGTTCAGACACAGTGTCTTTTTTGGCTGTTGCTTTCCATTTCGCAACTGCTTTTGCTTCTACAGCGGCGTTAGCAGCTGCAGTGAAACCCAGCCCTGCAACAGTCAGCGCAATCAGAGTCTTTTTCATCTTGATATTTCCTACACATTTTCTGATGGGGGCATTTGCTGCCACCCGTTTGATTCCACGCACCCAGGGTGCATTCCCTTTCCAGCTTGCAGGACTCTTTTGTCCAAGCAACTCTGCCGATTACCGAAGCGTGATGCTTCGCCAATCAGCTCATCTTTTCGCCGACAAAGATACTGGACGGACCTGCCTGGATCGATTTAATGGTGTGTAGGAAAAATCCTAAAAGGTGGTTGTTGTATGCAACTTAAATAAGTTCTGACATGACGGCTTTACAGATGGATTTGTTGCTCACTATTTATTTGATTTATATGGTTTTTATGCTTTGATTTAAAATCAAATAGTCATTGTGATTTTTATGGTGGATCGTATGAACTCGTCAGAGACAATGATATCGAGAGAAAGGAGCCAAAAGAGATCTGTTACGCATAACGCTATGATTTATATCGCTAAAATTGAGCATTGCAAGCTGGGGATGGCACTGAAATTAGCAAATGGTTTAAATGTGTAACATGTTATTAATATCTGGGTGCTATATGGTGCATATGCTGCATTTATAGTTAGTATGCGCAGCATCAAATTTTTAGTAGGTAGATATATGGCAAAAATATTGATAGTGGATGATCACCCAGCCATCAGGATGGCTGTTCGTATTCTGTTGCAGCAAGACGATCATCATATTGTCGCTGAGGTTGATAATGGCGTGGATGCTATTTTGGTTGCACGTACAAATAACCCTGACATAGTCATTCTAGATATAGGCATTCCTAAGCTAGATGGTGTTGAGGTTATTAAAAGACTTAAGGATATGGATGCTGAAATTAAAGTTGTAATATTATCTGCTCAAGCTACACATCATATTATGGTGCGCTGCTTGCAAGCTGGTGCAGATGGGTTTATATCAAAGTTAGATGATCTTTCTTTGCTGAAAAATGTACTTGTTAAAATTGGTAAAGGCCAGCTGTGCTTCCCTAGAAATGTAATGGCCGGGGCGAGGTATGCTCATGAAGTTGATCGCGAAGATGTCTTATCTGTCCTCTCTGATAGAGAAATGAGTGTGTTAATGCAAATATGTCAGGGGCATACCAACAAACAAATTGCAGAGAGTATGTTGCTTAGTGAAAAAACAGTCAGTACGTACAAAACTCGGTTGATGCAGAAACTGAATGTGACCAATATGGTTGACCTGATTAGCCTGGCCAAGCGCCAAGAGTTACTGTGAATATGAAAGCATCATACGTAGCCGCTCTGGCTTTATTATGCGCATTTTTTGCCTCAGCAAGTCATGTTGAGTCGCCATTCTTGCATGTGTATTCGCGAAATGACAGTGAATATATTGATAAAAATTTTTTGCCATTACATGTGGAAGAATGGCTTTGGTTGCGAAATAAGGGGCGCTTGGTGCTCGGAGTCCCAATGCCTGATAATCCTCCTATGGATATTACACTACGCGCTAATGCATACGAAGGAGTTACCGCTGACATTGTTGGAATGTTGAGCCATTTGTTGCGTATCGAGATCGTTGTGAAAAGTATACCATCTCGCGCTGAAGCTATTGAGGCGCTGAAACGTGGAGAGATCGACTTCTTAAGCACGTCTAATGCCTATGAAGAACAACAGCAGCTATTGTTAACAGATAAATATATGCCGGATGATCCAGCTATATATAAAAATATACATGTAGATGAACATGACATACGAACTGTGGCTGTTCCAGAGTATTATCTTCCCACAATTGATGTGAAGCGATATCTACCAGGCATACAAATAAAAATGTATCCATCTCGTTACAGCGCACTTGCTGCCGTTGCTTATGGGCAAGTAGATGCTGTGATGCTGGATATGATTTCAGGAAATTTCATTGTTAATAAGTTTTACCAAGACAGTATTCAGTTATTAAAGCCACTATATCGAGATACTCATGGTTTTTCATTTTCTTTAGACAGGAGAAATCAACGGCTAAAAAAAATTATAAATATTGCTTTAGAGGAAATTCTAGATGGGAAACGTGAGGAAATTGCAAAGCGTTGGAATGGAGGTGGCCTTTCTATCAGCGCGCGTAAGGTTGAGTTAAGTAACGAGCAGTGGAACTGGCTAGGTAAACAAAAAAAAATAAAAATTGGCGTTAATGATGGTGTTCCTCCGCTTAGCTTTCTAGATGTAAATAACACCTTGCATGGGGTTGTTGCTGACTTGCTGCAAGTTCTGCGGGCGAAACTGGGTGTTGAAATAGAGATTGTACCGGTTAAGACGACTACACAGATGCTAAAGCTGCTTGACGAGCGTCAGGTAGACATAGCGGTATTGAGCCCATCGGACGCACGTAGAAGTAGTTATTTGTTCAGCCGCGCCTTTGTACTGGAGCCTTTGGCTTATGTCGTAGGAGTCAGTCACGAGGCAACGGTGCCGGAGACGTTACTTAAAACCGGTACGGTTGCGATGGTAAAGGATTTTATTTCCGAACAGGCGATTGAGGAAGAGTATGGCCAGTTGAAGGCCAAGCAGTTCGATCGCATCGAAGATGCATTGCGTTGTGTGGCAAGCAAGCTTTGTGATGTGACCGTGCTTCCATTGCGAGTTGCCAAGCACTACATAAATAGCAAGTTTCCGGACAGCCTGTTCATTACGGGCGAACTTTTTGAATCTATTCCAATAAGCGCAGCTTTTGCTGTTCCCCCGGAGCGCCGGATTCTAAGGGACATCCTGGATCAAGTGATAGCCATGATTCCGCCGGATGAGCTGGAGGGCCTTTCCAATCGCTGGCGCGTCAGTACCCAACAGGAGGCAATAACTTGGCAGGAACTGGTGCGGGAATTTGGCGGCATCATCGCCTTGATCATGCTGCTGACTATCTGGATTGGTCTGTGGGGTCTATCCCTGCACAAGCAGGTGCGCCAGCGTAGAGCTGCTGAAGTGGCCTTGAGCACGCAGCTCAAGTTCATCGAAGATCTGGTTGATGGCACACCTCATCCCATTTATGCCCGGGATCAGGAGGATAGACTGGTGCTGTGTAACAGCTCCTATGCTGGTTTTTTTGGTGAGGAGAAAGATAGTCTGCTGGGCACTACCATGGAGGAAGATATACGGCGCTGGCCTTTCCTGGCTCCCTTGCTAGAGGATTTCAGCATGGCACGTACAGTGCGGTGTGTCAGGCAAGGTGATCATCGCTTGTCAATGACAACAGGCGTTGTCGATGTTTATCACTGGGTTCAACCTTACTTTGATCTTGAGGGGAGTGTTCAAGGGGTCATTGGGGGCTGGATCGATGTGAGCGAGCGGCTGCGTTTGTTAGAAGAGCTGGCCCTGGCCAGCCAGGATGCTCAGGACGCCAATCGTGCCAAGTCGACTTTTTTGGCGACCATGAGCCATGAGATTCGTACACCCATGAATGCAATTATTGGGTTGCTGGAACTGACCTTGCGCCGTGCTCGACTGCATGAAGAGGACAAGGCCTCACTCTCCATCGCCCATGGTTCGGCCAAGGATCTGTTGAGCCTGATTGGCGATATTCTGGATATTTCCAAGATAGAGTCCGGTCGGCTCGAACTAAGGCCGGAATCCCATGACATCGTGGCGCTGACGGCTTCGGTCGTCACTGTATTTACCGCTCTGGCCAGACAAAAGAACTTGCAACTGGAGCTCGCAGCCAGTGAGCCTCGCTGGGTTCTGGTCGATAGTATCTGCTACAAACAAATCCTCTCCAATCTTATCAGCAATGCCATAAAGTACACGGATAAGGGATCGGTGCGGGTCGAGTTGCAATCAAAAGCCAGTGACGGCTGGTGTACTTTGCAGCTGGCTATTCGGGATACGGGCATAGGCATTGCTCCCGCTGATCAAGCCAGGCTGTTCCAGCCTTTTGGTCAGGCGAGGCAGCCTGAGCACATCCAGCGTTCTGGCACGGGTCTCGGTCTGATGATCTCCCGCTCGCTCTGTGAGTTGATGGGAGGGGCTCTGTTGCTTGAGAGTGAACTCGGACGCGGCACTTGTGTCAGTATCGAGATGAAGTTGCCGTTGGCCAGCGCAGTCGAGCCTGCATCGCCAGTGGCATTGGGCACGATGACGGGCTATACCCGTCAGCTACGGGTCATGATCGTGGATGATCACCCTACTAACCGGCTGCTGGTCAGTCAGCAGTTGGCGTATCTCGGGCATGATGCAACGGCTGTTGAGTCGGGTGCCGATGCGTTGGATCTTCTTGTTAAAGTGCCCTTTGACGTAATAATCACCGACTTCAATATGCCCGGCATGAGTGGTTTTGAATTGACTCGCCAATATAGAGCTCTGGAATTGGATAGGGGGGCTCATCGTTGCCTTATCTTGGGGTTGACGGCTGATGCCCGTCAGGAGCAGGTGAGCGAGGGGCTGGCGGCTGGCATGGACGATTGCCTGTTCAAACCAGTGGGACTGGAGGAGCTGGAGTGCTGTCTGGGCCGCCACATGCGACATGAAGAACAGAGGGAGATCGAGCATTGCATGCAGGAGATTAAGTTGTGTCTGGGACCTTTGACCGGTCATCAGCCTGCACTCATGTTGCCTTTGTTGAACGAGTTTGCACGAGCGAGTGATGATGATCTGCTGTGCCTACGGCAGGCTGCCGATGACGGTGAGGTAGCCCGGTTTCTTGATTATGTGCATCGCCTGAAAGGCGGGGCCAGGATCATGGGAGCAATGAAACTGGTGGCGGTGTGTAGTGAGGCGGAATCGGCCGGGCTTGAGCCACAGGAATTGCTTGGGGCATTGCAGCAATTGCAGTATTCATATGGGATTGTCAGGCAAGCGATAATGAGAATGCAGCCAGAACTGGCATGAAAATGAAGGCATGTTGGACATGCCTTCATGGATGCTCAGCCGTGCCAATAGACCAGTAGTTCATAGGCCGCTTCGCCGGTTTGATCCGGTTTGGCGGTTGAGGCCTGGTAGCTGAGGAAGTAACGGGTGGCTTGGGTTAGTGGCAGGGCATGGTGTCGTGGCAGTGGCTGGCCGTTGAGAGATAGCTTGAAGTCGGTATCGGCCTGCTCGGGCAAACTGGCATACAGGGTGCGGGCCTGCAATTGATAGGTGGTATTGAAATCCGAGTTGCTGACGTTGATGGCCTCGGTCTGGACTGGGCTGGATGTGAACGAGGAATTGACCTGTTGTTGACCCGGGTGGGTGAGTGAGATTTCCATCCCGGTACTTTTGCTGGCGGTGGCTGGCCAGGCGATCTGAGAGGTTAGCTTGTCGGCCTGAGCCGACATCGTGTAGCAAACAGTCAGTAGTGCCACCAGAACTCCTTTCTGAGACATATGATTATCTCCTGGATATCGAAGTTACCCCGCTGCCGGGGAGCTCTTATCTATCGACCTGATAATTGTAAAGTTTAATCAGGGCCCCACTGTTCGGAATACGCTGACACGGGATATGACCCAGTGTTCTCTCCTTTTAGTCATAGATATAGAATTCTTGTTTTGCTCGGAAATTAGATGATGTTGTTTGTGGTGTTTGGTAACGACATCTGGCTTCCCTGATACGTTGGCAGTGTACTCGCTACCTTGTTACACCAGCGCTGTTGCAACTTGCGGCTCTAGAACCTACCGCACTACGGCAAGGATGGCGGATGAGGGGTTGGTCATGTAACTTATCTTGCTGCTGGCCGAACCCCATACGGTGGATGTCGCGATCGTCAGCCATATCTCATACGATTTATCGTGGTGGTGCGAGTCCCAGCAGCTGACGAGCCTTGCTGCAGGTCTCCTCCACCGTTGACCAGTCGTCACCGGTTACCGTGATATGGCCCATCTTGCGGCCGGGGCGTGGTTCGCCCTTGCCGTAGAGGTGCAGATGCAGGCCGGGCAGCGCCAGCAGGGCAGCCCAGTCGGGTGTGCCGTTCTGCCAGAGATCACCCAGCAGGTTGATTAACAGGGCGGGACGCACGGCGATCTGATCCGGCAGCGGCAGATCGCACAGGGCGCGCACCTGCAACTCGAACTGGCTGCATGCAGCGTTGTCGATGCTGGGGTGACCCGAGTTGTGGGGGCGGGGCGCCAGCTCGTTGACCAGCAGTCTACCTTCCACCAGAAAGAACTCCACCGTCAGTACCCCAACGTAATCGAGAGCTGCTATCAGCCGTTCGGTTATTGCTTTGGCTTCGCTCTCCAGCGTTGGCACATTGGCCGGGGAGCGGGTCTGGTCCAGAATGCCGCCGCTGTGCCAGTTCTGCACCAGAGGCAGGGCGCTGATGGCACCGCTCGGGCTGCGCGCCAGGGTCAGGGCAAACTCCCCCTCCAGCGCCAGCCGTTTTTCCAGCACGCAGGGCACACCACTGGCTGCCAACACCGTTGCCAGCTCATCCAGACCGCTCACTTGCCATTGCCCCTTGCCGTCGTACCCCTCGCGGGCCGTCTTGAGAATGGCGGGCAAGAGTTCGCTGGCCTGTGCGGGGATGGGCTCTTCCGGCAGTAGCGCCAGATAGGGGGCGACCGTGATGTCAGCTCCGCGCAGAAAGGCTTTCTCTTCACGGCGATCCTGACAGATGCGCACCGCGCTGGCGCCCGGGCGTACCGGCTTTTGTTTTTCGAGCAGTGCCAGGGTGGCGGCGGGCACATTTTCGAACTCGCAGCTGATGGCCTCGCAGCGGCTGGCCAGTTCGTGCAGGGCTGCGGTGTCGTCATAGGGGGCGACAATATGGTGATCGGCTGCGGCACCGGCGATGCTGGCCGGGTCGGGATCCAGTACCACCACCTTGTAGCCGAGGCGGTGGGCGGCCATCACGAAGTAGCGGCCGAGCTGGCCGCCCCCCAGCATGCCGAGGGTGGCGGGTGGCAGTATCATGTCGATTCCTCCAGCGTGAGGGCCAGCACCCGGTCGCGCTCGCGGGTGCGGAAGTCGTCGAGCTGCTGCCGGTAACGGGGGGCGTCGTCATCCCGGGCGACCGAGAGCAGGGAGACCGCGAACAGGGCGGCGTTGGCAGCCCCCGCTTCGCCGATGGCGAAGGTGGCGACCGGCACCCCCTTGGGCATCTGCACGATGGAGAGTAGGGAGTCCATTCCCTTGAGATGGCGGGAGGGGATGGGCACCCCCAGCACCGGCAATGTGGTCTTGGCGGCGACCATACCCGGCAGGTGAGCGGCGCCACCGGCTCCGGCGATGATGGCGCGCAGGCCGCGCTCGCGGGCAGTGGCGGCATACTCGAACAGCAGGTCCGGGGTGCGATGGGCCGATACCACCTGTGCCTCGTAGGGCACACCGTGCTCCTTGAGGATGCGGGCGGCGGTCTGCAGCACGGGCCAGTCGGAGTCGGAGCCCATTACCAGGCCGATCAACGGAGGGGTGTTCATGTGTATTGGTTCCTTGTTGTTAAACGTTTGCTTTTGGTGAACAAAAAGAGCCGGCAAGCCGGCTCAGAATTTCTCGGGTCGCACTATTTCGACCGGTTGCAGAAAGGCGATCATGGCGTAGTCGGGGTAGTAGCGACTCTGCAGGTGGGCCAGCAGCCGCTCCGCCTGCTCCCGGCTGCAGATAGCCTCCAGCCTGATGTTGCCGCTCTCGCTCCAGCTGGCGTTGCGCTCGCCATGATCCCCCCGGCCGCGGGCATCTGTGATGGTGTAGCCGCGCAGCCCCTCCCGGGTGAGGGTGCGCAGCAGGGTCGGCTCCAGATTGGCTTCCGTAATGATGGTCAGCAGGGTGCGGGTCTCGGTCTGCATGTGGCTACTCCGTGAAGTGGCGGGCCCAGCTGTGGTAGAGCGGGATCCCCAGCATGATGTTGAACGGGAAGGTGACCCCCAGCACGGCGCTGAGGGACAGCCCCGGGTTGGCCTGAGGCACGGCGATGCGCATGGTGGCCGGCACGGCAATATAGGAGGCGCTCGCCGCCAGGGTGGCCAGCAGGGTCAGGCCGCCGAGAGAGAGGCCCATCAGCTGGCCAGCTGCCAATCCCAGTCCCGCGGAAGCGAGCGGCATCAACAGGGCGAAGCCGAGCAGGAACAGGCCGTGGTGGCGCAGATCCTGACACTGACGGGCGACGATGAGGCCCATCTCCAGCAGGAACAGCGCCAGCGCTCCCTTGAACAGGTCGACAAACAACGGTTTGAGCGGGGCAATTCCGTCCGGCCCGGCCAGATAGCCGATGGCCATGCCGCCCAGCAGCAGGGTCACCCCTTTGCCGAGGAAGGTCTCGTGGGCCAGCATGCGCCAGCGGGTCTCTCGGCTGATGCCGCGGGCCAGCACTATGCCCACCAGAATGGCGGGGATCTCCATCACCGCGAGGAAGATCGAAAGCTGGGATTCAAAGCTGATGCCCCGCTCGGTGAGCCAGTTCACTCCGACCGCGAAGGTGGCGACGCTGACCGAGCCGTAGTGGGCGGCGGTGGCGGCTGCATCCACCCGGTTCATCTTGAAGCGCAGCACAGCAAAGCCGAGCAGGGTCTGCACCACGCCGAGCAGGATCACCAGCGCAAGTTGCGGCAGCAGGGGCAGCAAGGATTGCTGGGCCAGACCGACGCCGCCCTTGAGGCCGATGGCCAGCAGCAAAAAGAGGGAGAGGGTATCGTAGAGGGCAGGCGGCAGTTTGAGCTCGGAGCGCACCAGACCGGCCAGCAGACCAAACAGAAAGAAGAGAACAACGACGTCCAGCATGATGGCTCGCAGGGCAGTTCAGATAATGGTTGCATGCTAGAGCCCGCAATGTTTCGATAAAATCAGATTCTCGCTGATGGTTGTTCGGTAAAAACTGATAGGGAACGGCATGCTCAACTACAAACAGCTCTACTATTTCTGGCATGTGGCGCGCAGTGGCAGCGTGACACAAGCTGCCGAACAGCTGCACCTCACGCCGCAGACCATCAGCGGTCAGGTCGCCGAGCTGGAGCAGTCCCTCGGGGTGGCGCTGTTCAACCGGGTGGGTAGGCGTCTGGTGCTGACTGCTGCCGGGCGGCAGGCGCAGGAACAGGCGGGGACGATTTTCTCGCTCGGTGCCGAGCTGGAGCACACCCTGCGCCACGCCAGTCAGGAACTGACCATGCAGGTGGGGATCGCCGATTCGGTACCCCGTACTCTGGCGTTCGAGCTGCTGGCTCCCGCCATGGCGCTGGCGACCCCGCTGCGCCTGGTGTGTCACGAGGAGCGGGCCGAGCAGCTGTTCAGTGAACTGGCCCGCCACAAGCTGGATATGGTGCTGATCGATCGCCCGCTTCCCCCCGACAGTGGCGTGCGCGGCTACAACCACGAGCTGGGGCGCAGCCCGCTGGCGCTGTTTGCCAGCCCCGAGCTGGCGGCGCGGGCGCGGGATGGCTTTCCCGCCTCGCTGGAGGGGTTGCCGTTGCTTATTCCCGGAGAGAAATCGGCTACCCACGATCGGCTGCTGGCCTGGTATCGCCAGCAGGGCATTCATCCCCATCTGGTGGGGCAGTTTGATGACTCCACTCTGATGAAGTCGTTCGGCAAGGCGGGGATGGGGATCTTCCCGGCGCCGCTGGCGATGGCTGACGAAATTGGTCGCCTCTACGGGGTGGAGCGAATTGCGGCCCTCACCGACGTTACCCTCTCTTATTATCTGGTCTCGGCAGGGCGCCATCTCTCCCACCCCGGGGTACAGGCGGTGATGGAGGGGGCCCAGCAGCGGCTGGCGGCGCTGGCTGGCAAGAAATAGAAATCTGGATGGCTATACATCCAGCTTGGCTCTGCCTATAATCCTCCCGCTTTGGCGCATCATGCTTAATAGGGAATCCGGTGAAAATCCGGAGCTGGCGCGCAGCGGTAAGGGGGAACGAAGCGACATCAGGGCACTGCCATCAGGCGGGAAGCCGTCGCCGTAGGCTATCAGCCCCCGAGCCCGAAGACCTGCCAGAGTTCGTATTTCGGGCCGAGAGAAACCGGCCACGAAGTAGATACTTACGCGAACTTAAGGATCTCTCATGTCGAAGAAATTTCTGGCGGCTGCCCTGTTGCCGACGGCGGCGTTTGCCCAAACCACCATCCCTATCAATCCGACTCTGGTCATTACGGCCAACCGCGTGGAACAACCGGTTAGCTCGGTGCTGGCGCCCGTTGTGGTGATCGATCGCGCCGAGATCGAATCTCGTCAGGTGCAGAGTTTGCCAGCGTTGCTGAAGACGCTGCCCGGCGTGCAGATCACTACCCTGGGTGGCAGAGGTCACATGAGCAGCCTGTTCATACGTGGTACCAACTCCAACCATTCACTGGTGCTGATGAATGGGCGTCCCATCGCGGCCATGGTGGCCGGTACGCCGGATCTCAGCCAGATCCCCCTCGGCAATATCGAGCGCATCGAGTATATCCGTGGCCCGCGCGCTGCGGTGTATGGTTCTGATGCCATCGGCGGTGTTATCAACCTCATCACCAAAACATCCGCCAAGAATGGCAGCGAGACACATCTGAAAGGTGGTGCTGGCAGCAATGGCTATGGTCAGGGCGAGCTAAGAACAGTTCAGTCATTTGGCCAAAAAACCGATATGAACATGCTGATTGGCTACGAGCGTACTGACGGTTTTGATGTCGTAGCCAATGCTCAGCAGCCTGACCGGGATGGGTTCTCCGGCCGCAATGGCCAAATCGGTTTGAACCACGCTTTTAATGATGCATGGAGCGCTGATTTTAATGCTCAGGGTTATGACAATCTGACAGAAACGGACGACCCCTATCTGTCTGCGGATCAGAGCCGAGTACAGGCTTTCCAATATGACGGTGGTCTCAAGTTCCAGGGTAAGGATCTGATCAGTCGACTTGAAGTCAGTTACGGTGAAAACAAGCTGAAGAACTGGCTGGAGAGTAATGGGGAAGAAACTGGCCAACCCATTCATACAGGTCTGACACGTTTATCCTGGATCAACAGCTGGAGTGGTATTGAAGGGGTCAGCCTGACAGGCGGTGCAGATTGGCAGCGTGAGGAGATGAAGTCAGACTCTCGGAGCTATGGCAAAAACTTTAATGCCCCCGATCGTGACAATAAAGGATTGTTTGCCGTGGGAAGCTACCGTTGGCAGGCGCTGCTGTGGGAACTTTCCGGCCGCACTGATGATAACCAGCAATATGGTCGTCACAATACCTGGTCTGCGGCAAGTGGGCTGGATTTTGATGAGAACCACAATGTACGGCTGAGCTACGGTACTGGCTTCAAAGCGCCTACCTTTATGGATCTTTACTACCCGGGTTATGAGAATCCGGCATTGCAACCAGAAGAAAGCAAGAATTTGGAGCTGGATTTCTCCGGTCGTTACACCGGTTGGGACTGGTCAGCAAACTTCTATCGTAACCAAATCCAAAACCTGATTCAGTGCCAAAAAGGTTATATCACCTGTACCAAGGGCAATACTGATGCCGAGATTGAAGGCATCGAGTTGGCCCTTGGTTTGGATACTTGGCTTGTACATCATGACTTCAACTATGACTACACACGCGCCAAGGACAAAAATACGAATGATCAGCAACTCTTGCGTCGAGCGAAACACAAAGGTACCTGGCTGACCAGTTTCACGACAGGTCAAATGACCTGGAGTACAGAGGTGCTATATGTTGGTGAAAGACTCGATGTAGGCAATGTTGAGTTGAGCCCGTATACCCTTGTGAACTTGGGTGCTACCTACGCCGCTACTAATCAGCTGACATTGGGCGGTCGTATCGATAATTTGTTTGATCGCAATTATGAAGTCGCTAAAGGCTATGCATCACCAGGTACCGAGTTCAAAGTAACTGCCGACTACCGCTTCTGATGCTTTCTCCAGTTCATCCTTGAAAAACCGAGGCCCTGCCATTGGCAGGGCCTTTTCTATTGGCGGCAGGCGGGAGTATGATCGCCGCCTTGCACCAAAGGGGAGCTCAAGTGGCCAATATTCTCGTGTTTGATTCCGGTATGGGTGGCCTGACCATCTACCGCGAGATCCGCCGTGTTCTGCCGGCACACAACTATTTCTACTGCTTCGACAACGCCAACTTCCCCTATGGTGAATTGAGCGAGCCCGCCCTGATTGCTGCCTGCACCCGCTTGGTGACCACCATGGTGGCCCGTCATCATATCGATCTGGTGGTGATTGCCTGCAACACGGCCAGCACCATAACGCTGCCGGCCTTGCGTGAGGCTCTGGATATTCCCGTGGTGGGGGTGGTGCCAGCCATCAAGCCCGCCGCTGCACAGACTCGCAACGGTTGTATCGGTCTGCTGGCCACTCCAGGCACCGTCAGCCGCGACTATACCCATGAACTGATCGCCCAGTTTGCTCCCGGCAAGCGGGTGCTGCTCAAGGGCACCACCGAGCTGGTCATAGAAGCCGAACACAAGCTGGCGGGCCTACCGGTCAATATGGCGCTGCTGCGCGAGGTATTGGCCGACTGGCTGGAGGGGGAAGAGAAGCCGGACACGCTGGTGCTTGGTTGCACTCACTTCCCGCTACTCAATGAAGAGATTGGGCAACTGATGCCGCAATGCCAGCTTGTTGACTCGGGCAGTGCCGTTGCCAAACGGGTGGCCTGGTTGCTGAGTAATGGCGGGCATTCTGCCGTGCAGCCTGTACATATAGAAGAGGTGATTGCCAGGGCTTACTGTACCCGGCTGGATGGGGAGGCTCAAAAACTGACAGCCCCCTTGCAAGCATGGGGGCTGTCATCACTGGAAGAGGTAAGGTACTGACGAGCAGTTAGGCGTCAGCTTCGCTACCTTCCCTCTCCTCTTTATCACGTTTGTCATTCGCTTCACGTACCTTGAGGGTGCGCTGCTGGTACTCTTTGTCATTCAACGCGGCAATCGCCTTGGCGGCATCGGCGGCAGGCATCTCCACGAAACCGAAACCTCTGCGCTTGCCAGTTGCTTTGTCTTTCATCAACCGCACGGAAATGACCTGGCCCTGTTCGGCAAACAACTCGCGCACAGCAATCTCATTGGCGCGATAGGGCAGGTTGCCTACATATAAGGTGCAAGTCTCCTGATTGGCGATCGACTCAGCGACATTAGCCGAGGTTCGCTTCAGGAACAGCGGTACTACGAAACCGCCGATGGCCAGACCTGCTGCAAAAATCACTTCCGCTTTCAAAGAGAACTGCAGGGCCTGGGCAACCAGGTAGCCAACCACTGCCAATACCAGAGCAAGGATTGCGGCCTGCATATATACGGGAAACTTGGATAAATTCATCTTAAAAGACCTTTTGTAAATGAAAGCAAAAAAGGTGCAACACTATATTCACCTCCATGGTAACCAGCTTTCCTGATTGGCGCTACCATGGACCACTCGGGAGAGGTTATCGGCTCCAGTATGGCATTCCCAAGGTCACTGAAGGCGACATAAATGACGCTAAAATGGGAGTGAAATAACCGGATTGTGGATAACATTGTATATATACACTGAATAAGCTGTTTCTAATTGAATAATTTGAAATTTTCGTGATTTTCTTCAAAAAAAGTCTTGTCATCGCAGCGCCGCTCCCTATAATGCGCCCCTACCAGCACGGCGGAACACGCCGAACTGATGAGCCAGCTTCCTAGCGAAGTGGGCGCC
>NZ_JAAKMV010000014.1:0-142152 GCF_049170575.1 Aeromonas sp. 604282 | reverse complement strand
AAGAGCGACGCAACAGTTCGTTGCTGCGGGAGTGGAATTCTACTCAACCGCCTTCTCGAGTCAAGCCTTATTTTCAAGGGCTTTTCGAGGTTATCGACGAGGTTGTTTGCGTTGCCGCTTGCCCTGTCGATGTGGCGCATTATAGAGATCCAGCTCACATTGGCAAGGCTTTACCGCAATAAAATTGCAAAAAAGTGCAAATTCTTGGTTATTCATATCAACGCACAGCCTTTATACAGACTTATCCACAACTAAGGGTGGAGTGAGGACGTTTTACATCGGATGAATGCCTTACAAGGGTACTGGCCTGGCACTCATCCATCATCGCCGCACTGTCGCGTCTAACGCGCAGCGCCCTCGGCATCTTCTATATAAAGAGGCGTATAAGGCATATATAGAAGCGCTTATCCCAATCCAGCCTCTTTGGCCCAGCACGCCATCAGCTCGCCAGCGGGAAGATCCCGGCAGCCCGATACATTCTGGCCAGCCCAGAGCGGAGAGAAGCCGCTGTCCCCCGCCTTCTCGGCGGCGGCACGCAGCGGTGCCAGTGCGCCACTGGCATAGGGGAAGTGAGGGGCAAGCTCCGAGAGTAGGCCCAACTCCCTCATCAGACGATTGACGATACCCCGCGCCGGACGACCGCTAAACAGATTGGTCAGTGCCGTCTGCTGGCCCTCTGGTGAATGGATGGCGGCGCGATGCAGCGTCGAGGTGGTCGCTTCATGGCAACAGAGAAAGGCAGTGCCCATCTGCACAGCGCTCGCCCCCATTTGCAACGCGTTGGCTATCCCCTTGCCATCGACGATACCACCTGCGGCAATCACCGGCAGGTCGGTTGCCGCTAGGATCTGCGCCAACAGGGTCAGGGTGCTCTGCTGCAGCGCGAGATCCTCAGAGAGGAAATGACCGCGATGACCACCCGCCTCCAATCCCTGAGCAATGATGGCATCGGCGCCATGGTGAGCAAGCCAAATAGCCTCCGCCACCGTGGTGGCGCTGGCCAAGACCTTGGCCCCCGCATCCTTCACTTGGACAAGCAGCTCGGGCGCGGGCAAACCGAAGTGGAAGCTGACCACCGACGGTCTGAACTCGGCTACCATGGCGGCGTGCACCTCATTGAAGGGGGCACGGCTTGGTGCCGTCATAACAGCTGAATGCTCCAGACCAAACTCTGCGTAGTAGGGTGAAAGGCACTGCTGCCAGCGGGCCAGAGCAACGGGATCCGGTTCCCGTTGCCGATGGCAGAAGAAGTTGATGTTAAATGGCCCAAGGCCGCTTTGGGCAAGTCGCTCCAGTTCGCTGCGCAGCTCCGCTGGCGTGAGCATGGCGGCAGGCAAGGAGCCCAAGCCGCCCGCACGGGTCACGGCCAGCGCCAGCTCGCTTCCCTGCACACCGGCCATCGGCGCCTGAATGATGGGATAACGCATCCCCAGTTCGGTAAAGAGGCTCATCCATTCACCCCGTTTGTCGCATCCGCCGCCAGATGTGCGCGGGCCAGCGCAATGGCGCCGTCGATAGCACTGCGCGCCTGCGGGCTGTTCTGCCAGCAAGTCGAGCCCAGCATGCTGGCCACCAGCTGGACGATATGGGTGGTGTCGGCCTCGGCCAATCCGGCCAGGGTATGGTAGCCCAGCTGTTCGAGCCGCCCGATAACGGTCGGCCCCACCCCTTTCACCCCGAGCAGCAGGGCCCGCTCTGTCGGGCCAAACCGGTTGTTGCCATCCATCTTTCAGACTCCTTTCTGATAACCATGGTTGAACATCAGGCCCGCAAGGGGCCTGATGAAGAGAGTGGAGGCTTAACGCACGCTGCGCAGCAGGAAGTCCGGCTGGCCACAGGAGCGACGCTCACGCTTTTGCATCTCGGCGGAGCAGGTGACCGCATCCGTCCCCTCTTTATTGACGCAGATGTAGATCTCCCGCAGGAAGCGGCCACCATCGGCGCAAGCCACTGTGATGTTGTCGGGAGCCAGCCACTGGTTGGCGCTCGCCAGATCGGCCTTGAGCTGGAAAGTGCTCTTGCGCAGCGGCTCTTCCGGGGATTGATAGGCCGCCGGGATCTTCACTTTCTGGCGCAGGTCGCTTGCCAGCTGATGAAATTGGGGCTGACTCAGGCCGGAGCAGGTGCCGTGCTTCTCCCACTCATGGCGATAGAGGAAACGGCTGGGGTAGAGGCCGGCAAACTTCTGCTCCATGTTGGCGTCGAGCCGTTCGCGGGTGCAGTTGCTGGGGTAACCGCGATCGTACTGGGGCCAGAGCCCGTGCAGCACGAACCCCAGCTTGCGGGAACACTGGTCCCGATCCGCCGGTTTGATGGCACAATGCTCTGGCGACCAGGAGAGCGCCAGCGCATAGTAATCAAAGTCGCCCGCAACCCCTTTGGCCTGTGCGGCCGAGGAGAGCAACAAACCACCCGCCAGCAGGGCAATCATCTTCTTCATCTATATATGTCCATTTCAACCAACTCGGGAATGGCTGCAATGCTCCCATATTCCAGCGCGCGGAAACAGTGCTCCCACCAAGGCTTGCGACAAGGGTCAGACCACTTCTGGGTTTCCCCGGATAATAACGAGGCGTAAGCTGGCATCCTGGCGCCGGGTGCGCCACTGCATCATTTCAAGCAACCACAGGATGTCACATGATCCGCAAGAATCCCTCCGGCCATCTGCCTGTCATCGACGAATCTGCCTATATCGACAAGACCGCCATCATCTGCGGCAAGGTGATCATCAAAGAGAATGTCTTTGTCGGCCCCTATGCTGTGATCCGCGCCGACGAGGTGGATGCCAACGGCGAGATGGAGCCCATCGTCATTGGCGCCAACTCCAACATTCAGGATGGCGTGGTGATCCACTCCAAATCCGGCGCAGCCGTCACCATCGGCGAGTACACCTCCATCGCCCACCGCTCCATCGTCCACGGGCCGTGCGAAGTGGGGAACCGGGTCTTTATCGGTTTCAACAGTGTGCTGTTCAACTGCCATATCGGCGATGGTGCCGTGGTGCGTCACAACTCGGTGATCGATGGCTGCGATCTGCCGCCGGAGTTCTACGTCCCCTCCACCACCCGCATCAACCAGCAGAGCGATCTGACCCATATTCCGCGGGTTTCGGTGGATGCCGCCGAATTCTCCGAGGACGTGGCTCACACCAATATCGATCTGGTCAAAGGGTACAAGGCGCTCTCCAACGAGTTCTGATCCCTCTATTTCCCGCGGGTTTCGGTGGATGCCGCCGAATTCTCCGAAGACGTGGCTCATACCAATATCGATCTGGTCAAAGGGTACAAGGCGCTCTCCAACGAGTTCTGATCCCTTTCTTTACTACCAGGGAACAAAACGGGCGCCGAGGCGCCCGTTGCTATTTCTATCTCTACTTATATATGCGGATCAGGAGCACTTCTTCAGGCTGATATGCCAGTTGGCGCCGGATTGCACCTGATGCTTGGCGGCAAAGCTGTCCATGTTCAGCGCCACCGACACCTGCAGCAGGCTGTTGAGGTAGACCAGTGGCTGACCTTCCGGCACGTCACCGAAGCTGCTGACGTAAGGCGCCTTGCCGTCATATTTGACCACATCCCCTTCGCGGATCTTGATGCAGGCGTTATCCCCCTTGTTGATCCCCGCCTTGGTCAGCAGCGCATCGTCGATGTTGGTCCAGACGTTGCCGTACTGCACATCGAGGATCGGGATGGTGCCCTTGAGGGTGCCATCCTTCTCGGCGACCGCAGGCTGATAGGGGATCTTCACGACCTCGGCGGGCAGCAGCGGGCCGACCTGCTCATAGCTGATGGCGCCGGAGGCGAGCCGTGCGCCGGTATAAGCGTACACATCGCGGCCATGGAAGGTGTAGGACTTCTCGGAGCCCTTGAGGCGGTTGAGTTTCTCGTCAATCTGGCGCACCGCCTCGATGCCGAAGTGCTCGGCCACCAGGGTCAGGGTACCGTTGTCCGGGGTCACGATGTAGTGGCCGCTCTTGGTCTTGAGCACTACTGACTTGCGCTCGGTGCCGACCCCCGGATCCACCACACTGACAAACACTGTGCCCTTGGGCCAATACTGCAGGGTCTGGTAGAGGCGGTAGGAGGCTTCCCAGATGTTGTAAGCCGGGATCTCGTGGGTCAGGTCATAGAGCGGCAGGGTGCGATCCACCCCGAAGGCGACCCCCTTCATGGCCGACACGGCGCCATCTTTGAGGCCGAAATCGGTCTGGATCACCAGCGCTTCGTTGGCAGCGGCGATGCCGCTGGCCAGCATGAGGGCGAGCGCGATGGCGCGGGGAGCGGTGCGAATATCCATATCTAAACTCCTGAAGCGGAACGGAAATGACAAATGCCACAACATTTAGCCATCCAGACTGCCATTAATAACGATAATTGCAAGAGGTAATCCGCCCAGCCCCACAAATGGCTCGTCAAATCCGTCGTACCGAGCGCAAGATGAAGAGGCAAATTATCGATGCAGAGGAGCCTTCGCGATGATCCAGCCAGTCCCGCAGCAGAGCATACTGCTGCTTGAAATAGGTAAAACCCACAGCAGGGTCTTGCTCGGCCAGATTGATGGTACCACCTTCGAATATATTCTCACCTTCGGCATCGATGCCATCCAACCCGGGCCGTTTCGCCACGCGCCCCCCACCCCGCTCGAACTGGAGCGGGCCATCATGGTGGTAGAAGATGAGCTGATGCGCATCACCCCGCAGATCCCGCCCGGCTTGCAGCTGACCCTGCGTAGCCAGCCCTCGCTGACCGAAGCGCTGGGGGACAACCAGCTCGACCGTGATCTGGTGGAACAAGCCTTTGGCCAGCTGGCCGCCATGGCGGAAGGGGATCCCCTCGCTGCCAGCTTGCTGCCCCGCGACGAGCACTTTGCCGCCGTACTGCTGATCGTCAGGGAGTGGCTGCACCATCTGGCCAGCGAGAGCGTGCGGATAGTGGAGTAGGGGTAAATAAGTGGTGAGGACTTCAGCTTCTGGCAAGGGTTATCGGTGGATCCTGCCGGGATTTCTTTCGCGTATACTTGATTCGCATGGCGCCCACCCCCCTATTGGTACCGCACCCAAAGTCCTATGACCTTACTGTCAGGTAAACCCTCAGCCTTGCGCTGGCCACTGGCGTTTGCCCGCCAGTTCATCCTCAAAGTGATCGGATTGGTCCTGCTCGCCCTGACCGGATTGGGCTGCGTCTTCTATTACACCTATCTCAATATCCAGCACGACATGGATCTCATCACAGCCCGCCAGAAAAATGTGTTCGAGGTCTTCTATCAGCGGGCCAAGATCCTCGAAGTGGAGAACATCACCAGCTATCTCGCCTACCAGCGGTCGCTGGAGATCCCAACCCACCTCATTCGAAACAAGCCGAACACCAACTACCTCTATGGTTACGACTTAAGAAGCAAGTACCGCTTTGCCAATGTTCCCCTGCATTACCCGGCTGCCAATATCCTCAATACTTTCCGCTATGCCCTCTCCTATCCGGAGGTGATCAACATCTACAGCATCTGGAACGACTACCGGCTGATCGGCATGGTGGCCGACAACAAGCTGCTGCCCGCCACACTGGCGCCGCTCAAGGTGGATCTGATGATCCTGCCCGCCTGGTATCACTACTTCGGTTGCGCCAGATTTGCACCCGGGCGTCCCTTTTGCAGTACCGATGAAGCCTTTGTCTCCGACATTCAAATCGACAGTTTCAGCATGCGCAACACCATAGTGATGTACTTCCCCTTTATCCATCAGTCGGGGCATGGCGGCTACAAATACGGCCTGCTCGGTATCGATATCGCCGTCGATGAGGCGTTTCGGGATGTGCTGCGTCCCTTTGACGCCCTCAACCCGACCCGTACCAACGTCTCTTTTCAAGCAGCGGAGCCTTGCACCCCTTGGCACCTTTGCCTGAGCAAACCCTTTATGCGTACCAAGGCAGGGGAAGATCTCTATCTGAAGTGGTCCTACAGCTGGTTCGATTTCATCAAACTGGCCCTGCATGGCGCAGCATTCAAGGTCTATCTCATCGTGCTGTTGCTGGGCATGGTGGCCTGGAAGCAGATCTACCAACGGCTACGAACGCTGGCGCACACCGACCACCTGACCCTGCTACCACGCCGGGATGTGCTCAGTCAGACTCTGTTGCACGAGCACGACTACCTGATGATCCTCGATATCGACAACTTCAAGTCGATCAACGACACCTATGGCCATGGCGTCGGGGATCTGGCACTGGTCGCCTTTGCCCGCCATCTCAGAAGCAATATCCGCAAGGTGGACAGCGCCATCCGCTGGGGCGGCGAGGAGTTTATCGTGCTGTTCAAGGGAATGGAGGATGACGAGATGATGATCCACTCAGCTGGTCGCCTGCTGGATCGGCCATTGCGGATCACCGAGCTGCCCGCCCCCATCACCTTCTCCGCCGGGGTGATCCGCATTCGCGACTACCTCACCGTCACCGAGGCGGTGCATCTCGCCGATGAGCTGCTCTACCACGTCAAACAGCACGGCAAGCACAACATCGCCAGCTACGAGGGCAAAGCGATCCGGCTGATCCGGCCGTTACCGGATGCCGCCGCGTCATAGCCGCCTTCTGCCGATCCCTCTGCTTCTGTTACCATCGCGGCCACGATGATTGTGTCGTTGTGGCCGCTGGCCGCGATAACCCCCTACTGGTGCCTTTTATGTCCATTGCCTCCTTTGCCGAACTGGCCCTCTCCCCCCGCTTGCAGCAGACCCTGAGCGAGCTCGGCTATGCCGCACCCACCCCCATTCAGGCTCGCGCCATCCCGGTCATTCTGGCGGGGCGGGATCTGATGGCGGGCGCCCAGACCGGCACCGGCAAGACCGCCGCCTTTGTGCTGCCGCTGCTGGAGCAGTTGCTGGCGCAGCCGCAAATGGCGTCCCAGCGCCCGATCCGCGCGCTGGTGCTGGTGCCGACCCGCGAGCTGGCGGTGCAGGTCGCCGAGAGCGTGGCGCGCTACGGCCAGGGCACCGATCTCAGCAGCACGCTGGTCTACGGCGGGGTGAGTATCGCGGCTCAGGTGGAGGCGCTTCAAGCCGGGGTGGATCTGCTGATCGCCACCCCGGGCCGCCTGCTCGACCATCTGCGTCAGGGGGCATTGAGCCTTGATAGCCTGCGCCATCTGGTGTTTGACGAGGCGGATCGCATGCTCGATATGGGCTTTATGGACGAGATCAAGGCGCTGCTAAAACAGATCCCGGCGGATCGCCAGACCCTGCTCTTCTCCGCCACCTGCGACGACAACCTGTTTTCCTTGAGCAAGGTGCTGCTACGCGACCCCGAGCTGATTGAAGTGGCACCGCGCAACACCACGGCGGCCGAGGTGGAGCAGCGGGTCTACACGGTGGACAGTGATCGCAAGCTGGCGCTGGTCGAGCACATGCTCAAAGTGAAAGGGTGGGCACCGGCCCTCATCTTCAGCCGCACCCGCCAAGGGGCGGACAAATTGGCCCAGCAGCTTGGCAAAGCGGGCATCAATGCCCTCGCCTTCCACGGCGATCTGTCGCAAAGCGCGCGTGAAAAAGTTCTGCTGGAGTTTCGCGCCGGCACCCTGCAGGCACTGGTAGCCACCGACGTGGCAGCCCGCGGCCTCGATATCACGGATCTCAACTATGTGATTAACCTCGAGTTCCCGTTTGTGGCCGAGGATTACGTCCACCGTATCGGGCGCACCGGCCGTGCCGGCAACAAGGGGCTCGCCATTACCCTGTTCAGCCCGGAAGATGCGCCCCTGCTGGAGAAGGTGGAAGCGGTGCTCGACACCCGTTTGCCCCAGCAGTGGTTCCCGGGCTTTGAGCCGGATCTCACCCGCTTCGAGCCCGAGCCACGCCGCAACAGCAAGGCGGCCCAGAAGCAGCGCGCCAGAAAGCAGGCCCTCGCTGGCAACAAGGGTGGCAAGGGCAAGCGTTAAGCCTCCCCTGCACCGCCAATAAAAAACGCCCGCACGGGCGTTTTTTGTTATCTGACAGGTGTCAGCTCTTGGCGAGTAGCACCCTAGCGGGTCGCCAGCACCAGTGGCAGGGATCGCAAGATCTGCCGCTCCGCCAGGGTCGAGAGGATAAACATCACCATATAACCGAGGCCCAGCGCCACGATAATCGCCACCACGTTGGCGGTGAATTCGGCCACTAGATAGTAGGCGGCAACCAGCGCCACTATGCCAGCCAGCCGGATCAGCAAACTCTGGGTAAAGTGACCGTGAGCCTTGATATAGGCGAGCTGATAGCCGTTAAGCATCATAAAGATAAAGAAGATGGAGAAGTGGAACAGCACGGGCACCGCCCCCACGTAGTCGGCGGGGAAGAACAGCAACACCAGCTGCTTGCCCGCCAGCAGCATCAAGCCAAAGAAGGCCAGACTGACGATGGCGGAGAGGCGGAAGATCCAGCGCCGGATCATCCTTATCTGGCGGTGATCGCCATTGCGCAGATTGACCGCAAGCTCCGGCAGTACAAAGCGGTAGATGGGGAAGACAAACAGGGTGGTCATGTAGGTGAAGATGGGACGCACCACCACCTGAAAATCCCCCAGCTCGTCGATGCTGAAGTGGCGGATGGTGAGCAGCACAGTGATGTAGATCATCAGGATACTGGCCCCCGCCTCCAGCGAGGCGGTAAAGCTCTTCTTCACATAGCTCACCATCTCGGGGCCGAGCGCCACCTTGGCCAGCGGCTTGGTGGCGATGGCCCGGCGCCGCGAAACATACATATAACCGGCGATGGCGAGCGACGAGAAGGTCAGCCCGTAGAAGAGCGAAGCGAGCGCATCCATCCCCAGTCCGAAATAGCAGGCCATAAACAGCAGACCGTTGGCCAGCGGCTCCAGCCAGGTGACCCGGTTGGAGAGCGCATACATCCGGTACATGGCCACCAGATTGGTGAAGTAGACCTTGAGCCCCAGCCCGAAGATAACCCCCACCAGTTGCAGATACTCCACCCGGATATGGAGCCCGTGCTTGATATAGGGGATCACCGCCCCCCAGGTGAGCAGCACGATGCCGATGAGGAAGTAGCGGAAGATATTGATGATGTCCCGATCGTTCTTGGTCTGGGAGTAGCTCACCACCATGGAGGAGCGAAAACCTGTCATCAGGATAAAAGAGAGGGAGATCAAATCGACCACGCTGTTGAACAGCGCCAGCTCCCCCTTGGCGACCCACTGCGCCAGCCACACCTTGAAGGCGAAGCCGATAACGATGCTGACCAGTGAGGCCCACATCCCGGTGATAAAGGCCTGCTTGAGGCGCGCGAGAGAGGCGTATTGCATAACGAAAAGGGATAACTTTCAGGGAAAAGAGAGAGGGCCATCTTATGAAAGCCCCGCCCCCTTGAACAGCCTTAATCCCGCCAGCCCCCCAGGTCGCAACGACTCCTTCACTCACCCCCCTTCATCAACCCGAGCTCACAAAGCCAAAGACGCCGTTAAAAACAGCCGCAATTAATCGAATACTCATTTGGTGTAATTGATGGATTTGGCATCCACCATTACCCCTCTTATAGTAGGGCCGAAGCGGCCTCAATCGCTCCCTCCCCACTCATTCCGGACAGGAATCTTATGAAAAAACTCACTCTCGCCCAGCTCGCCGCACTCGTGACCGTGCTGCTGGCTATCGTCTGCTGGCAGCTGCCAGCCCCGGCCGGACTGGCACCGGCGGCCTACCACACCGCCATTCTGTTTATCGCCACCATTCTGGTCATCGTCACCAACATAGCGCCGACCGGCTATATCGCCATCCTCTCCCTCGGGCTCTACGCCGTGCTCCATGCCGGTGGCGAAGCGACCCCCAAGGCGGCCATCGAAGGGGCGCTGGTCGACTTCAACCACCCGCTGATCTGGCTTATCGTCATCGCCTTCATGATTGCCAGCGCCTTTGCCAAGACCGGCCTTGGCAAGCGGATCGCCCTGCTGCTGCTCAGCCGCTTTGGCCAGTCCACCCTGCGCTCCGCCTACTGTCTGGCGGTTGCCGACTTTATTCTGGCCCCCGCCACCCCGAGCAACACGGCCCGCGCCGCCATCGTCGCCCCCATTGCCGACTCGCTGGCCAAGACCATCAACAAGGATGACCGCAAGCTGGGGCAGTTCCTGCTCTCCAGCGTCAGCGCCATGAACGACGCCTCGGCGGTCGCCTTCAGCACCGGCTTTGCCGGCAATCTGGCGCTGGTCGGCATTGCCGCCAGCGTCGCCGGGCTGACGGTCGGCTTTCGCGAATGGGCGCTCTATCTGCTGCCGCCCGCCATCGGTCTGCTGCTGATCATGCCGCTGGTGCTCTATATGGTGATCCGCCCCGAGACCCGCGACACGCCGGATGCCCCCCGCTTCGCCCGCGAGGAGCTGGCCAAAATGGGCCCCCTCTCCCGCCATGAGAAAAGCCTGCTCGGGGTCTTTGTCGGTCTGGTGGTGCTCTGGGTCGGCGGCAGCAATCTGGGGCTGGATGCCACCACGGTCGCCTTTCTCGGTCTGGCCGCCCTGCTGCTGCTCGGGGTGCTGAACTGGAACGATGTGAAGGGCAACAGCGCCGCCTTCGATACCCTGATCTGGTTCAGCGTGCTGATGGGGATGGCCGACAACCTGAAACGGGTCGGCTTTACCGGCTGGCTGGGGGATGAACTCTCCGGCTTTATGCACAGCACCCTCGGCGGGCTCGGCACCATTCCCATGCTGCTGGTGGTGATGGGGCTCTACCTCTTTACCTCCTACGCTTTCGCCTCGGCCACCGCCAAGGTGGTGGCGCTGGCGCCGGTCATTGCCGGGGCCCTGCTGGCGGTCGGCGTACCTGCCGAGCTAGCCATCTTCAGCATCGCCGCCATCACCAACGTCGGCTGCAACCTCGCCACCTACTCCCACGCCCGCATCCCGCTGCTGATGGGGATGGGCTATCACACCAGCGCGGAGTGGATGCGCATCGGTCTGGTGATCGCCATCGTGGGCTTTGCCGTGGTGATGAGCATCGGCCTCACCTGGTGGCAGTGGCTGATCTGATAGCAAAAGGGCCCGTAACGGGCCCTTTTGCATAGAGGGTGTGCAGCGTTTCATACCGGCGCTGCGCTTGCCACAAGCTGCGGCATTGTTAAAAACAGCGCGGGTCAGCTCTGCGGAACCGCCTTGATCAGCTCTTCATAGTGATCAATCAGCTCAGGCCCGTGCAGCGGTGAGTCGTGACCGCCGATCACCGTCTTGATCGGCAGCTTCATCGCCTTGAGCCGCTCGATGGTCTGCGGATACTCCTTCACATTGGCAAAGCTCAGGTTGCCCAGCTTCTCCTTGAGGATGCAGTTGCCATAGAGCACCTGCTCATCGGGGAAGTAGACAAAGATGCCGTCCGGCGTATGGGCCGGGCCCGCGTAGAAGGCGCGCACCTTGCCCTCTTGCAGGGTGAAGTCGCCATCGTGCACCACGTTCGGCAGTACCAGCGGCAGATCCGGATACTCCGGCAGCCCCTTGCGGGTAAAGGCGACAATCTCGGCCCAGTCGCTCTTCATCAAATCCCGGGTCTGGCGGGTCGCCACCACCTTGGCCCCGATGGACTTCCAGTAGGCGTTACCGCCCGCCCGGTCGGTGTGGTAGTTGGTGTTGATCACCTCCAGCACCGGCTTGCTGCTGACCCGTTTAATGAGCTTGTGCAGCTCGCGGGCGGTATCCGGCGTCCAGGTCGCCCCCACCACAGTCACCCCCTTGGCCCCGAAATAGACCATGGAGTTCTCTTTGACGTAGTAGTTGTCCTCCACCACATAGACAGGGCCGCTCACCTGTTTGAGGGAGATCCCCGCCGCCCGCACGCTGCCGCCCCAGAAACTCGCCATCAGCACCACGGCCCCGGCCAATGTGCACTTCATCCAACTTTTCATCATCTTGCTCCCTCGAACCAACCGCCCCCTCGCCACCCCTGTGGCAAGCCGGGCCTTTTAAGCAGTGGGCAGAAGATACGGGGGATTTGTGAGGGGAAAATGAGGTTGTGTGAAGTCTGGGTGAAGTCAGGGGAAAGTCCGGAAAAATCGGCAACGACCTCATGTTCGCGAACGTCCGAATACGCTGCGCTATTCGAACCTGCAACACAGATAGCAGCCCCTCACCCTAGCCCTCTCCCGAGGGAGAGGGGATGGCCCGGGCCAATTCCAAACCCCCACCCGAACCTCGTACGTAAAGCACAATCAGCGGAGCCTATTTGCCCCCTTCTCCCCTTGCGGGAGAAGGGCTGGGGATGAGGGGGAGGTAACAATATGCCACATCATGTAGGGTCGATTAGCGTAGCGTAATCGTCCGTTTACCGCGAATAGCCTGATAGCAAGAGAAGCAGGAAACCCTGAACATCAGCGTCACCTCAACGCCCTTACTTTCGCGATCGTCCGAATACGCTTCGCTATTCGAACCTACGGCCCTAACCCTCTCCCGAGGGAGAGGGAATGGCCCGTGCCAATTCCAAACTCTCATCCCCACCCGAACCTCGTACGTAAAGCACAATCAGCGGAGCCTATTTGCTCCCTTCTCCCCTTGCGGGAGAAGGGCTGGGGATGAGGGAGGAGGTAACAATAAGCCACATAATGTAGGGTCGATTAGCGCAGCGTAATCGTCCGCATACCGCCGCGCACCGAGTTACGGCAAGACCGACAGGAAACTCTGGATACCAGCGGCTTCTCGGCCACCTTTCGCGATCGTCCGAATACGCTGCGCTATTCAGTTTCTACGGCTCTACGAGATGAGCATATGGCGCACAACATACGAAATGTACATGAGCCGAAATGCTGGGAATCCCTGAATATCCCAAGTTACAATGAGCAGGAAAATCACCTTCAACAGCTTCACTTGGAGATATAGATGGGAAGGCAAGCTGGGCACCATTATATTCCGGCTAGCTATTTAGCTGGATTTACCATGGACAATAATAAAAGTGCACAATTTTGTGTAGTTCCCGTCGATGGAAAAAAAACTTATAAAACTAGCCCTACCAATGTTTGTAAATCAAGAGATTATTACTCCCTGCCTGGATTGGCAGACAGCTTATCAATTGAAAAATTCTATGCCACAGATATTGAACCAAAAATAAAACTTACTTTAGATTTTATGGAAAAGAATAAAGCTATACCATCTAAAGAAGATTTGACTGGCCTATTTTTATTAGGTGCCACTTTGTGGTTAAGAAACCCAAAGGGAAGAAACTTACTAACTGAAAATTTACTTTATATAGAGAACTTCATTGATGATGGCTTAAGTGATGGAATCAAAGTAACTAACAGACATAAACTCATGGCAACAAAAGGTAATATCATATCAGCGGAGCTAACATCGTTAAAAATAGCTATTAACTCCTTTAGTAATAAACACTTTCAACTCTTCATATCTGAGCCTTCACAAAAGTTCATTACATCTGATAACCCATGTTATATCAGCCATCGAGATATGATGAAAGGAATATATTTAGGTCTCGATACACCTGAAAATGAAATCTGTTTTGCTATTAATAAAAACATGGCAGTGATAGCGAGAAATGAACCTTGTAAACAGTCAACATTTAAAGCAGATGAAAAATTTGTTTCGCTATTAAACACAAAAATAGCGGGAACTGCTCAGAGGTATTTCTTCACAGCAGAAGACTCTGTACTTTTGTTAGATAAAGACATGAAAACATATGAACATTTATTTAAGCCATCAGAAGGTTGGCATCAAAAATAACACTTTCCACACATCCATCTAACTATGAAAATTAATTCCAATCACTTGCTTATATTTACTTATTGGGTTGAGAATGGAAAATAAAAAAACCACCCACATAGTGATGGGTGGTTATATTTTCATTATCCCCAGACGAACACGGGCTATTTAGCCCCAACTACCAATCACCCCAACGGCGGCGTGCGCGGCGGCACCATACGCTTGCTGCCGGTGGACTCGAAGGCCGAGGCGAAGCGCAGCAGGTTGTTGTCGTCATAGGCGCGACCGGCGAAGGTCAGGCCTACCGGCATACCGATATCGGCCATCACGCCCATGGGGACGGTGACGGTCGGCACGCCGAGGTGGCGAATGGCGAGGTTGCCGTTGGCCACCCAGATGCCGTTGCTCCAGGCGATATCGGCGGAGGCCGGATTCACATCCGCATCAGCCGGGGCGACGTCGGCGACGGTCGGGAACAGCACGGCGTCGAGCTTGAGCCCGTCCATCCAGTCCTCCAGGTCGAGCTTGCGAGTCTTCTCCAGACCACGCAGGCCATCCGGCACTGTGGGGATCTCGTCCCAGGATTTCAGGCCGCGCTTGGCCATATTGACGTACTCGTCCATGCCCGCTGCCAGATCGCCCTCGCGGTTCGGCAGGGTGCCCGGATCGTGGGGGAAGATCTTCGGCCCATCTGCATCCTCAAGCTTGTTCAACTTGGGATCGCCGTTGGCGCGCAGGAAGTCGTCGAACGCCCAGCCGGAGAGCTCCCACAGTTCGTCGTTGAGAAACTCCGGGCTCACGATGCCGCGATTGAACACGGTCGGCGCGCCGGGTCGGTCCCCTTCGCAGTTGGAGACCAGCGGGAAGTCCACTTCGATGACTTCGGCGCCAGCGGCTTCCAGCGCCTTGCGCGCATCTTCCCAGAGGGCAATCACGGTCTCGCGGGTATGGATGCGCTGACCGGTCGGGCCGCCGATGCCGGGGTTTTCGCTGGTGCCGGCCAGTTCATCCTTGTTGATAAACATGCGCGGCACGCCGAGGCGCTTGCCCTTGAGGGCATCGGCCTTGGCAGCGAGCTCCAGATAGGAGGCCGGACGCACCTCGGACGCCTTGGGCAGCTGCACCCAGGGCTGCATGCGCCACAGATCGCCACGGGTATCGGCATCGTCAGCCACTACCACATCCAGCACTTCCAAGAGGTCGTTCATGGTGCGGGCATAGGGCACCACCACATCCATGGTCGGAGTCAGCGGCCAGTTGCCGCGCACCGAGATGACGCCACGGGACGGGGTGTAGGCGCACAGGCCGTTGTTGGAGGCAGGGCCACGGCCGCTCGACCAGGTCTCTTCCGCCAGACCAAAGGCGGAGAAGCTGGCGGCGGTGGCGGTACCGGCGCCGTTGGAGGAGCCGGAGGCAAACGGCGCGGTCAGGTACGCGGCATTGTAGGGGCTCTCGGCACGGCCATAGACGCCGCGCTGCATGCCGCCATTGGCCATCGGCGGCATATTGGTTTTGCCAAGGCAGATGGCACCGGCGGCACGCAGGCGCTCAACGGTAAAGGCATCGCGCTGGGCAACCAGATCCTTGAAGGCCGGGCTGCCGGAGGCGGCGGTCAGCCCCTTGACCAGATAGCTGTCTTTGGCGGTGTAGGGGATGCCGTCGAGCGGCCCCAGGGTCTCGCCACGGGCACGGCGGGCATCGGAAGCCTCGGCTTCTTTCAGCGCATCGGGATTGGCGACCACCACGGCATTGAGTTTGGTGGCAGTCTCGGGGCCGTTGTAGGCCTCGATACGGGCCAGATAGGCCTTGACCAGTTCGACCGCAGTAGTGCGGCCTGATTCGAGCGCGGCACGCAGCTCGGCAATGGAAACCTCGGTCACTTCGATCATTTAGGATCTCCTGTAAAAGGGTGACTGTTTGTCATGATGATCGCCGCATCAGCACCTGCGACCATCACACTATCAAGGGATAAAACCCCACTGAGTGGGGTTTTGAATTTCTACACTCTTCGACCAGCTTATTGACCTGAAGGGATCTGCTGGGTAATGCAGTGGATATTGCCACCGCCCAGCAGGATCTCGCGGGCCGGCACGCCGACCACGGTGTGCTCCGGGAAGATCTCTTCCAGAATGCGCTGGGCTTCGCCATCGGTGGCGGCATCCAGCAGCGGATAGACGATGCGATCGTTGGTGATAAGGAAGTTCACATAGGAACCGGCCAGACGGCCTTCTGCCTCGCGCGGCACACCGGTACCGCTCTCGACGCCAGCAGACTCCTCTTCAGTGCAGAACAGCGGGCCCGGCTGGGGCAGCTTCCACACTTTCAGCTTGCGCCCCTTGGCATCGACCGCCGCTTCCAGCACCTTGAGGGCGGCCACGGAGCGGGCGTACTGGGGATCGTTCTGGTCGTCAGTCCAGTGCAGGGCCACTTCACCCGGACGCACGAAGCAGCACATGTTGTCGATGTGGCCGTCGGTTTCGTCCATGTAGACGCCTTCGTCCAGCCAGATAAAGCTGGTGACGCCCAGATAGTCGCGCAGGTGAGCTTCGATCTGCTCTTTGGTCAGGTGCGGGTTGCGGTTTTCGTTAAGCAGGCACTCGGCGGTGGTCAGGCAGGTGCCTTCGCCATCGACGTGGATGGAGCCACCTTCCAGAATCAGCGGCGCATCGTAGCGAGCCATCTCGTGCTGAGTCAGCATCTGGGCTGCCACTTCCTCATCCTGATTCCACGGGTAGTAGAGACCGCCCTTGTGGCCGCCCCAGGCGTTGAAGCCCCAATCCACCCCACGGCACTCGCCGGCAGCGTTGGTGACGATGGTCGGGCCGGTATCGCGGGCCCAGCAGTCATCGCTGTCCATTTCGACCAGAGTGACGTGAGCGGGCATGATGGCGCGGGCCTGCTCCATAAACTGGGCCGGTACACCCATAAAGACCGGGGTGGCGCCACCGATGGCATCGGCCACCTTGGCGAAGGTCTCTTGCGCGAAGCGACCGGCTACGCGCCAGTTGTCCGGGCGAAACGGCCAGATCATCCAGACGGCCTGCTGGTGCGCCCACTCGGCGGGCATGGTGAAGCCGTCGGCGGCCGGCGTGGAGTTAATGGTCTTGATGCTCATCGCAAGGCTCCTTGCATGGATTGAGGCCCCCGTTTACGCCCGATGCGGCGCGGGAACCCGGAAAAATAAGAGTGGGTCGCAGATTAAGACGTTGCGCCCCCATCCATCAAATGAATAGGATGGATTGTCCCATAAACACGGCGAATAATCCCCCCATGAAACTGCACCAGCTCGACCTCAATCTGCTGCTCGCGTTTGACGCCCTGATGACGCAGGGCAGCGTCACCCGCGCCGCCGAGGCGCTCTTTATCAGCCAGCCCGCCATGAGCCACTCCCTTAACCGGCTGCGCACCTTTCTCGGCGACCCGCTCCTGGTGCGCACCCCGCAGGGGATGCTGCCGACCCCGCGCGCCCAGCGGCTGCATCTCGGGGTGCAACAGGCGCTGCGGCTGCTGGAGCAGCAGCTCACCGAGGAAGAAGAGTTCGAGCCGAGCCAGTCGAAGCGGCGCTTCGTGCTCTGCACCACAGATTACGTGGAGTGCGTGCTGATCCCGCCGCTTATTCAGCGGCTCAGACGGCTAGCGCCGGGGGTCACCATCGAGATCCGCATCCTGCGCGACACCCTGCCCGAAGCCGAGCTGGCAAGTGGCGAGATAGATCTGGTGCTGGGCTTTGACGAGTACATGCAGGTGCCGGGGTATCTCGGCAAGGAGACCTGGCTCACCGAGCCGCTGGCCGGGCTGGTGCGTGCCGATCTGCCCATTGCCAAATCGGCCCCCGCCGGTGCCGAGGATGATCCCTCCCAATGGCAGGAGCGCATCACCCTGCAGCAGCTCATCGCCATGCCCCATGTGTTCCACTCGCCCCTTGGCACCTCGGAGGCGAGCCTCGACCGCTATCTGAAAAGTCAGGGCTTTAGCCGCACCATCTCGGTCAACAGCCAGAGTTATATGTCCGCCGCCGCCATCGTCAGCCAGAGCGATCACCTGCTGGTGCTGCCCAGCATGGTGGCCGAGCTGCTCGCCACCCACTGGCCGCTGAAAAGCCTGCCGCTACCCGAGGACGTGCCCGACTACCACCTCAACTGCGTCTGGCACCCCGTGCATGCCCAGCAACCGGCGCTGGTATGGCTGAAAGATTTGATGAAAGAGCTGGTGGGGCCGAGGTAACCCTCCCGCAAACAACAGTGGCTCCCGAGGGAGCCACTGTTGTTTCTGCGGTATCGCGTTACGCCCGCAGGGCCCGCATCAGCTGGGCGACTACATCGTCGAGCAGGGGGCGATCGGGGCGGCACTGGGCGAAGGTGATAAGCCCTTGCAGGTTGATCAGCAGCAGGGCAGTGAGGGTGTGGATATTGCTATCCGGGGCCAGTTCACCCTTGGCCTGCGCCTGTGTCAGCAACTCGGCCAGATCCTGCTCCAGCTCGCCATAGATCCCCTTGACCCGCTGGGTCAGCTCCTCATCCTGCTCGCTCAGCTCCATCATGGTGCGGGTCACCAGACAGGAGCCGCAGAGCGCCTCCCCCACAATCCGGTCGAGATAGGCCGCAAGGCCCGCCAGCGGGCTCGGGTTGTCGAGCAGGGAGCGGCGCAGGGTGCGTTTGCCCTCGACATAGTGATCCACCGCCGCCAGCAGCAGGCCGCGCTTGTTGCCAAAGGCGCCGTAGATGCTGCCCGGATGGAGGCCGGTGGCGGCCACCAGCTCCTGCATGGTGGTCTTGGCATATCCCTTGGCGCGAAACGCTTCCATGGCATTTCGCAGTACCTCGTCCCGATCAAACTCGGCTATGCGCATGGTTCCTCCCGTGGGAAATGGTTCACCGGCAAGGGGCAACAGGGCCCGCCGATAAAGAGTGGCTGGAAAGGGCGGCAAGTTTACCCCAGCCGCCCGCTCGGGCCAACCTTCTTGAACGCGCATTCAAAAAAAGCTTGCGCCCGAGGCAAAAAACGTCTTGAATGCACGTTCAAGAATAACCCGTTCAGGACAACCTATCATGAATACCCTGTTTCAGCCGTATCGACTCAATGACACTCTGACCCTGGCCAACCGTTTCATGATGGCCCCGCTCACCCGCTGCATGGCAGGCCCAGGTCTGGTGCCGACCGAACAGATGGCTGCCTATTACGGCCGCCGCGCCGACATCGGCCTGATTGTTTCAGAGGCCGTCATCATCCGCCCCGATGCGCAGGGCTACCCCAATACCCCGGGCCTCTTCACCCAGGCGCAGATCGATGGCTGGAAGAGAGTGACCAGCGCCGTGCACGCCAAGGGCGGCAAGATCTTCGCCCAGCTGTGGCACGTCGGTCGCCTCTCCCACCCCTTCTTCCATCAGGCTGAAGTGCTGGCCCCCTCTGCCGTGGCGCACGAGGGCACAGTGCCCCGCATGCGCGAGCTGACCTATCAGGTGCCGCGTGCCCTGACCGAGGCGGAAATCGCCCAGCTGGTGCTGGATTACGCCCAGGCCGCTGCCAACGCCATCGAGGCGGGCTTTGACGGGGTGGAGATCCACGGTGCCAATGGCTACCTGATCGATCAGTTCCTGCACCACTCCACCAACCTGCGCAGCGACAACTATGGTGGCAGCCCGGAAAAGATGAGCCGCTTCGCGCTGGAAGTGGTCGATGCCATCAGCGCCCGCATCGGCGGTGATCGGGTTGGTATTCGTCTCTCCCCGGGTGCCTATGTCCATCTGGCGGGCAGCCCGGAAGATCGCACCGTGTTCGACTATCTGCTGGGCAAGCTCAACGATCGCCCGCTGGCCTATATCCACCTCGGCATCTTTGATGACAACCTCACCTTCGATTATCTTGGTGGCCGCGCCTCCGACTATCTGCGCGCCCACTACAAGGGCAATCTGGTCGGGGTGGGCAACTACGACGCCGAGCGCGCCGCTGCGGCCATCGAGGCCAACCGCTTCGATCTGGTGGCTATCGGTCGTCCGCTTATCGCCAACCCGGACTATCTCGCCAAAGTGAAAAATGGCGAAGCACTGGTGCCCTACGCCGACACCATGCTGGCTGAGCTGGTATAACCGCATCGGCATCGCCAGACGACAGGCAATAAAAAACGAGGGGAGCTGTTGCTCCCCTCGTGCTATCTGGCTGATGCCGCATTCCGTTGGTGCGGGCTTAATTGGTACGAAATAGCGCCTCGATGGAGAGCCCCTGGCTCAGCAGGATCTCCCGCAAACGGCGCAGCCCCTCCACCTGGATCTGACGTACCCGTTCGCGGGTCAGGCCAATCTCGGCCCCCACATCCTCGAGGGTGGCGGGCTCGTAACCCAGCAGACCGAAACGACGGGCCAGCACTTCCCGCTGCTTGGGATTGAGCTCCTCCAGCCAGTGCACGATGCTGCTACGCATATCATCTTCCTGTGACTCCAGCTCAGGCCCCATGCCGCGCTCGTCGGAGAGCACATCCAGCAGCGCCTTGTCGCGATCGCCGCCGATGGGGGTGTCCACCGAGGTGATCTTCTCGTTGAGCTTGAGCATGCGGTTCACATCATCCACCGAACGATCCAGCGCGAAGGCGATATCCTCGGCGGTCGGTTCATGATCGAGGCGGTGAGAGAGTTCGCGCGCAGTGCGCAGGTAAACGTTTAACTCTTTGACCACATGAATGGGCAGACGGATGGTACGGGTCTGGTTCATGATGGCCCGCTCGATGGTCTGGCGGATCCACCAGGTGGCGTAGGTGGAGAAACGGAAGCCGCGCTCGGGGTCAAACTTCTCGACGGCACGGATAAGACCGAGGTTGCCCTCTTCGATAAGATCCAGCAGCACCAGGCCGCGGTTATTGTAACGACGGGCGATTTTCACCACCAGTCGCAGGTTGGACTCGATCATGCGCTTGCGGGCGGCTTTGTCACCTCGCAAGGCACGACGGGCGTAGTAGACTTCCTCTTCGGCAGTGAGCAGCGGGGAGAAACCTATCTCCCCCAGATAGAGTTGCGTGGCATCCATCACCTTGTTCAGCTCAGGTGCCAGCAACTCATCGGAGATAGTCTCGTCCGCCTCGGCGGCTACCTCCTGCAACTCTTCTACCTCGTGAGATTCGGGTTCAGCGTCAAACTCTAACTCTGCATCCTGCATTACCAGTTGTTCTTGGCTCATGGTGTGTCTCCCTGACGTTACCAGAGTAAGACGGTCTCTCTGGGATTAACGCTTTGGCAAATAGCTCATCGGATTGATCGACTTGCCTCTGTACCGGATCTCGAAATGCAATCGCACATCCGGCGCGTCCGTGCTACCCATGTTGGCAATGACCGAGCCCCCCTTGACGCTGTCCCCTTCCTTCACCCGCAACTCGTCGTTGTGTGCGTAGGCGGAGAGATAGTCATCATCATGCTTGAGGATAATCAGCTTGCCATACCCCCTTAAAGCACTGCCAGCGTATACCACTTTACCGCTGCTGGCGGCGTAGACGGGTTGCCCCTTCTGGCCGGCTATGTCGATCCCCTTGTTACCCTGTTCTGCAACAGAGAACCCCTCGACAATCCGACCTTTTGCGGGCCAGTGCCAAGCAAGTCTCGACTGGGAGTTGTTTGTTTTTTGTTCTTTGACCTGAGCGTATTCCTTCGGTGCTGCCGGAGCAACGGATTTCTGAGAGATGAACGGCGTGGTCTGACCAGATCCGCTAGGCTCGGCCAACGGACGCGGACCGCTGCTCGGACGGCTCACGGCCACCGGCGTCACGGTTGTCGGACGAGTCACAGCCACCATCTGGGTTGTGTTGCCACCGGACTGTACATTGAGCACCTGACCCGGTTGCAGCGCATAAGGGGCGCTCAGGTTATTGCTCTGGGCCAGCGCCTGCGCACTCATGCCAAACTGGCGACCGATGCTGCTCAGGGTATCGCCGCGACGTACCTGATAGGTCCCCGTACTGCGGCTGCTGCCAACACTGGCACTGGAGCCATCGAGGCGCAGCCGCTGCCCCGGATAGATGTTGTAGGGCGGGCTGATATTGTTGAGGCTGGCCAGTGAGGGCACATCATTACCGGAGTTAAAAGCGATGGAGTAGAGAGTATCCCCCTTCTTCACCACATAGCTGCCGCCCTGAATAGGGGCGCTGACCTGGGCACCACTATGGCGAGCCGGAATGGTCGAGACGAACTGATCATCACCGACCCCATCCACCGGAGCTGCAGTTTTACTGGAGGAGCAGGCAAGCAGCAGCCAGGACAACACCACGACACTGCTTCCCTGCCAAATACGCGAACGCATAATGGATCCTTAACGACTAAACCAGAAATAGGCCACCACGGCCAGACCAATACAGAGCCAACCGAGCACATCTACATAGTGCATCAGTTTGCGTTCCATCTTCTCGCCCCCCCAGCGCATCAGGCCAGCAACCAGGAAAAAGCGCATGCCACGACCGATGAGGGAGGTGATGATGAAAGGCAACAGAGCCATTTGCAACAACCCAGCCGTCACGGTAAACACCTTGTAGGGGATCGGGGTGAAGCTGGCAATGAAAATGACCCAGATCCCCCACTGCTCAAACCAGTGGCGGGCGATCTCGATCTTTCCCTGATAGCCAACAGACTCCACCAGTGGCAGCACCACCGGATCCCACAAGGCGTAGCCAAGGGCATAGCCAAACAGCGCACCCAGCACCGAGAATACGGTAGCCAGCGTAGCGTAGTGCCACGCCTTGTGCGGCTTGGCGAGCGCCATCGGCGCCAGCATCACATCCACCGGGATCGGCCAGAATACCGATTCGATAAAGGCGGTGATGGAGAGATACCAGGGAGCATGCTTGTGGCGGGCCCACTGCATCACCAGTACATACAAACGGGAAAACAACTTCACTCAACATCTCCGTCAATCAGGGGAACAAAACGTACCGGCTCCAGAATTCGGCTGGTCAGCTGGGAGCCGGATCGTTCAATCAGCTGCAGGGTCTGCTGACTGTCACCGACAGGCAACACCAGTCGCCCCCCTTCGGCCAGTTGATCGGTCAGTGCCGTCGGGATCTCGCTCGCCGCGGCCGTCACCAGAATGGCGTCATAAGGCCCCTTGTTGGGCCACCCCAACCAGCCGTTGCCGTGCTTGGCCGAGACATTGTGCAGATCGAGCTGGCGCAGCCGGCGCCGGGCCTGGAACTGCAGCGACTTGATCCGCTCAACGGTATACACATGCTCCACCAGATGGGCGAGGATCGCCGTCTGGTAACCCGAGCCAGTGCCAATCTCCAGCACATGGGCCGGATTGTTTTGCATCAGTAACTCGGTCATTCGCGCCACCATATAAGGCTGCGAAATGGTCTGGCCGTGGCCAATGGGCAGGGCGGTGTTGTCCCACGCCTTGTGTGCCATGGCCTCGTCCACGAATAGCTGACGTGGCACTTTCGCGATGGTCGCCAGCACGCGAAAATCGCGAATATCCTGTGCAATGAGCTGATTTAACAGGCGCTGTACTATCACACCACCCTCATCCCTGCAGATCTAACCAGGCCCCCAGACCGGCGAGACTGTCATAGGCAGTCATGTCGATGGTCAGAGGGGTAATCGAGACATAGCCCTGCTCGATGGCGGCAAAATCGGTACCTTCACCGGCATCCTGCTGGCTGCCGGGAGGGCCAATCCAGTAGATGGGCTGGCCACGGGGATCCTCGGTACGGATCACCGACTCCGCCCGGTGGCGATTGCCAAGGCGGGTGGTCTTGATCCCCTTGATCTGTTCGAGGGGCAAGTCCGGCACGTTGACGTTGAGGATCTGATCGGCAGGCAGGGGGTGTTTCATCAGCCCCTTCACCAGCAGGGCCGCATAGTGGGCCGCCGTGGCGAAGTGGGTCTTGCCCACCAACGAGATGGCGATGGAGGGGTAACCAAGATGGCGCCCCTCGGTGGCCGCGGCGACCGTCCCCGAATAGATGACATCATCTCCCAGGTTGGCGCCGTGATTGATGCCGGCCACTACCATGTCCGGCTCCGGGCGTACCAGCTCGTTGACTGCCAGATGCACGCAGTCGGTCGGCGTGCCTTTCACCGCATAGCTCTCGCACCCATTAAAGCCGTTTTCTGCAATGCGGGTAACCCGCAGCGGTACTTCCAGCGTCAGGGAGTGACTCGCGCCGCTGCGGTTGCGATCCGGAGCCACCACAATGACCTCGCCACAGGCGCGCAGCGCCTCGCTGAGGGCACGAATGCCCTCGGCATGCACACCATCATCATTACTGACCAGAATTCGCATCGGTCTGATTCCTGAAACCGTGATCAGCCTCTTCGGCCTGCATTAACTCGCGCACCACGCTGGTGGCAAACGCGCCCGCCGGCAGGAAGAAGGAGAGGGTCAGCGCCTCGCCGTCCAGCTGCCAGCTCATCTGCTCCGGCTTGAGCAGCAGCGGGCGTCTGTCCTGATCCAGCCCAGCCTTCTCCAGCCCGTCACACCAATCGCTATAGGGAGCCAACACAGCCTGTTCGAACTCGGCAGCGGCGCCCTGACTGGCCAGACGGCCACGGCCCCACTGGGGCGCGGTGAGCTGCACATCGCCGGAGGCAAGACGCGCTTCCAGCTCGGGGGTCACGCTCTCTTCGCTGAAGATGGAGTGGCTGCCCTTGAGCATCACGCAATCACCGGCCAGCAGCTGATGAGCCAGCCCCTGCTCGATACGGGCGCTGACAATGGCGTTGAACAGCATGCTGCGGGCGGCAGAGAGGTAGAGGGAACGCTTGTTGCGATCCTTGATCCGCTTGCCGGCAAACATTGCCTTGGCCGCTTCCAGGTTGTTGCCATCGCGACCAAAACGCTGCTCACCATAATAATTGGGCACGCCCTGAGTGGCGATGGCCTGCAGGCGCGCCTCCAACCCATCGGCCTGTTCCAGACCGGTGAGACGCAGGGTGAAATGGTTGCCCTTGAGGTAGCCTACCCGCAATTTGCGGTTGTGACGCCTGGCTTGCAGGATCTGGATGCTGTCGCTCTCGATAACCGACAAGTCCGGCTCGGCCTTGCCTGGCAGATGAATGCCGAACCACTGCTCGGTTACCGCGTGGCGATCCTTCAGGCCAGCCCAGGTCACCGCATTGCGGTTGACCCCGGCCGCATCGGCCAGCAGACCCGCCACCCAGGCGGTGTTCTCGCCAGTTTTGCGCACCCGGACGAAGATGTGTTCACCCTCGCCACAAGGCTCGAAGCCGAGATCCTCATTCACCACAAAATCGGCGGCCTCGGCCTTGAGGATACCGCGGGCGGTGGGCGCCCCGTGCAGATAGGCAAGTTGTTCCAGCATTATTGTTTCACCAACAGGACGACGGCTTCGGTGGCGATCCCTTCCTTGCGCCCCGTAAAACCCAATTTTTCGGTGGTGGTCGCCTTGACGTTCACCCGGTTCAAATCACATTGCAGATCGGCGGCCAGCACGGCGCACATGGCGTCGATATGGGGGGCCATTTTGGGCGCTTGGGCGATGATGGTCACATCCAGGTTGCCGATGGCATAACCCGCCTTATGTACCCTGGCAAACACATCCCGCAGCAGGATGCGGCTGTCGATCCCCTTGAACTCGGCAGCGGTATCGGGGAAGTGGCGACCGATGTCACCGGCACCAATGGCGCCCAGCAGGGCATCGCTCACCGCGTGCAGCACCACATCGCCGTCAGAATGGGCAACCAGCCCCTGCTCGTAGGGAACCGGCACGCCACCCAGCATGCAGGGGCCAACACCACCAAATTTATGAACATCAAAACCATGGCCAATGCGCATCATCAGCGGCAACCTCCCAACATGCTGAAACCAACCCCATCAATTTTGTGTACGTCCACACCATGTCCAATCCGGATCATGCTAACTCCTTGTTCGGGCCTGTTTGTTCGAGACACTCTGCTCTGAACGGTCTGTTCTGACTGAGGGGCTTATGCCTGCTGGCTTAAAAACAGCCCCGCCAGCGACAAGTCTTCCGGCCGGGTCACTTTGATATTGTCGGCGCGCCCCTCCACCATCCGCACCGCAAATCCTGCCCGCTCCATGGCGGAGGCCTCGTCGGTGATGGTGGCGCCCAGCAGTAGCCCCTCTTCCAGCGCCCGCTTCAGGGCTCGGGTCGGGAACATCTGCGGCGTCAGGGCATGCCAGAGCTGCTCGCGCTCGACGGTGGCGATGATATTGCCCTCCCCATCGGAGCGTTTCATGGTATCGCGTACCCGACTGCCGAGAATGGCACCGTCGCAGTTCATGGCCGCGGCAATCAGCGCATCGAGATCGCCGTGAGTCAGACAGGGACGGGCCGCATCGTGCACCAGCACCCACTCCCCTTGCGCCACATGGAGACCATTGAGGACGGAAAAGGCGCGCTCGGCGCCTCCCTCTACCCGCACAATGCGCGGGTCGGCCGCCACGGGCAGGTCCTCGAACCAGCGGTCATGGGGCGCCAGCGCCACGATCACCTGGGCGATGGCCGGGTGGGAGAGCAGCCGCTCCAGGGTATGTTCGAGAATGGTTTTACCCGCCAGTTGCAGGTACTGCTTGGGGCAATCGGCCCCCATTCGGCTGCCGATACCGGCGGCAGGGACGATCGCCGTCAGGCCGGATACCCGGCTGGCATCAGTCATCGTAGGGCTCATCGTCCGGCGCTGTCTCTTTGTCTTTCTCTTTGGGGATGATCCGGTAGAAGGTCTCCCCCTGCTTGATGTAACCCAGATCGTTGCGCGACAACTCCTCGATGGCCTCGAGGCCAGAGGTGAGATCATCTATCTCGCGGTAAATGAGGTCGTTACGATCCTTGAGAGTCTGGTTGTCCCGCTGTTGCTGCGAGATGGCCTCCGACAGGTTCTGATAATCGGATAGCCCGTTCTTCCCCAGCCAGAGGTCATATTGCAGTCCCCCCAGCAGGAGGATCAGGATCAGGGTGAATAGCCGCATGCACTAGGTCTCCTTCAGGCGGCCTAGTGTCCCATATTCGGTGCCAAGACAAAAGAAAGCGAGCACCCGGGAGCCACCGGCCGAACATAAAAAAGTGCCCAAGAGTGAATCAGATAGCACAAAGCCCCGCCAAACCGGTGCAAGGATGGCCAACCAGGGCGCTCCTTGTCCGGGGGCGGGGCTCTCAATCAGAAAGCGGTAATAGGGATCAGTTCACCACGACCGGCTCTCCCGCGCTCTCGGCCGGGGTGTGGTACTCCTCCTCGGCATCACGGAAACGCTCCAGCATCGCTTTAGAGGGCGCTTCGCCCAGCAGACTGCCCACTACGATGGCCAGCAGTGCGAACAGGAAGCCCGGGATGATCTCATACAGCCCCAGCCAGCCGAACTGCTTCCAGACGATGACGGTGATGGCACCGACCAGCATGCCCGCCAGCGCACCGTTGCGGGTCATTCGCGGCCACAACACCGATAGCAGCACCACGGGACCAAAGGCGGCACCGAAACCGGCCCAGGCGTAGCTCACCAGCCCCAGCACCCGGTTTTCCGGATTCATGGCGACGGCGATGGCAATCACGGCGATCAGCAGCACCATCAGGCGACCCACCCACACCAGCTCACGCTGGGAGGCGTTCTTGCGCAGGAAGGGCTTGTAGAGATCCTCGGTAATGGCGCTGGAGCAGACCAGCAGCTGGCAGCTTAGAGTGCTCATCACCGCCGCCAGAATGGCGGAGAGCAGCACACCGGCGATCCAGGGGTTGAACAGGATCTTGGAAAGCTCGATAAAGACCCGCTCCGGGTTGCCGGTCACTCCAGCCGCCACTTCCGGGAAGCGGGCAAAATAGGCTAGCCCGAAGAAGCCGATGGCCACCGCGCCTGCGAGGCAGAACACCATCCAGGTCATGCTGATACGGCGGGCATTGGCCATGGAGTGATGGGAATCCGCCGCCATGAAGCGGGCCAGAATGTGGGGCTGACCGAAGTAGCCAAGACCCCAGGCCATCAACGAGACAATGGCGATCACATCCAGATTCTTGAACATGTCGAGGTTGCTGGCGCTCTTGGCGGCCACCTCGATCATGGCGCTATCCACCCCGCCGACGGCGATGATGACGAAGACCGGGGTCAGGATCAGGGCAAAGATCATCAGGGTCGCCTGCACCGTGTCGGTCCAGCTCACCGCGAGGAAGCCGCCGAAGAAGGTGTAGGTGATGGTGGCAGCGGCACCGACCCAGAGGGCGGTGTTGTAATCCATGCCGAAGGTGCTCTCGAACAAGCGGGCACCGGCCACCACGCCGGAGGCGCAATAGATGGTGAAGAAGAGCAGGATCACCAGCGCAGAGAGAATGCGCAGCACCTTGCTGTGATCTTCAAAGCGATAAGTGAAGTAGTCCGGCAGGGTCAGGGCGTTGCGGTTCTTCTCGGTATGTACCCGCAGGCGGCCCGCTACCCAGCGCCAGTTGAGGTAGGCACCGATGACCAGACCGATGGCGATCCAGCTCTCGGAGATGCCGCTGACGAAGACGGCGCCGGGCAGCCCCATCAGCAGCCAGCCGCTCATGTCGGAGGCGCCGGCGGAGAGAGCGGTAACCCAGCTCCCCATCCGGCGGCCGCCCAGAATGTAGTCATCAAAGTTGCGGGTGGCGCGATAGGCGACGAAGCCGATCAACACCATTCCGAGGATATACACCAGGAAGGTGATTAACATGGGTGTGCTAGCTGTCATGCAAAACTCCGTTTTGTGTCATTTTCTGCCCGCTCTGGTGACGGGCTCATCCCTAAAAAACCGGCCTAGCTTAATCAGCCGTTCGCGCCAGCTCAACCACTTTTAACAAACACAAAACACAATAAAAACCTTTGCGCATCAAATCATCTGCCACATCAAGAGGATGGCGCCAGATTTCCTGCCGTTGCCGTGATGATCATCTCGCAGCGCCAGCCGCTACTGAGCGTTATGTTTTCACATTTTGTTACTATCGAGCTTTTTACATCCTCCCCGTCCCCTCCTACACTCGCCGCCCTGAATCCAACGAACCGGGGCCACGCCTATGTCCTCTCATCTGTCGCAACTGCGCACCCTCGCCCGCCGTCTCCATCCGGTAGAGGAGTCGGGCCATCTCATCAGACGGGCCAAGTATGTGGGACGTCTCTGGCTCAATCCCGGCGCCCGCGCCCTCTACCGCCAACAGCAGGAGCAACCGCTGCTGGCGCAAGCGATCAGCCGCTTCCCCGATATTCTGGAAAAGCCGATCCACCCCTATCGCCACAAGGGGCTCCGCAAGCGCCTGCGCGCGGGGCTTATCAGCGGCCACTACCAGCAGCTGGCTCGCCAGCTGCCCAAGGCACAACAACTGGCGATCTACAGCGGCCGCGGCCTGCTGCTGGCCCAGTGGCAGAGCGACAAGCTGATGGCACCGCTGACCCTGCAACTCGATTACCAAACCCATATGGGCAAAGAGGGGGAGATGAGCCTGACCCTCAAGCTGGGTGACACGGGGCTCTATTACATGGCTCTCAATTTGCGCCCTGCTCCGAACCCGACCCTCGAGATCTGCTCGCTGCAAGGGGGCAAGGGCCAGAACGAGGAGATCAAACAGGTCACCAAGGCATGCGGCGGGCTGCGCCCTATGTCCCTGCTGGTCTATATGGCTGCCGAGCTGGCCCGGGGATTGGCGTGCAACACCCTGCTCGGGATCCGCACCCAAAGCCACGTCTATCAGAGCAGCAAGCGCACCGCCGATCGGGTCAAGTTCGACCTCGATGGCTTGTGGCAGGAGCATCAGGGCTGCGTGCAGGATGACCTCTGGATGAGCCTGCCACTGGAGGTGCCCCGCAAGACGCTGGAGGAGATCCCCTCCCGCAAGCGCGCCAGCTACAAGGCGCGCTATCAGTTGCTCGATCAGCTCGGCAGCGAGCTACAGGCAAATCTGCTGCGACGCTGAGTCAGCACAGCAGAAACAAAAAGGGCGAACAGCATGCTGTTCGCCCTTTGTCATGACGGGGATCGGCCCTTAGCGATTGATCGCTATCGGCATACCGTTGCGCTGCTCCAGCGCCTGCTTCACCAGCTGGGAGTCGCTGTCGGCGTGGGCAATGAAGCGGGTCACCGCCGGGGTCATCGGCAGCGGTGCCGGCAGCTTGGAGTTAAACTCCTCTTCACTGCGCGACAGCGGCTGGTGCACTTCCAGATAACGAACGCCGTTGGGCTCGAGAGAGGCCTTGATCGGCTGGTTGACAAACTGGACGCGGGTACCAACCGGAACCCGCTTGAACAGGTACTCGATATCGTCGTTACGCAGCCGCACACAGCCGTGACTCACCCGCAGACCGATACCGAAGTTGGCATTGGTGCCGTGGATGGCGTACATCTTGCCGATATAGAGTGCAAACAGCCCCATGGGGTTGTCCGGACCGGCCGGCCATACCGCTGGCAGGCTCTCGCCACGGGCGGCATATTCGGCATGCATCTTGGCAGTCGGGGTCCAGGTCGGGCCCGCTTTCTTGCGCTGCACGCTGGTCACCCAGTTTTCCGGGGTGTCGGTGCCGAGCTGGCCGATGCCGATGGGCAACACTTCTACCACCTTCTTGCCTTTCGGGTAGTAGTAGAGGCGCATCTCGGCCACGTTCAGCACAATCCCTTCACGAGGGGCATCCGGCAGGATGAGTTGCTGGGGGATCACCAGCTTCTCGCCGGTCTGTACCAACAGGGGATCCGCATCGGGGTTGGCCTCTATCATGTTGGTCAGCCCCAGCTGGAATTTGGCAGCAATGGCCTCCAGCGGCTGGCCATTCTCTTCGGCCGGAACCACATATTCCAGATTTTCCCCCACCAGACGGCTGTTGGCCGCAGGCAGAGCATATTCAACAGCGAAAACCGGCGCAGCGGTCAGCAGCAGGCTGTAGCAGAGTGTTACCACACTATTGCGAAGGAGCTTCATAACTTTCCCATGATAATGACTGAATTGACATCTCTGAGCTGACGGCTGATCAGCAGAAGATCAGGGGCGCGAAGAGAAGGCCGCCATTTTTCTCCTCTGCTGACCAAATATCAACTGACAAGTGGTGACGGGTCGATGATTAATATGCGGATTATCCAACGCCCTCGACTCGCCCTCTCCCCCTGTTTATCCCCGTTGCCAGAGGCGCATATCATAACCTGTGGGAGATTGATGCAACCGCAGATGAAATTGCTCAATGATAGCGAAGATATGGTCGAAAATATCGGCTTGGATCCCTTCGTAATCAGCCCATGCGGTGGTCGCGGTAAAACAGTAAATTTCCAGCGGCAAACCGTCTGACGTGGGCGCCAGCTGGCGCACCATCAGGGTCATGTCCTTGCGAATGCCGGGGTGAGCACGCAGATAGGCATCCAGATAGGCGCGCAGGGTGCCGAGGTTGGTGAGGTGACGACCGTTGATAGGGCAGCTCAGGGCATCGCTCAGCTGCTGATTGTAACTGCTCAGCTCCTGCTCCTTGCGACTGAGATAGGGGGCCAGCAGTTGTGCCTGCTTGAGCTGCCGCTGCTCATCGGCTGTCAGAAAGCGTACGCTGGTCATGTCGATATTGATGCTGCGCTTGATACGGCGGCCACCCGACTCGGTCATCCCCTGCCAATTCTTGAAAGAATCGGAGATCAGGGCATAGGTGGGGATAGTGGTGACTGTTTTGTCCCAGTTCGACACCTTGACCGTGGTGAGGCCGATATCGGTCACCTCACCATCGGCGCCATACTTGTCCATCTGCAGCCAGTCACCGACACTCAGCATCCGGTTGGCGGAGAGCTGGATCCCTGCTACCAGCCCGAGGATGGGGTCCTTGAACACCAGCATCAGCACCGCAGTCATGGCACCCAGACCGCTGAACAGGAACAGCGGCGACTTGCCAAGCAGCAAGGCGATCATCAGGATGCCCACCAGAATGCTGCCTACCAGCTTGGCCCCCTGAAAGATGCCACGCAGGGGCAGGTCCCGCCACAACCGAGTATTGCGGCTCACCGCCAACACGCAGTCGAGCAGACTAAAGAAAGAGAGCAGCAAAAAGAGCAGGATCCAGAGCTGAGCCAGCATTTCGATCAACTTGAGGCTCTCCGACTGACGGGGTAACCAGATCTCAGCCTGAGCCAGCAAGACGGCTCCCTGAAAGACAAAAGCGAGTCGGTAAAAGAGGCGCTGTTGCAATTGAGGCGGTAGCCACACCTGCTTGGCTCTACCAAGTATCCCCACCAGCCGCACCAGCAGAAAGCGGTGCAGCGCCATGTGCAGCAACAGGGAGGTAATGACGATAAAGCCCAGCGCGATTACCAGCGCCATCATGCTGGTCACTTCCACCCCAAGGCCCGACAACCAGTTAAAAAACGCCTCTTTCATTGCTCTCTCCCGAACCGGGCAGCCCGCTGGCTGCAAAAACAGTGGTGGTCAGGGTACCGCTCCCCTCCCCCATGTCAAATCGGCGTATGCCTGAAATGACAACGCCCGGCACAGGCCGGGCGTTGTTTCAAAGCGAGGCTGACTTAGCAGACCAGGCTCAGGGCATCGCGAGCGATGACCAGCTCTTCGTTGGTCGGGATCACCATGGCGCAACGGCTGTCGGCGGTGGTGATGCGACCTTCGCCACCCAGTACCGCGGCGTTGTTGGCCTCTTTGTCCACCTTGAAGCCAAACAGTGCCAGACGGTTCAGCACCATCTCGCGCACCATGGCGGCGTTCTCACCGATACCGCCGGTGAAGACCACGGCGTCCAGACGACCGTCCATCGCAGCGGCATAGGCACCGACATACTTGGCCACACGGTAGGTGAAGACATCCAGCGCACGCTTGGCACCGGCGTCGGTGGCGTAGTTGGTGGTGACGTAGCGGCAGTCGCTGCTCGCTTCGGTCATCCCCAGCAGACCGGACTCACGGGTCAGGGTGTGGTTGATCTGCTCCACGCTGTAACCGAGCTGGTCGTGCATGAAGAAGACCACGGCCGGATCGATATCACCGGAGCGGGTACCCATCGCCAGACCTTCCAGCGGAGTCAGCCCCATGGAGGTGTCTACGGATTCGCCGTTCTTGATGGCGCAGACAGAGGCACCGTTACCCAGGTGGCAGTTGATGATGTTCAGTTCATTCAACGGCTTGCCCAGCTCTTTCGCGGCTTCTTCCGCGATGTAGCGGTGAGAAGTACCGTGGGCACCATAACGACGGATGCCGTGTTCGCGGTAGAGCTTGTGTGGCAGCGCATAGAGGTAGGCCTCTTGTGGCAGAGTCTGGTGGAAGGCGGTGTCGAACACGGCCACGTTTTTCTCGGACAGCTGCGGGAACACTTTCAGCGCGGCGCGAATACCGATGAGGTGGGCCGGATTGTGCAGCGGGGCGAACGGAATGGCGGCTTCGATACCGGCGATCACGCCGTCATCAATACGCACGGAGCGGGAGAACTGCTCGCCACCATGTACGATGCGGTGACCGATGGCCACCAGTTGCTCGGCAAGAGTCGGATCCTGCGGCAGGATATGACCCACGATATGGTCGAGGGCCTCCTGGTGCGCGGCACCCGCGCCCAGCATGGCTTCGCCCTTGACCCCGTGGAGTTTCCATTTGATACGTGCATCATCCAGATTGAAGCATTCGGCCAGGCCGGACAGCATGTCCTCACCTGTTTCGGCGTCCATTACGGCAAATTTCAGGGAAGAGCTACCGCAGTTAAGGATCAATACCAACTTGCTCATTTTCTACATCTTCCTGTGCTTCGGCTTTACGCCGACAGTGTCGTGTCATCCAAAAAGAGGATGGGATTCCCCTGCCGGGGGCTTATGGTCGCAGGAAAGTGCGCCCAATTTTTCAATTCTTGCTCTTGAAAGAGTCATCGCAACTTGTGGTGCGTATCACTCGTTTCAATGCTTGCGAGTCTCGACGCATCAGCTGCGCAGGGCTCGCTTCAATGGGGATGCTCAGGCGATGGCCAGCAGATCCCGGTGTACCTTGACCACCAGCTTCTTCACTTTGGCGGGCTGGTTGCGGGTACAGAGCGGGCGATGCAGTTCGCCCGGCCAGAAGACGGCGAAATCGCCAGGTTGCAGCGCCAGATAGGTAGTCTGCTCGTCATCGACAAACCAGAGGTCAGGATGGGGATGGTCAGCACCTTCATTCGCATACTCATGAGGCCCGACACCGATCCACTCTTCGCCTGCCAGCAGCAGCTGGATATCGAGATAGTCGCGGTGGAACTCGCCACGGCGATCCGCAGCCGGCTCGGTCATCTCCTCGCTCACCAGACAGAACAGCTTGAGGCCGTCGATCTCGCTCTTGCCAAGGGGCGCCTCGCGCCAGAGGGCAACGCTTTTGACCACCTCGACCATGATGCGATCCAGCGGGGCAGGCAGCGGCGTACGCTGCAAAGTGTTCAGGCTACCGGTGATCATGGTGCGAGCATCTTCCTGTTAGGTATATCTGCGCGGCATCTTTGCCGCCCAATGAAAAAGGACCTGTTACAGGTCCTTCGATAATGCCCCCGGCGATCCGTGCAGAGGGATTAGAGCTAATGCTCACATTCAGCATATTGGGGCACTGTTACACACTCATCCGGTGGTTGCCAAGAGCGTGAACCCCATTTTCCGGGTGATCGTACCAGCTGAAACCATATTATTCACCACCCTTTTGCCGGCGACTTTGACCAGACGCAAAAACGGGAGCATCTGCTCCCGTTTTTTTCACGCAACCGGCTTCATTCAAGCCTTTTCGGCGTTTTCCACCGGTTTGGCGTACATGGCACGCCAGATAGCCTTGTGCTCTTGTGGCACTTCTGACTGGCGAGTCAGGAAAGCAGCCTGTTCGATGGTATTGGCCTTGCCAGCCACATCTGCTGCCAGATAGTTGCTGGGGAAGAGGCGGTAACTGCTCCATATAGCCTTATCGATCAGCGCGGCCAGTTCGTCCGGATCGCTGAAGCCCTCGGTAATGGGGGCGCCGAAAGAGACATGTACCCGCCCCTTCATGCCGACGATACCGGCGACAATGCTCTCGATATCTTCGAACTCGCCCTTCTCGTAGCTGCCGTTGACCGATTTCTCGTAGAGCTCGCGCGCCTTCGCCTTGTCGGTGGGGTCCAGCTCGTAGCTGATGCTGACCGGCACGATATTGAGGCTACGCATGTAGTCGACAAAGTCGATCTTCTGCTTCTTGCCGTCGACATAAAACATCTTGAGGATGGCCGGATCGGTCTTGTCATCCCCATCCTTGGCCCGCCCCTCTTTCTGGGCGATCCAGATGGAGTGCCCCTCGTGGACCGACTGACCTATATAGGCCGACAGCTCGCCGAGCGCTTTCATCATCTCCCGCGGCCCCTTGGCGGAACGCTTGACGATAAAGCTCTTGTTGAGCTTCATCAGCTCGGTGGCGCAGGGCTTGCGCAGCAGGTTGTCGCCGATGGCGATACGTACGGTATCGAAACCGTGGGTGTGCAACCCCCAGTTGACGAACGCCGGGTCCATGGCGATGTCTCTGTGGTTGGAGACAAACAGGTAGCCCTGCTCCTTCTTCAGATGTTCGAGCCCGGAGAAGGTCACCCCCTTGGTGGAGGTGGCGATCATGCGGGACATATAGCGGGTCACCCCCATCTGGACCTGATGCACCGTGGTCACTTTTGACCATTTACGGCGCAGGAACAGGCGGATCATCGGGCGGATGGCCCAACCCAGCCAGCTCATCAGGGAACCGAAACGATACTTGGCGATGGCGCCGATAAATTCATCATCCTGGATCAGCCGTTCGATGGCTGCCGGCACTTCTTCATCGCGGTAGGGGCGAATATCCGCGAATCTATCTACTTCAGTCACAATGTCAGCCTTGCATGCTAGGAAACCGCAGCCAACCCTTGTTGGCCGGGGAAAATTCAGGGCGCAATTTTACACGCTTTTATGGCAAGGGGTATGAGACAAGCATGAATAGTGAGATCTGACCAGTTAATTAATCGGAGCAGAGCGCCAGTGCCACGGCGGCCTCGGCATGGATGGCAGTGGTGTCGTAGAGCGGCACCGCCGCCTGGGCATCGCCCACCAGCAGGGCAATCTCGGTGCAACCGAGGATCACCGCCTCGGCACCAGCATCCGCCAGCGCCTCGATGATGGCCAGATACTCGGCCCGCGACGATTCGCGGATCTCGCCCAGACAGAGCTCGTCATAGATGATCCTGTGTACCCGCTCCCGCCCTGCCTCATCGGGTACCAGCACAGTCAACCCGAAGCGCGCCTGCAAACGCCCCTTGTAGAAATCCTGCTCCATGGTGAAGCGGGTGCCGAGCAGGCCGACTCGGGTGATCCCGTCAGCCCGCAATTTGGCCGCGGTGGCATCGGCGATATGGAGCAGCGGGATATCGATGGCGGCCTCAATCTCGGGGGCGACCTTGTGCATGGTGTTGGTGCCGATCAGCAAGAAATCGGCGCCGCCGGCCTGGATAGCCTGAGCTTCGGCCACCAACAGGCGAGCGGTGGCGGGCCAGTCACCAACATGCTGCAGCCGCTCTATCTCGGCAAAATCCACACTGCTCAATAGCACTCGCGCCGAGTGCAAACCGCCAAGCTGCGCCCGCACCCCGCGGTTGAGCGCCTGATAGTAACTGACGGTGGACTCCCAGCTCATGCCACCCAACAGACCGATACATTTCATAGGAACTCCTTTTATCCCGAGGAAGGGCAGAACCACGCCACCTTGCAGGCAAGATCACGGGAGCGAGATAAAAAAGGCCCCACAGGGCCAACAAGACAGCCGGTAAAGGCCCGGGGCAACCCCAGGCTAAATCCAGATCATCCCGACACAGGCGGCCGTCGCCAGCCCCATGCCGAGATTGAAACGCCGCCAGCCTCGGGCGGTGCGAATGATTTGCCGCACCTGGGCACCAAAAAGCACCCAGAATGCCCCGGTGTAGAGGCCGGTAATAAAGAAGATCACCAACACCCAGAGCGCGGAGGGCCAGTAAGCCTCCCCCGCCAGAGTGAAACCGCTGATGGCGGATAGCGCCATCATCCATGCCTTGGGGTTGAGCAGTTGCAGCATGGCCCCCTGATGAGCGGGAATAAGCGGCCGGTTGCCCTCGGTCGGGCCGCTGGCGGTCGCCACCTTCCACGCCAGCCAGAGCAGATAGGCCGAGCCGATAATCTTGAGGCCGTCGTGCAGCAGCGGCACCTTCTCGAACACCACGCCAAGCCCCAGCGCGGTGGCGAGGATCATCAGATTGATCCCCCCCACCACCCCCACCAGCAGGGGAATCGTGCGGCGAAACCCCTGCGCCGCCCCGGCGCTGGTGAGCAACATATTGTTGGGCCCCGGCGTGCCGCAGGTAACCAGGGCAAACCCCGCCAGGGGCAGTAACCAGTTCAGATCCATCTCAACCTCTTGTCGATGCAACGCGCCCGTTATGGGGAAAGCCTTCTAATATGCAGAGCCAACCCCGTGGCGACAAGTCAGAAATGCCTCTTTCCAGGCCACCTCCCCCTCCAGCGCAACACGGCTCAATACCAGAGCATCACCACGCAGAGCGCCGTCAGCAGGCCGAGAGAACCGTTGAGTCGCCGCCAGCCCCGATCCGAGCTGATCCAGTTACTCAGCTGATGGCCGAACAGTACCCAGACAAAGCAGACCGGCAGGGCCACCAGCGCAAACATGACCATCACCGCCAGCTGACTCGACCAGTAACTGGCGCCGGGCAGGCTGAACAGACTGATGGCGGAGATCCCCATCATCCACGCCTTGGGATTGAGGAACTGAAAGCCCAGCCCCTCCAGCATGGTCAGCGGACGGGCCCTCCGGGCCGGATCCCCCGGCGCCCCGGCCACCGCGATACGCCACGCCAACCACAGCAGATAGAGGCTGCCGAAGATCTGCAAACCGAGCCGTAGCAGGGGCCAGCGCTCGAACAGCGGATAAAGCCCCAGCGCCAGCACCAGTTGCAACACCGGCTGCCCCAGCCCCACCCCGAGCAGATGTGGCAGAGTGCGACGCACCCCGAAGTTGGCGCCGGAGGCCGTCAGCATCAGGTTGTTGGGCCCCGGCGTACCGCAGGTGAGTACGGCAAAACCGAACAGGGTAACATACCACTCCATCGTCATATTGTGACTCCTTACTCGCTGAATTGTATCGATACAATGCAAGCTATTTGATTGTTATCAGGCTGAAATTCACGCTATATTGACAACAAATTTGGATCAATGGATTTATTGTCACCATGACAATCTGGACGCCCGACCTTGCGGCCTTCGATGGCCCCCTCTACCTCAAGCTGGTCAAAGCAATCGAACAGGGGATCGCGAATGGCGAGCTGCCACCGCAGACCCGATTGCCTACCCACAGATCCCTGGCGGATCGTCTGGGTGTCACCGTCGGCACCGTCACCCGCGCCTACAGCGAGGCGGAGCGGCGCGGCCTGCTGGCTGCCCGGGTGGGCCACGGCACCTGGGTCAAGGGAGCGAACACGGATCCTGCCAATGAGTGGGTGATCCGTCAGGAGGAGGGGCACCGCATCGAGCTGTGGCAGAACCTGCCGGTGCAGCTGGATCGGGCGGCCATCATTCGCCCCATGCTGGGGGAAGTGGCGGACGGGGATCTCAACGCCCTGCTCGGCTACGACAAGGAGGCGGGACGACCGGATCAGCGCCAGCAGTTCGTCAACTGGCTGGCGGAGCAAGGGGTGGCCTGTAGTGAGGATCGCCTGCTGTTCAGCCACGGCGCCCAGCACGGCATCATGCTGGCGCTGCTGGCGACCGGCTGCGTGGGGGAGACCATCCTGTGCGAGGGGCTGAGCTACCCCGGTATGCTGGGCAATGCCCGCCAGCTGAAGAATCAGGTGGTGGGACTGGCGATGGACGAGGAGGGGCTGCTGCCCGAGGCGCTGGACGCCGCCTGCCGCACCCGCCGGGCCAAGCTGCTCTACCTCACCCCGACCCTGCAAAACCCCACCACCGCCATCATGAGTCTGGCGCGGCGGGAGGCCATCGTCACCATCGCCCGTCGCCACGATCTGCTGATCATCGAGGATGACGTCAACGGCCTGCTGCCCCAGCAACCTGTGATCCCTCTGGTCAATCTGGCGCCGGAGCGGGTCATCTATCTGGGCAGTCTGGCCAAGATCGCCTGCGGCGGCCTGCGGGTGGGCTTCGTGCTGACGCCCCCTGCCCTGCGCAGCGCCTTCGCCCAGACCATGCGGCTGTCGAGCTGGATGGTGAGCCCGCTGTTGATCGAGCTCGCCTGCAAAATGGTCAGTCAGCGCCAGATCATGCCGCTGGTCGAGCAGCAGCGGGAGATCCTCAAACGCCGTGGCGAACTGCTGCGCCACCTGCTGCCTGCCGCCCGCTGGCAGCCGGGCAGCATGCACGCCTGGCTACCGCTGCCGGAGCCCTGGCGCAGCCAACAGTTTGCTGCCGCCGCCGATGCTCTTGACGTTGGCGTGGCGAGCGGGGAACACTTCGCCGCCGGTCAGTTTGCCGCTCCGCAAGGGGTGCGCCTGAGCCTGAGCCAACCCGCCACCGATGCCCGGGTCGGCGAAGGGCTGGCCCGTCTGGCGCAGCTGCTGCAGGGGACGCCCCCGAGCAATCCCCTGCTATAGTCAGGGCCAGCCGACCTGACCTTCACGCTTCATCGTCATTGCCAAGGAGATGCCGTGCCCCCCATCAGAGCCGCCCTGCTGCTTGCCACCCTGTTGCTGGGTGGCTGCGCCTCGTCAACGACCCACCAGCAGCTGGGGGCCGCGCTCAATGGACTGGAAGGGGAGTTGCAACGGCTGGAAGAGGAGCTGGCGGCCATGAACGGCCTGCACTATCAAAAGGCGATCGATGCACCGCTCAGTTTGCGCCGTGCGCTCGGGGCGCCGCAGCCCACGCCAGAGGGGCTGGTGCCGGTGGCCAGCAAGCTGGAAGATGGGCCGATCCTGCGCTATCAATACCGCCTGCCAGCGGGTATGACGAGTCTGCCCCAAAACAACCTCTGCCAGCGCTACGAATTTGAACTGCGCCATCTAGGCCGCCTCGGCAAGCTGGAATTAAGCTGGCAGGGGGAACAGGGGAGTGGCTCACACCAGATCCGTCAAACAGAGTGTGTCTTTCTCACCGAAGCACATAAATCCCGGTAACCGCCTATAATGCCCTTCCTCGTCTCGCGCCGACTACTGTCACTTTTCCTCCCCCGCAGAGTTGTCGCCATGTTCCTCTTGGGTCTAATCTGATCTACTCGTGGAGTATTGAAAGGACGCGTGCATGACGATACTGCTGCTCGAAGAGGATCCCCTGCTCCGTAGCGCCATCACCCGGGAACTGACCGAACAGGGGGTGCCAGCCGACCGGATCCACTACCACAGCCATCCAAACCACGAGCGCAGTGGCCTGCTGGCCCTGCTGCAACAGCACGCCTACGACGCCATCATCTGTCAGCAGGACAAGCAGCAGGATCTTGACGGAGCCCGGCTGCTGCACGAAGCGCACTATCTCGGCCTGCTGCAACCCGGTTGCGTCTTGCTGCTGCTCGATGCCGATCAGAGCGAGCAGGAGTTTCTCCCCTCGGATCTCTACTTCTCCCTCTATCTGCCCCTCCCCTTCATGACCCAACAGCTCACCGCGGTGCTCGGCCAGCTGGTGAAGTTAAGCAACCTGACCCGCACGCTGGCCGCCCCCATTCTGCTGCGGGAGTGGCAACTGGCTACCGCCCTCTGTGAAGACCTGCTGTTTCAACGGGAGAATCGCTCGCTGACCCCCTGGCTGGATCGACTCAAGGGTTACCTGCTGCTGCAATCAGCCGAGCGGATCACCGCCGCCCAGCACTATGCCCTCTGTGCCAACGAGTATCAGGCGAGCTGGCCAAGGGCCGGGCTCTTCTACGCCATGCTGAGGCTCGGCAAATTGCAGAGCGCCCGGACCGACTTGCAGCGCCATCAGGCCAGCGTCTCGATGGCCACCCGGCTGGAGCTGCAACTCGCCAGCCAGCTGAATCAGCATTACTGGCTGGCGGCCTGGGAGACCATGGGAGAGCTGCTGCAGATCCGTCCCCATCAGCCGCGCTGGCATCAGCTGGCGATGTTGCTCGGGCTGGTGCTGCAAGATGAGGAGAAGGTGCTGGAGCAGGCCAACAGCCTGACCCTGCGCCACTTCAGCGAGCAGCGCGTCCGGCTCGCCATCGACAGCTTCATGCTCAATGCCAGTCTGGCGGTGCTGTGGCACGCCCCTTCCAGCAACCGGATCCGCTCCCTGCAACAGGAGTGGGAGCACCTCAAACGCACCGTCCACCTGCAACCCCACGAATATGAGCTGCTGCAGGCGCTGATGCTGGGGCTGGATTACCGCTTCGACGAGGCGCTGATCCTGATTGCCCACCACCAGCCGGATGAGGGGAGCGACAACCACCTCACCCTGCTGCTCGGCTTTGCTGTCAGCCAGTTCTGCGGTTTGCCCCACCACGCCCAGCGCTACCTGACCCAGCTGACCCAATACCGCGTCAGGGTTGCGCCCCACCCGCTCACCCGCCAGCTGTTCCACCATCTGGTGGCCGAGCTGGGCCTGCGTCTGACGGCGAGAGAACAACGGCTGAACGAACTGCGCCAGCTGCGCCACAAGGCGATGCAGGCCAGCCAGTATCAGACAGCCCTGCAAGCGGGCTTGCAGCTGCTAGAAGAGTTCCCCGCCCTGCCGGGCGATGCCTGGCAACTGCTGGAGCTGCTACAGCACAGCTGGCCGGCGGGCATGGCGGCCCCCAGGGTGGCGCTGCTGGTCGATACCCTGGAGCGACGCCTCAAGCACAGCCCTGCGTTTCTGGATCAACATGCCCGGCAGTATCAGCGTACTCTGCACGAGATCCGCACTCACTTGCAGCCGCACCTCTCCGGCAGCGCCCCCGCCAGCCTGGGCAAGGGGCCCCCGGAATCATGATGAGGCTGGCCTGTGCCGCCAGCCACATAAGAGAGAGGGGAGCCTTGGCTCCCCTCTATTCATTTCGTGTAACCTTATGGCCCTCAAGAACGGGCACAAGCAGATACGGTGACAGATGACTGTTAAGTCCCCGGGCTCAGCCCAGCGCGTCACTCTCCAGCGCGACCTTGAGAAAATCTTTCCAGCTGATGATGCCGACCAGGGCGCCATTCTCCAGCACAGGCAGACAGGAGACCCCCTTCTCCAGCATCAGCTTGACGCCGTCGCGCACGGTGAGATGGGGAGCGATGGTGACGAGCTGACGACTCATGATCTGGTGGGCACGCTTGTTGAGGGTTTCGGTATCGCGGCTCATCTCGGCTTCGGAGTCGAGATAGGGGCTGATGGCGCGGAACAGATCCCGATCCGAGATGACCCCCACCAGTTCCTCCTCTTCCAGCACCAGCAGGTGGCGAAAGTGTGCCTGCTCGAAGATATCCCTGATGACTCGGAGTCGATCATCCATTGAAACGGTGGCGACCCGGGTCGTCATAATATCCCTGATATGCATGCTAACCTCCCGTTACCAAACTGGTTTCTCTGTTATGGCATGTTTTTACGATGCCAGCCAGTGGCAAGCCCCTCACCAAAGTGCAAATCTGCGTCATTTCACGTAAGATCCGCGCCAGTTTTTCTCCTCCATTTTGAGCAAGCAGACCCCACCCATGATAGTTGCCAGTCAAATCGAACTGATCCGCGGCGGCCGCAAGCTGCTGGACAACGCCTCCGCCACCATTCACCCCGGCCACAAAGTGGGTCTGGTGGGCAAAAACGGCTGTGGCAAGTCCACCTTTTTTGCACTGGTACGGGGCGAGCTGGCCATCGACAGCGGCACCTTCAGCCTGCCCGCCGGTTGGCAGATTGCAGGCGTCGCGCAGGAGACCCCTGCGCTGGACTGCTCCGCCCTCGACTACGTGATCGACGGCGACAAGGAGTTCCGCTCGCTGGAGGCCCAGCTGGTGCAAGCCGAGCAGGATGACAATGGCCTGTTGGTAGCCGAGCTGCACGGTCGCCTTGATACCATCGGCGCCTACAGCATTCGCGCCCGCGCCGCCGAACTGCTGCACGGCCTCGGTTTCAGCGACGAGCAGCTCAGCTCGCCGGTGCGCAGCTTCTCCGGTGGCTGGCGCATGCGTCTGAACCTCGCTCAGGCGCTGCTCTGCCGCTCCGATCTGCTGCTGCTCGATGAACCGACCAACCACCTGGATCTCGATGCGGTGATCTGGCTGGAGAAGTGGCTCAAGGGCTATCAGGGCACGCTGGTGCTCATCTCTCACGACCGCGATTTCCTCGATTCTGTCATCAACCGCATCATCCATATCGAGAACGGCAAGCTCAACGAATACACCGGCGGCTACTCCGACTTCGAACTGCAGCGCGCCGAACATCTGGCCCAGCAGCAGTCGATGTACGAGAAGCAGCAGCGGGAGATGTCCCACATGCAGGCGTATGTGGACCGCTTCCGCTACAAGGCTTCCAAGGCCCGTCAGGCCCAGAGCCGCCTGAAAGCCATGGAGCGGATGGAGAAGATCCTGCCCGCCCACGCCGACTCCGAGTTCAGCTTCGAGTTTCGCGAGCCGTCGGCCCTGCCGACCCCGCTCATCGCCATGGAGAACCTCTCTGCCGGTTACGGCGACAAGGTGATCCTCGAGAAGATCAAACTCAATCTGGTACCGGGTTCGCGCATCGGTCTGCTCGGTCGCAACGGCGCCGGTAAATCGACCTTTATCAAGATGCTGTCGGGCTCCAACCCACCGCTGTCGGGCAAGCTCGAAGTGAGCGCCGGGGTGAGCATCGGCTACTTCGCCCAGCATCAGCTGGAGACCCTGCGTCTCGATGATTCTCCGCTCGATCATCTGGCCCGCCTCGCGCCGGACAAGACCGAGCAGGAGCTGCGCAACTATCTGGGCAGCTTCGGCTTCCACGGTGACAAGGCGCTCGACAAGGTCGCCCCCTTCTCCGGCGGCGAAAAAGCGCGGCTGGTGCTGGCCCTCATCACCTGGCAAAAGCCCAACCTGCTGCTGCTGGATGAACCGACCAACCACCTGGATCTGGAGATGCGCCACGCCCTGACCATGGCGCTGCAAGGCTTCGAAGGGGCCATGGTGGTGGTATCACACGACCGTCACCTGCTGCGCACCACCACAGATGACTTCTATCTGGTGCACGGTGGCCGGGTCGAGGCCTTCGACGGCGATCTGGACGACTACCACAAGTGGCTCGGCGAGCAGGAGAAAGAGGCCAACGCCAAACAGGACGACGGCGTCGTCTCCGCCAACTCGGCGGTGGCGCGCAAGGATCAGAAGCGGCGCGAGGCGGAGTTCCGGCAAGCGACCCGACCACTGCGCCAGAAGCTGGAGAAGCTCGAAACCAGCATGGAGAAGCTGCAGGGCAAGCTTGGCGACATCGAGAGCCAGCTGGCCGACCCCGCCATCTATGAAGAGAGCGCCAAGCAGAAGCTCTCCGAGCTGCTCAAGTCCCAGGGCCCCATCAAGGAGGAGCTGGAAGGGGTGGAGCTGGAGTGGATGAGCCTCTCTGAAGAGCTGGAAACCATGGAGCAGGCCTTCCTTGCGTGACGAACAGCTGATGACGGGCGAGCGGATCGACGCCCACGAACTGCCGGGCCCGCTCGACTTCTGGCACTGGAGCGGCGAGGTTTACGGCGCGCGCAGTCAGGATTGGCTCAGCGTGCAGGCGCTGGGGGGCAACGTCAACCTGGCCCTGTTGCTGCACCGGCTGGATCAGAGCAGCATCCCGGTGGATCTCACCGACCTGCAACCGGCGCTGGTGCAGACCGAGGCGGTGCTCGGCCCCTGGCGTACCCTGCGTTCGAGCGCCAAGGCGCGGCTCGGCGAGCAGGAGTATCAGGCCATGCTGGCCCACGAGCTGGAGCTGGAGCGGCTGCAACAAGGGGTGCTGCTGCAGACCCTGCGCAGCCTCACCCTGGTGCGCGGCGACAGCCGCAACCTGTTGAACTATCTATCGTTACTGGGGGCCCAGCAGGGCCCCCTCAGAGACTTAATATGCTGAGTTATCGCCACGCCTTTCACGCCGGCAACCACGCCGACGTGCTGAAACACGCCGTTCAGGCCCTGATCATCGAGTCCCTCAAGAAGAAGGAGAAACCCTTCATCGTGCTGGACACCCATGCCGGCGGCGGTCTCTACGACCTGCGCGGCGACTGGTCGCAGAAGAAGGCGGAATATGCCGACGGCATTGGCCGACTGTGGGATGAGCGGGTCCAGTGGTCCAGCATGGCCCCCTATCTCGGCGTCATCGAGGAGATGAACAGCGATGGTCAGTTGCGCTACTACCCCGGCTCGCCGGAGCTCTCCCGCCGCCTCGCCCGCGAGCAGGACAAGCTGGCGCTGATGGAGCTGCACAACAACGAGGTGGAAGACCTGCGCGCCAACATGGGTTACGACCCCCGCGTCGCCGTGCACCATAGGGACGGCTTCGAGGGACTGGTGGCCCTGCTGCCGCCCACTCCGCGCCGCGGCCTGGTGCTGATAGACCCGCCCTATGAGCTCAAAGAAGACTACTTCGCGGTAGTCGATACCCTGAAAAAGGCGCAAAAACGCTGGGCCACCGGCATCTACGCCCTCTGGTATCCCATTCTGGGGGAAGAGGCGGACAAGTCCCGCGACATGCTGCGCGCCATCAAGCGCGAGAACTTCGGCAACGTGCTGGTGGCTGAGCTGGAAGTGGCCGGCCAGACCGCCGACTGGGGAATGAATGGCTCAGGCATGCTGATAGTGAGCCCCCCCTGGATGCTGGACGAACAGATCGACGCCTTCTTGAAACCCCTGTGCGCCAAGCTGGCCCAGGGCGCCGGCGCCCAGTACAAGGTGGAGTGGCTCAACAAGGCCGAGGATTAATCCCCCGCCCCTACGGCGCTCACCGAGTTCAAACGCAAAAGCCCCATCACGGGGCTTTTTCTATTGGTGCGGCCGGTGTGTGCGGCAGCCTGAACCTGCGCGCCCTATGAACGGGCGGGCAGATCCTGTTTCAGCGCAACCAGCAACAGGGCCAGCAGGCCAAAGGGCGGAAACAGACAGAGCAGGGAGCAGATAAGGGTGATCAGCGCCGGATGCTCGCTCTTGCGGCGCGCCAGTCGCCAGGCGATGACGCCGACGATGACCATCAGCAACGCAATGAACTGGCCAAGCAGGGTGGCATTGATATTCATGAAAGATCCTTTTTCATGGGCAAGTGTGAAGAAGCTGTACTTTATCGCCTTGGCTGCGATTGGCAACCGCTGAACCACACCGGCCACTCGCCCGTTGATAGGTTCTCTCTATCCTGGCAATAGATGAGAATGATTTTCATTTAATCTCATTTCGGCGGATACTCTCATCATCAACAGAGGGAGCCGCCATCATGAAAAAGACCATCAGCTTTGCCATCCTGCACTTCGGTGTCGCCTTTACCGTGGCTTACCTGCTGACCGGTGAGCTGCTGACCGCCAGCCTGATCGCCCTGATCGAGCCCGCCGTCAACACGGTCGCCTTCTACTTTCATGACCTTGGCTGGCACAAGCTCAAACCAAAGCACAGCCTGCAGGCCAAGACCAGCAGCTTCGCGGTGGTCCACTTCTCGGTGGCCTTCGGGGTGGCCTTCCTGCTGAGCGGCGAGCTGCTCACCGGCGGCGTGATGGCGATGATCGAACCGGCCATCAATACCGTGGTGTTCTTCTTCCACGAGCGGCTGTGGCGCGCCCGCAGTCAGCAACTGGCGCTGGCCTGATCAACCGGGCAACCGCCTCCCCCTTTATCGCGGCCACAAAAAACCCGACATTCCGGCCAGGAGTGTCGGGTTTTTCCGTTTGGCAGCCATTCAGCAGAGCAAACTGAGCTCGGCTCCCCTGCTGCATTGCCCTGTAGAGTGTGCTGTAGTAGGCAGATATGCCCTCTTCATTGCTGGAATCTATCGATGAACAAGACCTTGCTTGCCACCCTGCTGTTTGCTCCTCTGCTGGCCAGCGCCGCAACCCCCTCCTTTGACTGCACCAAAGCCTCCGGATCGGTCGAAACCCTGATCTGCAAGGATGCCGGACTGGCCGCCCTTGATAACGAACTGGCGGCCCTCTACCCCAAGGCGATTGCTGCGCTCTCTCCCGAACAGCTCAAGACAGAGCGCGCCATGCAGCGCGGCTGGATCAAGGGGCGTAACGACTGCTGGAAGGGGCAGGATCTGCGCCAGTGTGTGGAAGATAACTACCTGCTGCGGATCACCGAGCTGCAGATCAGCGGCGGCCAGCTGATGGTGCCGGCACCGGTCAACTACCAGTGCGGCAAGAGCGTCATGCTCTCTACCTACTTCTATAACGATGCCAAGCTGCCCGCCGCGGTGCTCAACCTGAGCGAGGGCGACAAGCAGCAACAAGTGCTCGCCTATGAAGCCCCCAGCGCCAGCGGCGCCCGTTATGAAGGGCAAAACCTCACCTTCTTCACCAAGGGGGACGACGCCACGCTGGAGCGTTACGGCCAGCCAACCCTCACCTGCATGGAAAATCCGACCAAGGGCTGAGGCTCATAGGGGCGGCTCGTCTTGCCGCCCCACCTTGACTAGATGGCGATATCCAGTGGTTTTCCTTCCCGCACAATCCGCAACTTGAGCGACCCCGGCTTGCTGGTGCTGAGCAGTTCACGCACCTTGTCGATCTCGAGGGGACGATAAGCCACCCCGTTGATCTGCTCCAGAATGTCGCCGTTGGCCAGACCATAGGGGGCAAGATCCCGTTCGTCGCTGTAGTAGACCTGCAGATGCTCGCCATCAAAGCGCACCCCGATATTGCGCAGGATTGGCGGCACTTTGCGCGCCAGGCTGTCAGCGTCGTAGCAGAGCATCATCCGCCCGGGCATGATCGCAAAGCGATTGAAGCGGTTAACAAAATCCAGCCCCAGACCATACTGCTCATTGCTGTTTTCCGACACGCGCAGCTCACCGAGCTGGCGCTCATCAAAGTGCAGGCCGGTGAGGATATGTTCACGCCCCTCCACCATACCGCTGGCGTCCACCCCTTTGCGTGGCATCGCATCTTCGCCAGCGATCGCCTTCTGGCTCGCCATAAAGTCGATAAAGGCATGGTCGGCATAGCTCTGATCGGCCCCGGTATCCAGATACATGCGCACGCTGCTCTCGCCGTGGGTCAGATACACTGCCGGGGAGCGGTTGTAGCTGTCTTCATAGCCGATGCAACGCTCGAACGTGGCTGCCGACGGTGCCGTCAGCAAAGCCGTGAGCTGATGCCTGTCGTGATCAAACACCCAGTTGAAACGGCGGATGGTGTCGATCCCGAGGATGCCATCGATACGGCTGCCGAGAGACTGGGAGAAGAGATCGAAATCAACGGTTGCCCACAGATCGCTGTCATCAATGGTGACCGATCCCACCGAGAAGGGCTGCGGCTCAACAAAGCCAAGCTGCTCGCTGCCCAGTTGGCTCGAAACGCTGCTCACACTGGCAAAATCAGCCTGATAGGCCCTGGGCAATTCGCTTAATGTCAGCGCCTTGAAGCGGCTGGCCAGACGACGATCGATAAAGGTGATACTGGCCCCGGTATCGAGCAAAAACTGGTACTGCTCACCAGCGATGGTGACGGGGATCAGGGGGGCGCTTTCGTAATACACTGTCAGCACCGGGCCGGGTGCATTGCGCTTGGTGGATGAATCCGGGGCTGTGCAGCCTTGGACGACGAACAGGGCCAACATGGCCAGCGCCACTTTGAACTGCGACTTCATAACTCTCCTTCCCGATAGCAGATGCCCCGCGACGCCACCACATAATGCCACCTTGTTGATTTATAGATAAATAAGCTATTTAAGCGGGGAGTGCGGACAATAACAAAGAGTTTTATGCTGGTTCAAGCCAGATATGACCATGAATATTCTATGGTGATAGCTCAAGAATGGTTGTTCACGCTATGTCGGCGCGTCATCAATCGTGAGCGACATTTGATTAATTTATTGATCTTGCACAGAAATCCTCAATATTGAGCTTTCTCTCCACAGCGCCATGGTTAATATTGCCATTTGGCAACAATTGCCTCGTCGGAGTCTCCCATGAGCCATGCCAACCCCATCCCGTTGGTGAAACGCAGCAGACTGGAAGCTGAAATTCAGGGGCGGTAGCCATGCCAATTCCCCTGCCTGCCAAGCCGGTGACTCACCCACAACATGCAAATCAAGGTGGTGTATGGAAACACAAACCCTGTATCGAGGTCGCTTGATCGACCATACCCAGCTGGTGGTCAAAGATTTGGCTGCCAGCCAACGCTTTTACACCGCAACCCTGGCCAGCCTCGATATTCCGCTGGGCGGCACAGGTGATGGCTACTTCTGGGCGGACGAACTGTTTGTTACCGCCATCGACAGCCCCGCCGCGCTAGGGGTGCTGACCGGTCGCCACCATCTCGCCTTTCAGGCGCAAGACCGCGCCATGGTAGATCGTTTTTATCAGGCCGCACTGGCCCACGGCGGCAAAGACAACGGCGCCCCGGGCGAGCGTAATTATCACCCCGGCTACTACGCCGCCTTTGTCCTCGATCCGGACGGAAATAATATCGAAGCGGTTTATCACGGTGAGGCAAAGCGTAGTGCCGGATCTATTATGATTAATTTTTAAAAATCCCGTGGAATACCTTTGCTTAGATTGAATATATAGATCGACGAGATGGCTAATCTTTAATTAAAAAGTGAAGTTAACAATTTTAATGTGATAGCTTTATTTTTTAGCACATAAATTTATATCACCCACTAGACAAGGTTGGCACAATAGGAATTATTAGATGAAAGAGAAATTTGATAAGTTTTATAGAAAGAATGCGAAAATCTCTATTGGCTCAAAGCTATACAGATTAAATTCATTAAAATATAAATCTAACGATGATAAGTTAGATTTAATGCGTGAGTGGTTTTTTGATAACTACGCAGACCCTATAGACCTACCTTACATTGGACGAGAGGGGGGTTATCAATACATACATGGTGGTCCATACGATGCTAGCGAGGAACTCTTTGGAACGTTTTCTGGATATATAGAAGACCGTTTCATTCAAGAGCTAGTTGATGAGTTGAATGAGCAAAACTATGAATGGGGAGGTAACCCAGACAATAGTGATTGGTATTATGATCAATTTGATGACATCATTAATCCTGATAACTCAGGCTTGGAATTAATCGCTAAGCCATTACATTCCTTTAATGAAAGCATCCGTCATATTCAGGACATGCTAGAGATCCCCATCAAAATCGAGAAGGAACGTTATCTACTGGGTATGTTACAAGTTAATCTAATCACAGCAATGGAAACATATTTAGCAGAGGCATTTATTTCATCACTAGAAATAAACCAAAAATTTATGTTCAATTTCCTGAGAAATAGCAAAGAATATCAAAAAGAAACTATCCATTTGAGCCGTCTTTTTGACTCGGCAGCTGACATTGAAAACCATATATCAGCGGTGAAAAAGCGAGTAAAGGAAAGCCTTGTTGATAAGCTATGGCATAACCTCAGCGACATAGTTGTTCCTTTATATAAAATAACCTATGACATAGATTTACCAAGAGACATTGGCCCAATTTATGTTGCGGTATCTCAACGACATGATTGGGTGCATAGAAATGGCAAAAATAAAGAAGGCGAGTCGTTAGAGATCTCTAAAGTAACTATTCATGAACTCATTAACAGAATAGAAGAACTAGTTAAGTTTGTGGATTCAAGCCTAAAGAGCCTCATTCTTGAAAATGAGAATATGGACACTGATGAGGACCCCTTGTTTTAGAGAGAATTACCCGCCATCTTTCTAACCCCCTCCATCACATAAGCCTGCCACTATAAGATGAATTTATGGAATTTCCGATAATGACCCACTTTTTCTTATAGTAGCTAGCCCGTAGGTTCGATTAGCGAAGCGTAATCGGACGTTCGCGGTCACAATATTTCGTGATAACACCAATTGCCTTTAGAGACCGACTTTCACGCTGTCTCATTTTTTACCTGTATCTTTGCTGGCGTAACACTCCCCAAGGAGATTTATGAAGCCCGACTTAACCGGCACTCGGATTGTGCTGCGCACCATTGGCCCGCAAGATGCGGCCGATCTGTTCGAGATTTATGGCAATCCGCTGACCATGGAGTTTGCCTCTGATCCCTGCTTTACCTCACCCGCCATGGTGGTGCAGATGATGGCGAGCGTGGTGCGGCTGGAGCAAACGGGGGAGTCGCTGGAGTGGGCGATTGTCGAGCGGGAGGACAACAAGGTGATCGGCACCTGCGGCCTGCACAGCTTCAGTGAGGCGGGCCATTGCTGCGAGGTGGGCTGCCTGCTCAATGCGGCCTATTGGCGCAGAGGGTTTATGTCGGAGGCACTGGGATTGCTGTTCGCCCATGCCTGCACATTGGGGGTCACCCGCCTCACCGCAGATATCGATGCAGATAACGTCCGCTCTATCGCCCTGTTTGAAAAGCTGGGCTTCCAGGCGCATGCAGGGCGCTATCAGCGCACGATCCCCTTTGTCTGACCCGACACCAGAGGTACAACCCCCTCACCTCTCAGGCTGTTGTGGCGAAGCACAGCTGTAAAAAACAGACAAAATAGGACACCCACCTTTCCAGCTATCACCATTACATTCACGCCAGTTGCAACCCTCTTACCGGCCACGGAGCGCTTGTCATATACTCTTGTGCTCTTATGACACGCCGGGGAGGCGTTGATATGCAATCACAGACTCACACCTTTATCGTCAATGACATCCCGCTGCCTTGCCTGCAGGCCGGTTCGGGCGAGCCGTTGCTGCTGATCCATGGCGCACTGGCCAACCATACCCTATGGCTCGAACATATCGAGCAGCTCTCGCAGCACTACAGCGTCTATGCCCCCACCCTGCGCCACTTTGGCGAGGCGGGCAAAAACGGGCCTTTTGGTCTGGAGACCCACGCCAGTGATCTGCTTGCCCTGCTGAAACAATTGCCGTGCGGGCCAGTGCATCTGGCGGGCTGGTCATACGGGGCGGATGTTGCCCTGACCGCGGCCCTGATGGCTCCGGAGCAATTCATAAGCCTCTATCTGGTGGAGCCAGGCTGCCCTGGAGCCCTCGACGAACAGGGGATCGCTGCCTTTATGGCCGATGCCGGAGCCATGTTTGGCCCCGTGTTTGGCCAGGTTGGGGAAGGCTTGCTGCAAGAGGCCGTGGCGACCCTGATCGATGGTTCGGGTGGTCATGCCGGCTATTTTGCTGCACAACCGCTCAAGTGGCAGCAGGCACAGTTGGCAGAAGCCGATAGCCTGCCCAAGCAGTTGAGCCAGAGCGAGCGACCAGATTGGTCACCCGGGCGCCTTGCCATGCTCAACATGCCCACCTGCATCGTGCAGAGCGCAGATACCAGAGCGCTGTTTGCGCTGGTCTGTGAGGCTATTGGCAACGCCATTCCCGCCTGCGATCGCTTGCAGGTACAACACGCCGGGCACCTCTACCCCATCGAGCAGCCCGCGCTGTTTGTGCAGCATCTGCAACGCTGGCTCGAACAGCAACCATAAAAAAACCGGAACCCAGGGGTTCCGGTTTTTTTCATTCCAGCCGAGGCTGGCAAACCAGCAAATTAAGCCTGGTTTTTAACTTCTTTCAGACCGCGGAAAGGAGCTTTGGCACCCAGAGCTTCTTCGATACGGATCAGCTGGTTGTACTTGGCAACACGGTCAGAACGGCTCATAGAGCCGGTCTTGATCTGGCCAGCAGCGGTACCAACAGCCAGGTCGGCGATGGTCGCGTCTTCGGTCTCACCGGAGCGGTGGGAGATGACGGCAGTGTAGCCAGCGTCTTTGGCCATCTTGATGGCAGCCAGAGTTTCGGTCAGGGAACCGATCTGGTTGAACTTGATCAGGATGGAGTTGGCGATGCCGTTGTCGATACCGCGCTTCAGGATCTTGGTGTTGGTTACGAACAGGTCGTCACCCACGATCTGGATTTTCTTGCCCAGTTCAGCAGTCTGGTAGGCGAAACCTTCCCAGTCAGATTCGTCCAGGCCATCTTCGATGGAGACGATCGGGAACTTGGTGGTCAGGTCAGCCAGGAAGTCGGAGAAACCGTTAGAGGTGAAGACACGACCTTCGCCTTTCAGGTTGTACTCTTTCTTCTCTGCGTCGTAGAACTCGGAAGCAGCGCAGTCCATAGCCAGGGTGATGTCGGTGCCCAGTTTGTAACCGGCAGCGGCAACGGCTTCAGCGATAACTTCCAGCGCTTCGGCGTTGGATTTCAGGTTCGGAGCGAAACCACCTTCGTCACCAACTGCAGTGTTGTAGCCCTTGGACTTCAGCACTTTGGCCAGGTTGTGGAACACTTCTGCACCCATGCGAACGGCTTCTTTCAGGGTCTTGGCGCCAACCGGCTGGATCATGAACTCCTGGATGTCGACGTTGTTGTCGGCGTGCTCACCACCGTTGATGATGTTCATCATCGGCAGCGGCATGGAGTAAACACCCGGGGTGCCGTTCAGCTCGGCGATGTGGGCGTACAGCGGCATGCCTTTGGCAGCAGCGGCAGCTTTGGCGTTAGCCAGGGAAACAGCCAGGATGGCGTTGGCGCCGAACTTGGATTTGTTCTCGGTACCGTCGAGGTCGATCATGATCTGGTCGACAGTGGCCTGGTCCTTGGCATCTTTACCCAGCAGAGCTTGAGCGATCGGGCCGTTTACGGCTTCGATGGCTTTCAGCACGCCTTTACCCAGGAAACGGCTCTTGTCGCCGTCACGCAGTTCCAGCGCTTCGCGGGAACCAGTGGACGCGCCAGACGGAGCGGCTGCCATACCAACAAAACCACCTTCCAGGTGAACTTCGGCCTCAACGGTCGGGTTACCACGGGAGTCGATGATTTCACGACCGATCACTTTAACGATCTTGGACATGTGTATTTCCTCAGGTTTCGTAAAAAAACAACAAAAATATGCCAAAAAAAGCGGCTGTGGCACAGTGCCCCAACCGCATTTATTTTCAATTACTTCAAATTACGCTTCTGATACTCGCCTGCCGCCTTCACAAAACCGGCGAACAAGGCGTGGCCATCACGAGGAGTTGAGGTGAACTCCGGGTGGAACTGCGCAGCCACGAACCAGGGGTGATCCGGGATCTCGATGATTTCCACCAACTTCTTGTCGGCGGAGAGACCGGTCACTTTCAGACCTGCCGCTTCAATCTGCGGCAGCAGCTTGTTGTTTACTTCGTAACGGTGACGGTGACGCTCGTAAATGGTCGGGCTGCCGTACATCTGACGCACCTTGGAATCTTCGACCAGGTGGCAGAGCTGGGAACCCAGACGCATGGTACCGCCCAGATCGGACTTCTCGGTACGGGTCTCGACGTTGCCCTCTTCATCCACCCACTCGGTGATGAGGCCGACGACCGGGTACGCGCAATCTTTCTTGAATTCGGAGGAGTGAGCCCCTTCCATGCCCGCTACGTTGCGAGCGAATTCGATCATGGCAACCTGCATGCCGAGGCAGATACCCAGGTAGGGGATCTTGTTCTCGCGGGCATACTGGGCAGCCAGGATTTTGCCTTCCACACCACGCTCACCGAAGCCACCCGGCACCAGGATCGCGTCCAGACCTTCCAGCAGCTCGGCGCCACGGGTCTCGATATCCTGAGAGTCGATGTACTTGATGTTGACGGAAAGGCGAGTCTTGAGACCACCGTGCTTGAGCGCCTCGTTGACGGACTTGTAAGCGTCCGGCAGGGAGACGTACTTGCCGACCATACCGATGGTCACTTCACCAGTCGGGTTGGCCTCTTCGTAAATAACCTGTTCCCACTCGGACAAATCAGCTTCTTTGCACTCCAGACCGAAACGCTCGGTGAAGTAGGAGTCCAGATTCTGGGATTTCAGCAGTGCCGGGATCTTGTAGATGGAGTCGACGTCTTTCATGGAGATGACGGCGCGCTCGGGCACGTTGCAGAACAGGGCAATCTTGGCGCGCTCGTTGGCCGGAATGGCACGGTCGGAGCGGCAGATCAGCACATCCGGCTGGATACCGATGGAGAGCAGCTCTTTGACGGAGTGCTGGGTCGGCTTGGTCTTCACTTCACCGGCAGCAGCCAGGTAAGGAACCAGCGTCAGGTGCATGAACATGGCGTTGTTGCGGCCCACTTCGGCGGCCAGCTGACGAATGGCTTCGAGGAACGGCAGGGACTCGATGTCACCTACGGTACCGCCCACTTCGACGATGGCAACCTGATGGCCTTCGGCACCGGCAATCACCCGCTCTTTGATGGCGTTGGTGATGTGCGGGATAACCTGAATGGTGGCGCCCAGATAGTCACCACGACGCTCTTTACGCAGTACGTCGGCGTAGATACGTCCGGTGGTAAAGTTGTTGCGACGGGTCATCTTGGTGCGGATGAAACGCTCGTAGTGGCCCAAATCCAGATCGGTTTCGGCCCCGTCCTCGGTTACGAACACTTCACCATGCTGGGTCGGGCTCATGGTGCCCGGATCCACGTTGATGTACGGGTCCAGTTTCATGATGGTCACATCCAGACCACGGGCTTCCAGAATGGCTGCCAGAGAAGCTGCGGCAATGCCTTTGCCGAGGGATGAAACAACGCCACCAGTAACAAAAATATATTTGGTCGTCATGCTGAACCTGAAAGAAGTTTAGGGAATTTTAAGGGGTGCTTCGGGGATGAAGCAGGACGGGGAAACAGTATACCAAAAACCCCTCTCCCAAACAATGAGCAAAAATCTATCAGGCTCACCGCCCCCCCATCTTGCGCCAAATCAACTTTGCTCGGTTTCCTTCGCCTTATCCCAGGCGGCATCGAGCTTTTCGAGGGTGCAATCGGTCATTTTCAAGCCTTCTGCGGCGATTATCTGCTCAACCTGACGAAAACGACGTTCGAACTTGGCGTTGGCGCCTCGCAGTACCTGCTCCGGATCCTTGCCCAGATGACGCACCAGATTGACGGTGGCAAACAGCAGGTCGCCGAGCTCGTCGCTCACCCGCGCCTCGTCCACATCTGCCATCAGCGCCTCTTCCATCACCTCGTCGATCTCTTCGTGGATCTTGTCCACCACAGGCCCCAACGTCTTCCAGTCAAAACCGACGGTGGCGCAGCGTTTCTGAATTTTGGCGGCGCGGGTCAGGGCAGGCAGCGCCTGCGGGATGTCGTCCAGCACGCTATCTTTGTCGAGGGCCGCCCGCTCCTTGGCTTTTTCTGCTTCCCAGTTCGCTTTTACCGCCTGCTCGTTGGAGAGATCTGCATCGGAAAAAACGTGGGGGTGACGGCGAATGAGTTTCTCGCTCACCGTATCGACGATATCGGCGAAATCGAACAAGCCCCGCTCTTTACCTAGCTGGGCGTAAAACACCACCTGAAACAGCAGGTCACCCAACTCCCCTTTCAGCCCCTGCCAATCTTCGGTCTCGATGGCATCGGCCACCTCGTAGGCCTCTTCCAGGGTGTGCGGCACTATGGTCTGGAAGTCCTGTTTCAGATCCCAGGGGCAACCGTTTTGCGGGTCACGCAAACGAGCCATGATGTCGAGCAGTTGGGAGAGGTCATAACGTTGGGACATGGGATATTCGCTTTCGATTCGTTCAAAAAGGGTCGTAAATGCAGACCGGCCACTGGGGCCGGTCGGTTCGATATCAAAGCCGCTTGGCGCTGATCACGTCGTTAAGCTGACTGAGCTTGGCCAACGCCCGGTTGAAGGCGTTGATGTTGTAAATCTCCAGCTCCATGTCGATCTCGGCAGTCTGCTCGCGCACGTTGGAGCGCGAGCGCACCCCCATCACATTGATCTTCTCGTTGGCCAGCACTGTGGTGATATCGCGCAGCAGGCCGGAGCGATCGTTGGAGATGATCCGGATGGTGAGGCCATAGCCGCCGGAGTAGTTCTCCCCCCACACCGCATCGATCAGCCGCTCAGGGTTGCGCCGTGACAACTCCTTGAGCTGCTCACAATCTTCCCGGTGGATCGAAACGCCGCGCCCCATGGTGATAAAGCCCTGAATGGAGTCCCCCGGAATGGGCTGGCAGCAGCGGGCGATATGGGTCATCAGGTTGCCGACCCCTTCCACCACGATATGGTCTTTGGGCTTGTGGCGCATCGGCGCATTGGCCTTCTGCTCCAGCTTCTCCAGCAGGCGGCGATCTTCCTCTTCCGCCGTCGGCTTGTTGTAACAGGTGTCGAGATAGTTGAGCACCTGGTTGATGCGGATATCGCCGCTGCCGATACCGGCCAGCAGATCGTCGGTGCTCTCCAGATTGAAGCGGCGCAGCATGTTGCCCTTGTCGATCTTGGACATGCTGAGGTTGTGGCGATCCAGCTCCTTCTCGAACAGCTCGCGACCGGCCACGATATTCTTGTCCCGATCCAGTTTTCTGAACCAGGTCGCCACCTTGGCCCGCGCCCGGCTGGAGCGCAGGAAGCCGGCGTTGGGGTTCATCCAGTCGCGGCTCGGGTTCGGCTCTTTCTGGGTGATCACCTCCACCTGATCGCCGGTCTGCAGCGCGTAGGTAAACGGCACGATGCGGCCGTCAATCTTGGCGCCGATGCAGCGGTGACCGATCATGCTGTGGACGTGATAGGCAAAATCGAGCGGGGTGGCGCCAGCTGGCAGGTCGATGACATCCCCTTTCGGGGTGAAGACGTAGACCCGGTCCTCGAACACCTGACTGCGCAGGTCTTCGAGCAGGGAGCCGCTCTCGGAGAGATCCTCCTGCCAGGCGAGCAGCTTGCGCAGCCACTCGATCTTGTCTTCGAAGGTGTTGGCCTTGCCGCCAGCCTGCGCCCCTTCCTTGTAGCGCCAGTGCGCCGCGACGCCGAGTTCGGCATCCTGATGCATCTGGTCGGTACGGATCTGGATCTCGACGGTCTTGCCCTCAGGCCCCACCACTACGGTGTGGATCGACTGATAGCCGTTGGGTTTGGGGTTGGCGACATAGTCGTCAAACTCGCGGGGAATGTGGTGGAACTGGGTGTGCACGATACCGAGCGCCGCATAGCAATCCTGCAACCGCTTGGTCACTACCCGCACCGCGCGCACATCGAACAACTCGTTGAATTCGAGGTGCTTCTTCTGCATCTTGCGCCAGATGCTGTAGATATGTTTCGGTCGACCGTACACCTCGGCGTCAACTCCCGCCTCTTTCAGGCCATTACGCAGGGATTGCACAAACTCGCGGATGTAGCGCTCGCGGTCGAGCCGCTTCTCGTCGAGCTGCTTGGCGATCTGCTTGTAGGTATCCGGGTGCAGGTAACGGAAGGCGAGATCTTCCAGCTCCCACTTGAGCTGGCCGATGCCCAGACGGTTGGCGAGCGGCGCATAGATATTGGTGATCTCCTGGGCCATCAGCACCCGGGTCTCTTCATCTGCCGTCTTCGCTTCCCGCAGGCAGGCGATCCGCTCCGCCAGCTTGATCACCACAGCGCGCACATCCTCGACCATGGCAAGCAACATACGGCGCACGTTGTCGACCTGCTCCGGCGAGGTTTCGCTGCGATGGAGGGTCTGCAGGGAGCGGATGGCTTCCATCTCCAGCACCCCTTCCACCAGCTTGGCGATCTTGGAGCCAAAGTCCTCGTCCATCCGCTCCTGGCTGATGAGACCGGCTTCGACGAAGGGGTAGATGATGGCCGCTTTGAGGGTACCGATATCCATGCTGAGCATCTGCAGGATGCCCACCATTTCGATGCCGCGCACCAGCAGCTTGCTAGTCAGCGCCTCGTCACCGAGCGTCAGACAATACTGGTAGACGGTTCGCAGCTGATCCTTTTCACTGTCACTCAAGGAGAGCGAGCTGACCCACTCTTCCAGGGTGAAGTTGTCTTTCAAATGAATATCGCGAACCGCAACCATGGTATCAATCCTTTAAATTATCGGGCCGAAAGCTGTCACTTTCCCCCCTCATGAGATTGCCTCAAATGGGGATATCCAGCGCACTTTTCAAGGCATATTGTCCAGAAAGACAATAGAGCGCACCAACAGGCCCTGCCGAACGACGAGGGTCTAGATTACCCCAATCACATCAGCTCAAACAGCCGCAGACATGCCGGATTGCACATCCGCATCGCCGTACTGATGAGTCATTTACTCCCGTTCAAACAGCGCCATGGACTCCAGATGACCGGTGTGAGGGAACATGTCGAGCATGCCGAGGCGCACCAGACGGTAACCCCCTTTCACCAGCACCTGGCTGTCCCGCGCCAGGGTGACCGGGTTACAGGAGACGTAGACCACCCGCTTGGGTGAAAGTTTCACGACGTGTCCCATCACTTCCAGCGCGCCGGGGCGAGCCGGATCCAGCAGTACCAGATCAAACCCTTCCCGCGCCCAGGACATGCCGACGATGTCATCGCTCAGGTCGGCTTTGTAGAAACGGGCATTGGTGATGCCGTTGCGACGGGCGTTCTCTTCGGCCCGCTGCACCATGGCCAGTTCACCTTCCACACCCACCACTTCGCGAGCCTGACGGGCCAGCGGCAGGGTGAAGTTGCCGATACCGCAGAAGAGATCGAGCACCTTGTCATCCTTGCTCGCCCCGAGCCATGTCAGCGCCTGCTCAACCATGCTCTGGTTGATGGGGCCGTTGACCTGAATGAAATCACCGGGAGCAAATGCAAGAGACAGGCCATCCAGCGAGTAGGATGGGGAAAAATGTTGCTGCAGCGCTTCGATGCGATCATTGGCCGCCTGCAGATAGAGGTCGATCCCCTGCGCTTTTGCAAACTCCACCAGCAGGGCACGATCCGCCTCATTGGGGCGGCCGGTGTGACGCAGCAGCATCATGATCCCCTGCTCGGCCTGGATTAGCTCCGCATGGCCCAGCTCGCGCTGGCTCTTGAGGCGATTGAGGCATTCACGCAGCGGGGCAATCAGCGCAGAGAGCGGTTCGGCCAGCACAGGGCAACTGTCGATCTCCACCAGATCGTTGCTGTTGCGGCGGCGGAAACCGACCCGGGTGCAGCGACCGTTCTTGTCAAATTTGATGGCCAGACGACAGACCCGGCGGTAGGCACGATCTTCACCGGTCAGTACCGGCTCCAGCGCCGGCGCCTTGATGTTGCCCAACCGCTCGAACAGGCTGACCAGTCCGGCCGCCTTGGCGGCTTGCTGATCGGCAACCGACATGTGCTGGGCACTGCAACCGCCGCACTCGCGATAGTGGCTGCAAAAGGGGGCGATACGATTGGCCGCCGGGGTCACCACCTGTTGCAAGGCGGCGTGACCATACTGTTTTTTCTCTTCGGTGATGCGTGCCTTGACGGTCTCGCCGGGCAGCGCCCCTTCGACGAAGATCGCCTTGCCCTGATGGCGACCGATACCGACGCAGTGGTGATCGAGGGTGTCTATCGTAAATTCAATGCGTTGGCGCTGGGGGGACTTCTTTTGGGGCTTGAAAAACTGGGCCATAAAACTTGGTGCCTATAGGTGGCTATGTCATGATTGTGGAATCTGCTGCCGGGTATTGTCCCACAAGAATAATAGTATGACCAAATACGGCCACAGAGCCCGTGTATTGCCATCAACCCTATCGCCAACCCTGTTCACTGGTGGCCTGTTCGTATGACCAAATATGGCCTGAGAGCACGCGTTCTCGCCTTCACCATCCTGCCGACCCTGATCATCGGTGGCCTGATGGCCGGTTACTTCACCTTCCACCGCTACCAGCAGCTGGAAAACAACCTCATTGATCAGGGGATCAACATCATCGAACCGCTGGCGATCGCCAGTGAATACGGGATGACCCAGCACAGTCGCGAATCCCTCAAGCGTCTGATTGGCCTGACCCACCGCAAGAACTCCCCCTTCATCAAATCCATCGCGGTTTTCACCCAGGACAACCAGCTGTTCGTCACCTCGAACTACCACCGGGATTTCACCCGGCTCAGGCTGCCCGATGGCGAGCCCATTCCGGATCTGACCAGCGTGACGTTTCAGGGGGACGACATCATTTTGCGCACCCCGATCCAGGCTGAAACCAGCCTCGATGGCTTCCCGCTGCCCAGCGATGTAGAGCCGCCGATGATCGGCTACATCTCGATGCAGATGGCGACCGACAGGGCCATGTTGCTGCAATACCGCGACACCTTCTTTGCGGTGATCATGGTGCTCATCGGGGTCGCCTTCAGTACCCTGTTTGGTTTCCGCTTAGTCAAGAGCGTGACCCAGCCCATCACCAACATGGTGCAGGCGGTGCACAAGATCAGGGAGGGGCGGCTCGATACCCGGGTCAGCGGGCAACTCACCGGCGAGCTGGATATGCTGAAAAACGGCATCAACGCCATGGCCAAGGCGCTCTCCGAATATCACGAAGAGATGCAGCAGAATATCGATCAGGCCACCTCTGACCTGCGCGAAACGCTGGAGCAGATCGAGATCCAGAACGTCGAACTCGACATGGCCAAGAAACGGGCACAAGAGGCGGCGCGGGTCAAGTCGGAGTTTCTGGCCAACATGTCCCACGAATTGCGTACCCCGCTCAACGGGGTCATCGGCTTTACCCGCCAGTTGCTGAAAACCAGCCTGACCCCGAGCCAAACCGACTACATGCAGACCATCGAGAAGTCGGCGCGCAACCTGCTTGGCATCATCAACGACATCCTCGACTTCTCTAAGCTGGAAGCGGGCAAGCTGCAGCTGGAACATATCCCGTTCAGCCTGCGCGATACCCTCAACGAGACCATGCACCTGCTCGGCCCCAGCGCCCACGACAAACAACTGGAGCTCTCCCTGCGGGTGGATGCCGATGTGCCGGACTACCTCACCGGCGACCCCATGCGTCTTCAACAGGTGCTGACCAACCTCACCGGCAACGCCATCAAGTTCACCGAACAGGGCAACGTGGATGTCCATATCGAGCAGACCGGCAGTGGCAACCACAAGGTGAGGCTCAACGTCCAGATCCGCGATACCGGCATCGGAATCTCCCAGGAGCAGCAACATCAGCTGTTCCAGGCCTTCAATCAGGCCGACTCCTCCATCTCCCGCCGTTATGGCGGCACGGGTTTGGGCCTCGTTATCACCCAGAAGCTGGTGCAGCAGATGGGCGGCCAGATCCGCTTTGAATCGGAGCTCGGCAAGGGCTCCATCTTCTCGTTCAGTCTGGATGTGGAGGTCTCCCCCCTGCCCCAGACCGATCAACTGCCGCTGGATCGGATCCGTGGCAAACGGCTCTGGCTGCTGGAACCGGATCCCTTCGCACAAGCCTCTCTGCTCGCCCTGTTGGCGGAGTGGCACCTCGATGTGCACCCACTGACCAGCGATGATCCCTGGCCCGAGATGAGCGAGCAGGAGATGGTGATCATTGGCAGCAGCACCCTGCATACGCCGCAGCAGGTGATCGGCCGTCTCGACAGACTGAACGGCCAGCAGCAGAACACCATAGTGCTGCTCAGCAGCCACGAGCCGGCGCTCTATGAAGCTATGCTGGCCCATGGCGCCCAGCACTGTCTCTCCAAACCGGTCAACCATCGCAAGCTGCTGCACGCCCTGCTCTCGCCGGAATCGAGCCGCCAGAAGCTGCCCGCCCAGCCTGCGCCGCGCCAGTTGCAGCCCATCAAGGTGCTGGCGGTGGATGACAACGCCGCCAACCTCAAGCTGATCGCCGCCATGCTCAAGGAGATGGTGAGTCAGGTGGTGGTGTGCAAAAACGGCAAGGAGGCGGTCAAGCAGGCACAGAGCCAGCCGTTCGACATCATCTTCATGGATATCCAGATGCCGATCATGGATGGCATCAGTGCCACCCAAGCGATCCGCAACCAGTCCCTCAACACCACCACCCCGATCGTGGCGGTGACCGCCCACGCCATCCCCGGAGAACGGGAGCGGCTGATCCGGCAGGGGATGGACGACTATCTGGCCAAGCCCATCGACGAGAGCATGCTGGCCCAGCTCATCACCGACTTTGCCCATCGTCGCCACCAGAATGATGGCGCCCAACAGATCGACTGGGCACTGGCGGTGCGGCAAGCGGCGGGGAAAGAGCATCTCGCCAGAGAGATGCTGACCATGCTGCTGGCCAGTTTCGACGAAGTGGAACCTGTGCTGGATAGCGCGCTGGCGGGCGAAATTGAAGATAGCGAAGTGCTGGCCCAGCTCCATCGCCTCAACGGCGGCTGTGCCTATTCCGGGGTGCCGGGGCTGCAACGGCTGCTCTCCCAGCTGGAGCAACAGCTACGTGACGGTGTGCCGGTCAGCGAGCTGGAACCCGAGTTGCTGGAGCTGCAAGATGCGCTGGAACTGGTGCGCCAGGAGGCGCCCCGCTATCTCGGCAAGGCTTGATGAGCTTGACCTGAACTGTATCGGCCCCCGCTTTTTCTGACGCGAGGGCCGCCAGATGGTAAAGTTGCGCCGTTTACACAGGAGTCAGCATGACCAACAACGATATTCTGCGCCGTCTGCGCTACGCCCTCACCATCAGCAACGACCAGATGGTCGAGATGTTTGCCAAGGGCAACCTGACGGTCACTCACGCCCAGCTGCACAGCTGGTTGATGAAAGAGGCGGCGGAAGGTGAAGAGCAAGAGGCAGGCTATGTCGCCTGTCCCGACTCGGCTCTGAGCCAGTTCCTCGACGGTTTCATCATCGCCCGCCGCGGCGTGCGCGAAGATGCACCGCCCCAGGTGATCCCGAACCGGATCAACAACAACATGATCCTGCGCAAGCTGCGCATCGGTCTCAACTTCAAGGAAGAGGATATGCTCGGCACCCTCAAACTCGCCGACTTCAACCTCTCCAAGTCCGAGCTCAGTGCCCTGTTCCGCTCCAAGGATCACAAGCACTATCAGGATTGCGGGGATCAGATCCTGCGCAACTTCCTGATCGGTCTCACGGCCAAATACCGCGGCTAACCAGCCGCGCGACTGACCAGACCGGGCCTTCGACATGTGCCAGCGACTCACTCCTCCCACGCTCAGCAGACTGACTGTGGCAGGGGGATGGCGCTGGCGCTGTCTTCCTCCCCTCTTCTTTCTGCCACTGGTTCTGCTGCTGGGTGGTTGTACTCCGTCCGAATACCAGCTCTCTACCCGCTATCAGAGCGCCAACCAGAACGAGCGGGTCGCCTTTCTGATCCTCCACTACACCGACGAAGACGATGCCAACTCCCTGCGCCTGCTAACCGAGCCGGAGCACAAGGTGAGCGCCCACTACCTGATCCCCCGCGACAGCCACGAAACACCGCTCACCGTCTATCAGCTGGTGCCGGACAACGCGCGCGCCTGGCATGCGGGACGCAGCCGTTGGCACCAATATGCCGGGCTCAATGCAAGCTCCCTTGGCATCGAGATCGTCAACCTCGGCTATCCAGCGGAAGATGAGCCGCTGGCCCCCGATGCGCGGCGCTGGCAACCCTATACCCCGCAGCAGATTGCCGCCGTCGGCGCCCTCAGTCGGGAGCTGGTCGACCGCTACCAGATTCCACCGACCCAGGTGCTGGGCCACAGCGATGTCGCCCCCGAGCGCAAGCAGGATCCCGGCCCCCACTTCCCCTGGCGCCAGCTCTATCTGACGTACGGAGTCGGCGCCTGGCCAGATGAAGGTCGGGTGGCCGAGTTGCTGGCCAGCCCCTTGCCCGACTGGGATGCAGCCATGTGGCAGCAGCAGTTGGCCCGCTATGGCTACGGCCTGTCCCAGACCGGCCAGTGGGATGAGCAGAGCCGCGCCGTCATGCGCGCCTTTCAACTCCACTTTCGCGCCAGCAAGGTCGATAGCAAACCGGACCGCGAGTGTCAGGCCATCCTGATGGCGCTGCTGGAAAAATACTTCCCCTAATCCTCATCCATTGCCCCCGTTGCTGCGTACTGTTTGATAGCCGTTAGCTATCAAACAGTTAGGCACAAGCAATTGTCCCTGCATTTTGCAAGGCGTTATTCTGACTGCGTTCCGAAAGAGAATTTAAAACCGATTTCCAAATCTGGAGGTGAATGATGAAAAGCCCGATTGGTCTTGATACTGCTCAATCACAAGCCCTGGCAGCCGAGTTGAACAAATTGCTGGCCAGCTACCAGATCCTCTACATGAACGTGCGCGGCTTCCACTGGAATATCCGTGGTAACCAGTTCTTCGAACTGCACCTGAAATTTGAAGAGATTTACAACGACCTGCTGTTGAAAGTTGATGCGCTGGCCGAGCGGATCCTGACCCTGGATGGCGTGCCAATGCACAGCTTCAGTGAATACCTGAAAGTCTCTGCCATCCCGGAGCAAAAAGGGCTGCACGATGGCCGCGCCTGTGTCGAATCCTTGCTGGAGAGCTTCCGCGAACTGCTGGTCGCCCAGCGCCGTATTCTGGGTCAGGCCGCCGAAGCCGGTGATGAAGGCACTGCCTCCATCCTCTCCGACTATGTGCAGCAGCAGGAAAAACTGGTCTGGATGCTGCGCGCTTATCTGGCCTGATAGTGAACCAAGCCGACTACAGCGTACGTATGCTGGGTTGAGTAAGTACCGGGCCGAAAGCTCCTGACCAGACTACGGCCCAATCCGTCTGATTGTTATGTTCTGTTGCAAACCTGAGTTGTCTCTCCTTTTATCCACCCGCTTGCCGCCCTGTTTGGGCGGCTTTTTTGTTTTTGATCTGCATCAATGAAAACTGAATTGGTAAATTGAATGCCTATTAAGTTCTGAGCCGTAGGAATAGAATCGCCACAAAACAAATAACTGAAATGTCCAATTAGGAGAGGCATGATGTTTTGTGTGCAATGTGAACAGACAATTCGTACCCCGGCTGGCAACGGCTGTGCCTACGCACAAGGTATGTGCGGCAAAACGGCTGAAACCTCGGATCTGCAAGATGTGCTCATCTATACCCTGCAGGGACTCAGCGCCTGGGCGCTGGCCGCCCGCGAGCAGGGCATCATCGACCGCGAGATCGATGCCTTCGTGCCCAAGGCCTTCTTCGCCACCCTCACCAACGTCAACTTCGACTCGAATCGCATCGTGGCCTACGTCAATCAGGCCATCGCTTATCGCCAGCAGTTGGCCGATCGTCTGACCGCTATGGCGGTGCAGGTGAACGATTTGCCACAGTCCGCTTATTTCGAGCCCGGTGCCGAGCTGCTGGAACAACTTGCCCATGCTGCCCCAGCCGCCCCCAATCGGGGCAAGAGCGAGGTGAACGAGGACATCATGGGGCTGCGTCTGCTCTGTCTTTACGGCCTCAAGGGCGCCGCCGCCTATATGGAGCACGCCCGGGTGCTGGCTCAGCAGAGTGACGAGGTGGCCGCCGAATTCCACCGCATCATGAGCTGGCTCAGCACAGACCCGAGCGAAATGGGCCGGCTGTTCAGTTGCGCCATGGAGATCGGTCAGCTCAACTTCAAAATCATGGAGATGCTGGATCTCGGTGAAACCAGCGCCTTCGGCCATCCGGAGCCGACCCAGGTCAGAGTCACCCCCATCCCCGGCAAGTGCATTCTGGTCTCTGGCCACGACATGATGGATCTCAAGCTCATTCTGGAGCAGACCAAGGGGACCGGCATCCATGTCTACACCCACGGCGAGATGCTGCCCGCACTGGCCTACCCCTTCTTCAAGCAGTACCCCCATCTGGTGGGCAACTACGGCTCCGCCTGGCAAAACCAGCAGAAGGAGTTTGCCAACTTCCCGGGCGCCGTGGTGATGACCTCCAACTGCATCATCGACCCGAACGTGGGCAACTACTCGGATCGCATCTTCACCCGCTCCATCGTCGGCTGGCCGGGGGTAACCCATCTGGAGGGGGATGATTTCTCCGCCGTGATCGCCAAAGCGCAAGCGCTCGAGGGCTTCAAGCACACGGAGCTCGAGCACTTCATCACCATCGGCTTTGCTCGCAACGCCTTGATGCAGGCCGCCCCTGCGGTGATTGAGAAGGTCAAAGCCGGAGAGATCAGCCACTTCTTCCTGGTGGGGGGCTGTGACGGTGACAAGGCCGAGCGCGCCTACTTCACCGAGTTTGCCAAGGCGGCGCCACGCGACAGCCTGCTGCTCACCCTGGGCTGCGGCAAATACAAGTTCAACAAGCTCGACTTTGGCGACATCGGCGGTATTCCACGTCTGCTGGATGTGGGTCAGTGCAACGATGCCTACTCCGCCATCCAGCTCGCGCTGGCGCTCTCCGAGGCGTTCGAGTGCGGCGTCAACGATCTGCCGCTGACGCTGGTGCTCTCCTGGTTCGAGCAGAAGGCCATTGTCATCCTGCTCACCCTGCTGGCGCTGGGTGTGAAGGACATCCGTACCGGCCCGACCGCCCCCGCCTTCCTCACCCCAGCCCTGCTCAAAGTGCTGGAGGAGCAGTTTGGCCTCAAGGGCACTACCACCGCCGAAGCGGATCTGGCCGAGATCATGGCAGCCTGACATTCCAGCATGTTGTAAGCGTTTGGCGAGCCCCCCGGCTCGCCTTTTTTCTGAATCCGGCTTTTTCATCAGACGTTTTTCAAACCGTTTCAAATATAAGGAGCCTTGTGATGACATCTATCACGCTCACCTGCATTGGCCGCCAACAGAACACCCACGACGTAGTGAGCTGGCAGCTGGTGCCGGTTGCAGGCAGCCTCCCTCCCGTGCTGGCAGGCCAGTGCATCACCCTGCACACCGAGATTGACGGCAAGCCCCACTGCCGCGCCTATACCCTCTCCTCCAGCCCACAGGATGCCTGCTGGCAGGTCACCATCAAGGATGTGGGGCTGGTCTCCCACCATCTGCACCAGACCCTACAAGTGGGGGACGAGATCCGGGTGGATGGCCCCTTCGGCGACTTCAACCTGACTGCCTTGCCCTGCGAGCGGCCACTGCTGCTCAGTGCCGGTTCCGGCATCACCCCCATGTGGGCCATGCTGCGCGACGAGCTGGCCAAGCGGCCGGATGCCGACATCTGCTTTATTCACAGTGCCCGCTCGCCTGAGGATGTGATCTTCGCAGACGACTTGGCTGCGCTGGCCGCGGCCCATGCCGGTGTACGCCATGCCCTGATTCTGGAAGAGGCCCCTGCAGATCACCCATGGGTGGGCCGACTCACAGCGGGCATGTTGAAGGAATTGGTACCGGATCTTTTGAGCCGCCACGTCTATCTGTGCGGGCCTGCGCCTTACATGACAGCAGTCAGCACCATGCTGGCGGAGCTGGGACTGCCGGCTGAGCAGTTACACCAGGAGTCGTTCGGTCTGCCTGCGGTTACATCGAATACGGCGCCAGTTGCAACCAGCAGCGACCACTTCTGGCTAACCCTGAAAAAGAGCGGCAAAAAGGTGAAGATCCTGCCGGGCCAAACCCTGCTGGCGGCGCTGGAAGCTGCGGGTGAGACCATAATGGCCGCCTGCCGCGCCGGGGTATGCGGCGCCTGCCGCTGCACCACGGAAGGCGATATCGAGCGCCAGAGCGTGATGACCCTGAGCACGCAGGATCTCGAACGCGGGGTGGCTCTGGCCTGCTCCTGCACAGCCAGTGGAGATGTCAGCGTCGACTATTGAGGCGAGTTCCTGGCATCTCGCGCTTTTCCCGAGTGGGTCGGGCAGGTAGACTCAGCCCCAGTTTCAGTCGAAGACGGGATAAAAAATGACAATTCTGGTTACAGGGGGCGCCGGCTATATCGGCTCCCATACCCTGGTTGAACTCTTGAACGCCGGGCAGCAGGTGGTGGTGCTGGACAACCTCTCCAACTCCTCACCGGAGTCACTCAAGCGGGTCGAACGGATCACCGGCAAGCCGGTCATCTTCGTCGAAGGGGATGTGCTGGACAGAGCCTGCCTGCAGCAACTGTTTGCCGCCCACCAGATCGAGTCGGTGATCCATTTCGCCGGCCTCAAGGCGGTCGGTGAATCAAGCCAGATCCCGCTCACCTACTACCAAAACAACATCACCGGCACTCTGGTGCTGTGCGAAGAGATGGCCAAGGCTGGGGTTTTCCGGCTGGTATTCAGCTCCTCGGCCACCGTCTATGGCGATCCCGCCTCGGTACCGCTGCGGGAAGATTTCCCCACCAGCGCCACCAACCCCTATGGTCGCTCCAAGCTGATGGTGGAGGAGATCCTCCGTGATCTCGCCAAATCCGATCCCCGCTGGGCCATCGTACTGCTGCGTTACTTCAACCCGGTAGGCGCCCACGAGAGCGGCCTGATTGGTGAAGATCCCAACGGCATCCCCAACAACCTGTTGCCCTATATCAGCCAGGTGGGTGTCGGCAAGCTCAAGGAGCTGGGGGTATTTGGCAACGACTACCCGACCCCGGATGGTACCGGTGTGCGCGATTACATCCACGTGGTGGATCTCGCCATCGGTCACCTCAAAGCGCTGGCACGCATCGAGTCTGATACCGGCGTCTTTACCTATAACCTGGGCACAGGTCAGGGGTACTCGGTGCTGGAGATGATCAAGGCATTTGAAGTGGCCAGCGGTCGCACCATTCCCTACCAGATCAAACCCCGTCGCCCGGGCGACATCGCCGAGTGCTGGGCCGAGCCGCACAAGGCCCGTGCCGAGCTGGGTTGGCAGGCAGAGCGCGGTCTGGAGCGGATGATGATCGATACCTGGCGCTGGCAAAGCCAGAATCCGAACGGCTATCAAAGCTGATCTCTAGCGGACTGATAATAAAACGCCCCGATATCTTGATATCGGGGCGTTTTATTTTGTGGCACTCAATCAGTGAGTCTGACTACGTAATAGTGGTAATGGCGCGAGATAGGGAACGATGCGTCCAATCAGCCGATCCGCCAGGGGGGTCAGCAGCAACCAGGGCAGGCAGAGGGTGGCCAGCCCCAGTGCGCCGACGTAGACATCGGTAAACCAGTGAGCGCCCGCCAGCATGCGTGGTGCGGAAAAGAGCGGCACCATCAACAATGCGGTGAGACCCGCCCAACGTGGCAGATAACGTAAGGCGTAACCCGCGAAGATCATCAGGAACAGGGCGTGATCCCCGGGGAAGCTGTCACCGGAAGAGTCCTTGGTCGGAATACCGCTTAGCTGGGTCACCCGCAGCGCATCGGCCACCATCAGGGTCGGGCTGGGTCGCTCCACCGGCAATCGGTGACCAAGCTGGTTGATCACCAGTGCACTCAGCAGCATGACAATGCCCATCGCCACCAGTTGGCGACGCCCCGCCAAATCCCGGGCAAAGAAACAGCGGGCCAGGATCAACCCCATACAGGTCAGTACTGCCAGATCGAACAGCCGGTTATTAGTGATGGCCACCAGATCGGCCCACAGCGCAGACTGCCCGAGCCAGACATTGACGGTATGAAAAATCGCGAGGTCCCACTGATCCCAGGGACCATGAGCGGGCAGCGCAGCCCAACTGATGGCCACCAGACCACCGACCAGATAGCAAAGCAGGAACTTGCCCATGGGGACTCTCCGTTTGAAAAGGGCGATATCGTAAAACTGCAGGGTGCGTCACAAAACCGAAGAATTGTAAGAAAGTGCGACACAAAATCAAGCCTCAAATAAAGCCCAACAACCCACTCCAGCCTCGCACACCGCGACAGCGACAATATTTCTGCCTCCAGTGCGTCATCTGTGGGCCTCTCACCATGAGTGCGGCTTGTGCCACCACCGCAACACCCCCTAGAATGCCCACTTCCCTTTACTGCGAAAGGAAGCGGTATGCATATTCACATTCTCGGGATCTGCGGCACCTTTATGGGTGGTCTGGCGGTGTTGGCAAAACAGCTTGGTTATCGGGTGACCGGTTCGGATGCCAACGTCTATCCCCCCATGAGTACCCAGCTCGAGCAACAGGGCATCGAACTGACCGAAGGCTATGACCCCTCCCAACTCGATCCGGCGCCGGATCTGGTGGTGATCGGCAACGCCATGAGCCGCGGCAACCCCTGTGTTGAATATGTGCTGGACCGCAATCTGCCCTACATCTCCGGCCCCCAGTGGCTGCTGGAGCATGTGCTGCAGGATCGCTGGGTACTGGCCGTTGCCGGCACCCACGGCAAGACCACCACCGCCAGCATGCTGGCCTGGGTGCTGGAGTACGCCAAACTGGAGCCCGGTTTCCTTATTGGCGGCGTGCCGGGCAACTTCCCGGTCTCCGCCCGTCTCGGCTCTGCCCCCTTCTTCGTCATCGAAGCGGACGAGTACGACTGCGCCTTCTTCGACAAGCGCTCCAAGTTCGTTCACTACCACCCGCGTACCCTGGTGATGAACAACCTGGAGTTCGACCACGCCGATATCTTCCCGGATCTCGCCGCCATCCAGCGCCAGTTCCACCACCTGATGCGTACCGTGCCGAGCAACGGCCGGGTGCTGTTCCCGCAAGCCGATGACAACCTCACCGCCGTACGCAAGATGGGCTGCTGGAGCGAAGTGGAGCTGGTCGGTCAGGACGACGCCAAGTGGAAAGCGGTCAAGCTGGCCGATGACGGCTCCGCTTTCGAGGTGTGGCTGGATGGCGAAAAGCAGGGCGAGGTGCACTGGGAGTGCATCGGCGAGCACAACGTCAACAATGGCCTGATGGCTATCGCGGCTGCCCGCCACGCCGGTGTCATGGTGGAGCACGGTATTGCAGCCCTCTGCCAGTTCAAATCCCCCAAACGGCGGATGGAGCTCAAGGGCGAGGTAGCTGGCATCAGCGTTTATGACGACTTCGCCCACCACCCCACCGCCATCGAAACCACCCTTGGCGGTCTGCGCGCCAAGGTAGGCAAAGCCCGTATCCTGGCAGTGCTGGAGCCGCGCTCCAACACCATGAAACTGGGGGTACACAAGGAGGAGCTGGCCGGCTGCTTCGATGGTGCTGACGAGGTATTCTTCTTCCAGCCTCCCAACATCGGCTGGGATCTCGGCGAAGTGACTGCCCATATGACCCGACCGGCCAAGGTGTTCAACGATCTGGAGACCCTGATCAACCGGCTGGTGGCCGAGAGCCGTGATGGCGACCATATTCTGATCATGAGCAACGGCGGCTTCGGTGGCATTCATGACAAGCTGATCGCCCGCCTCAAGGATTACCACGGCGAACTATGAACAAAGCGATCACACTGGCGCTGACCGGCGCCTCCGGCGCCCCCTACGCCCTGCGCCTGCTCCAGTGTCTGGTGCAGGCGGACTATCGGGTCTATCTGCTCGCCTCCTCGGCGGCTCGTGTGGTACTCAAAACCGAGCAGCAGCAGGATTGGCCCGGCTCGCCGAAAGAGCTCTCTGCTTATCTCTGTCGCCAATATGGCGCCATCGATGGGCAGATCGTGGCCTGCGGCAAGGAGGAGTGGTTCTCGCCGGTCGCCTCCGGTTCGGCCGCGCCCAAGCAGATGGTGGTCTGCCCCTGCTCCATGGGCACCGTCTCGGCCATTGCCAACGGCACCTCGGACAACCTGCTGGAACGGGCGGCGGACGTGGTGATCAAGGAGCGTGGCCAGCTGATCCTGGTGCCCCGCGAAACCCCCTTCTCGGCGATCCATCTGGAGAACATGCTGAAACTGGCGCGGCTCGGGGTGACCATCATGCCCGCCGCGCCCGGCTTCTACCATGAGCCAAAGAGCATTGCGGATCTGGTGGACTTTATGGTCGCCCGCATCCTCGATCATCTGGGTGTCGAGCATGAGCTGACCCACCGCTGGGGCTATGGACACGGCTGAGCAGGCCAGACAAAGCGGATAAAAAAAGGCGCCCCTTGATGAGGGGCGCCTTTTTTCGTTAAGCCGTATCAGCAAGCCTGAATAGGTGCCGTCACGTACTTGAACAGGAAATCAGTCACCTCTTCGCGCGCCGGGCGCTGGGGTTGATTGATCATCTGCATCATCACATAGCCAAAACCGGTCAAAGAGCGGGCCAGATCCTGTGCCGACAGCACGCTGGTGATCTCCCCTGCATCCATGGCGGTTTGCAGTTCGCTGGCGATCAGCTCAAGGCACTGATCGAGCAGCCGGGTATAGCGGGGCCATACCTCTTCCCGAACCGAGGAACTCCACTCCAGCCAGATACCTGCGTAATCGGGCTGGTCGTAGGCCGCATCGACAGACAAGCTCACATGGCGCTTGATCTTGTCGAACATTGAACCATTGCCACTGTATGCCTGCGACAACATCTGGTTCACGAAACGTTCGATCTCGGCCAATACCTCATCTACCAACTCCTCGCGGGTGTTGAAATAGTTGAAGACAGTGGCAACAGAGACCTTGGCCTGCTCGGCAATTTCGGCGTGGCCAGCACGACCAATACCGCGGCGGGAGAACACCTCGATGGCACATTCCATCAATTGGGAGCGACGAGCTTCCGGCGACAGCCGGGTACGACGTCTTATTTCTGCGCGTGGTTCCATAGTTTTTATCATCTAATAGTTATTGATTATGGTGTTTATAGTATTTTAACTAATCATGCCTGAGTGCCTGCTAACTCTATCAATTAAAATAAGCTGATAAAAGCACCACGTATCTCTAGCACCCTTCAACATGAGTGGTAGAATCATCGGTTTTGATATTCATGAACGGCCAAATCCCCTTTGGCCTTATGGGAGTAAGTGATGAAACACACCGTCGAGGTGATGATCTCCGAGGCTGAAGTCGCCGCCCGGATCGCCAAATTGGGTGAAGAGATCACCGCCCGCTATCAGGGTTCTGACGAAGTCGTAATGATTGCGCTGCTGCGCGGTTCCTGCATCTTCCTGGCCGACCTCTGCCGCCAGTGCCAGCTGCCCATCACCCTGGACTTCATGACCGCCTCCAGCTACGGCTCCGGCATGCACAGCACCCGTGACGTCCGCATCCTCAAAGACCTGGACGACGACATCAAGGGCAAGGATGTGGTGATCGTGGAAGACATCATCGATACCGGTTACACCCTCAACAAGGTGCGCGAGATCCTCTCCCTGCGCGAGCCGAAATCCCTGGCCATCTGCACCCTGCTGGACAAACCCTCCCGCCGCGAAGTGCAGGTGCCGGTCGACTGGGTCGGCTTCGCCATCCCGGACGAATTCGTGGTCGGCTGTGGCATCGACTACGCCCAGAAGTACCGCAACCTGCCCTTCATCGGCAAAGTGGTACCCCAGGAGTAAGCCAGGTTCAGGACTATCACGGGTGAAGTGGCCTTGTGCCCTTTACTTTGTGCAGGCGGCCTTGGCCGCCTTTTCTGTATCGAGCCGGATTCAACCATCACAGAGGTTGCAATGAACGCACTGGAAATCAGCGGCCTGAAAAAGACCTATCAGGGGGGCGTTGAAGCTCTTAAAGGCATTGATCTTACCGTCAAGCAGGGGGACTTCTTCGCCCTGCTCGGCCCGAACGGCGCGGGCAAATCTACCACCATCGGCATCATCAGCTCGCTGGTGAACAAGAGCGCCGGCAAGGTGAAGGTGTTTGGCTACGACATCGACAGCGATCTGGAACAGGCCAAGGCCCAGCTCGGACTGGTGCCGCAGGAGTTCAACTTCAGCCAGTTCGAGAAGGTGATCCAGATCGTCACCCATCAGGCCGGTTTCTACGGCGTGCCCAAGGCGGAAGCCAAGATCCGCGCCGAAAAGTACCTGCGCCAGCTCGATCTGTGGGAGAAGCGCGACATGCCGGCCCGCACCCTCTCCGGCGGCATGAAGCGCCGTCTGATGATCGCCCGCGCCCTGATGCACGAGCCCAAACTGCTGATCCTCGATGAACCGACCGCCGGGGTCGATATCGAGATCCGCCGCTCCATGTGGAGCTTCCTCAAGGATCTCAACGAGCAGGGTGTCACCATCATCCTCACCACCCACTATCTGGAAGAGGCCGAGATGCTGTGCCGCAACATCGGCATCATCGACAAGGGTCGTCTGATCGAGAACACCAGCATGAAAAACCTGCTGGGCAAGCTGGGTCGCGAGACCTTCCTGCTCGATCTGGCGCCTGGTTCTGCCGTGCCGAATGTGCCCGAATTCAACGGCCGCATGCCGGATGAGCGCACCCTGGAAGTTGATCTCGACAAGAGCCAGTCGCTCAACAGCCTGTTCGAGCAGCTCTCGAACCAGCAGGTGCAGGTGCTGAGCATGCGCAACAAGGCCAACCGGCTGGAAGAGCTGTTTGTCACCCTGGTCGAAGAGGGGAGAAAAGCATGAACCTGACCACTTACTACATCGCCTTCAAGAGCATCCTGGCCAAAGAGGTGAGTCGCTTTACCCGGATCTGGATCCAGACCCTGGTGCCGCCCGCCATCACCATGAGCCTCTACTTCGTCATCTTCGGCAACCTGATCGGTTCGCGCATCGGTGACATGGGCGGCTTCACCTACATGGAGTTCATCGTGCCCGGCCTCATCATGATGTCGGTGATCACCAACTCCTACTCCAACGTCGCCTCCTCCTTCTTCAGCGCCAAGTTCCAGCGCAACGTGGAGGAGCTGCTGGTGGCACCAGTGCCCAACTACGTCATCATCGCCGGCTACGTGGGCGGTGGCGTGGCGCGCGGCCTCTGCGTCGGCCTCATTGTCACCCTAGTGTCGCTCTTCTTCGTGCCGCTGCAGATCCACCACCTGTTCAGCGTCTGCGTGACCGTGCTGCTCACCGCGATCCTCTTCTCGCTGGGCGGCCTCATCAACGCGGTGTTTGCCAAGACCTTCGACGACATCAGCATCATCCCCACCTTCGTGCTGACGCCGCTCACCTATCTGGGCGGGGTGTTCTACTCCATCAGCCTGCTACCCCCCTTCTGGCAGGGCGTCTCCCAGGTGAACCCCATCATCTACATGGTGAACGCGTTCCGTTACGGCTTCCTCGGGATCTCCGACGTGCCGCTCGGCACCGCCTACCTCATCATCATCGGCTTTATCGTGGCTCTCTACGGTCTGGCATGGTGGCTTATCTCGCGCGGCACCGGCCTGCGCCACTGATGACCAAAACGGGCACCTCGCGGTGCCCGTTTTTTATCTCCCTCCAAATGCTGCCACTTCAACCAACTAGCCCCCCTCTCAATAACCTGCCTGTTATTAAGGATTTACCTGACACCTTGTGATCCACCGCAACTTTCGAATTACCCCCAAAGGTATAATTCTCGCGGTTGGATGTGCCGTCACGGATGGCTCGTCCGTCTCTTCATTTCTCTCATCAGGGCAGGATCGCCTATGTCACTTATCACCGAGTTGCCAGCCATTTTCGATAGTTTTTCTGATGCCCGTCGGCAGGGCTTTCTGGCTGTGATGGCACTCAAGGAGCGACAGATCCCCCTGGTCGGCACCTACTGCACCTTTATGCCGCAGGAGGTGGCGATGGCCGCCGGCGCCGTGGTGGTATCGCTCTGCTCCACCAGCGACGAGACCATCGAGGAGGCCGAGAAAGATCTGCCCCGCAACCTCTGCCCGCTGATCAAGAGCAGCTACGGGTTCGGCAAGACCGACAAGTGCCCCTACTTCTACTTCTCCGATCTGGTGGTGGGGGAAACCACCTGCGACGGTAAGAAGAAGATGTACGAGTACATGGCCGAGTTCAAACCGGTGCACGTGATGCAGTTGCCCAACCGTGCCGATGACGAAGCCTCCCGCACCCTGTGGCGCAGCGAAATCGTCCGCTTCAAGGAGTTGCTGGAGCAGCAGTTCGGCCAACCCATTAGCGAGCAGGCGCTGCGCGACGCCATCGTGCTGAAGAACCGCGAGCGCCGCGCGCTGGCCGACTTCTATCGGCTGGGTCAGCTCAACCCGCCGGCGCTGAGCGGCACCGACCTGCTCAAGGTGGTCTATGGCGCCACCTTCCGCTTCGACAAGGAGCAGCTCATCAGCGAGCTGCAGGAGATGACCCGCCGCATCAAGACCGAGTATGCCGAGGGCAAGCGGCTCGATGCCCGCCCACGTATCCTCATCACCGGCTGTCCCATCGGCGGCGCGGCCGACAAGGTGGTGCGCCTCATCGAGGAGCACGGTGGCTGGGTGGTGGGTTACGAGAACTGCACCGGCGCCAAGGCGACCGAGCAGTGCGTCAGCGAACAGGGTGACCCTTTCGATGCCTTAACCGACAAGTATCTGGCCATCGGCTGCTCCTGCATCTCCCCCAACCACCAGCGCATGAATCTGCTGAGCCAGATGGTGGAGGAGTATCAGGCAGACGGGGTGATCGATCTGATCCTGCAGGCCTGCCACACCTATGCGGTGGAGTCGCTCGCCATCAAGCGCCATGTGCGCGAACGCCACGGCATCCCCTACATGGCGGTCGAGACCGACTACTCCAGCGCCGACAAGGGACAACTGGCCACCCGGCTGGCCGCCTTTATCGAAATGCTGTGAGGAGGCGCCGTGTCACTCTCCATCGGGATTGACTCGGGCTCCACCGCGACCAAGGGGATCCTGTTCGACCACAAGGATGGCGGGCGTATCGTCCGCCGTTTTATGGTGCCGACCCCCTTTCGTCCGCTGGCTGCCATCGAGCAAGGCTGGGAGGAGCTCTCGGCCGATTTGCCAGAGCGCCCCCACCTGACCCTGACCGGCTATGGCCGCGATCTGGCGTCGTTCGCCGATCGCCGGGTCACCGAGATCTCCTGCCATGGGCTGGGGGCTCGCCTGCTCTGCCCGTCGGTACACACCGTCATCGACATCGGCGGGCAGGACAGCAAGGTGATCCAGCTCGATAGCGAGGGCAATCTCACCGACTTTCTGATGAACGACAAGTGCGCCGCCGGTACCGGTCGCTTTCTCGAGGTGATCACCCGCACTCTGGGGGCACGGGTCGAGCAGCTCGACGAGCTGTTGGAGGGCGCAGAGCCCCACGACATCAGCAGCATGTGTACCGTGTTTGCCGAATCGGAGGCGATTAGCCTGCGCTCGGCGGGCATTCCGGCCGAGTCGATCCTGGCCGGCATCGTCCGATCAATGGCCCGGCGCAGTGCCAACTTTATCGGCCGCCTCGGTACCAGACCGACAGTGCTCTTTACCGGCGGCGTCAGCCACTGCGCCACCTTCCGCCACTATCTGGCCGAAGGGTTGGGCTGCGACGTGGCCACCCACCCGGACGCCCAATTTGCCGGTGCGCTGGGGGCCGCGCTGTTTGGCGCGCGCGCCATGGCGGGAGGCAAGTCATGAACGAAGAGTTCCTCTACCTGTTCCACTCCACCCTCGGTACGGTCAGGCTGCGCAAGCGGCTGGAGCTGCACGGCCAGTCGTTTCGGGTCTGCGACGTGCCGCGCCGGCTCAGCGCTGGCTGCGGCCTCGCCATTCGCCTCCACTGCTCGCCAGATGAATGGCAGAACTGGTGTCAGCGCGGCGAAACCGCAGCCGTCTTTCGCTGCGAAGCGGACGGCGACTATCAGGAGCTGGCCCGCTACCAGGCCGATGGCCCAGCCATGGCAAAGCAAAGCCCTGTGGTTGGCAGTCGGAGTCATGGATGATAAAGAGCTATCCCATGGCTGTTTATCTGCGCATGCTGGCCAGGCTGGCGCTGGGGGGATTCTTTCTCGCCTCCGCCGGGTTCAAGCTGGCCTCCCCCGCCCTGTTCATCGAGCAGATCGGCGCCTTTGGCCTGCTCTGGCCGCCGTTGCTGCCACTCGCCGCCTGGGGGCTGATTGTCCTTGAGCTCTGCGCAGGGCTTGCAGTCATCGCCAACCGGCGCTGGGGATTGTGGCTGGTGATCGGGTTGCTCACCCTGTTTATTCCGGTGTTGGGCTATGGCGTTGCCATCGGGCTCGACATCTCTTGCGGCTGTCTTGGCAGGGCTGATCTCAGCTCGTTGCCGGAAGCTATTGTGCGGGATCTGCTGCTACTGACGCTTGCGGGCGCCCTGCTGCGAACTTCCCGCCCCGTTTTTCCCGTTCCCGTTTTTCCCGTACTAAAGGAGTAGTGACATGATGACATTGCGATCCCGCACTCTGGTGGCCTCGCTGATCGCCGCCAGCTTTGCCCTCGCGGGCTGTGGCGACAACCAGTTCGAGCAGGAGGTGAAGCTGGAACAATCGGCTGTGCAGCTGGCACAGGAGGCGCAGCAGGGGGGCTATCAGCTGCTGACCGTGGCCGAGTTGAAAACCCGGATGGACAAGGGCGAGGAGCTGGTGATCATCGACACCATGCCCTATGAGGACTCCTACAAGAAAGAGCACATTCCGGGGGCCAAAAACTTTGTCTTTGTGAAAGAGGCCAAAGCTGGCGACAACTGGAGCGAGATCGTCGAGGGAAGCGGTACACCGGAGCAGTTCCAGGCGCTGCTGGGTGAAGACAAGTCCCGCCCTGTGGTGATCTACTGCGGCTTCGTCAAGTGCGGCCGCAGCCACAACGCTGCCGCCTGGGCGGTGATTCAGGGCTATCAACAGGTCTATCGGGTGCCGGGCGGCATCTTCGCCTGGAAAGGAGCCGGTTACCCCGTCTCTGCCGAATAACCGCGTTTGCCCACAAGGCAACACAGCCGATATGAAAGAAGCCCGCAACTGCGGGCTTCTTTCATATTAGGTAACGCTCGGGGTTAGCTGGCGGCCTGCTGCTCCAGCACCTGCGTCTCGGCCAGCTGCTGTTTGCCCAGCAGGCGCTTGGTGATCATCGCCGCCATGATGGAGCCGTTGACGTTGAGAGCGGTACGGCCCATATCCACCAGCGGCTCGATGGCGATCATCACCCCCACCAGCGCGATGGGGAAGTTGAGAGTGGAGAGCACGATCAGCGCGGCGAAGGTGCCGCCACCGCCGACGCCAGCCACCCCGATGGAACCCAGCGCAATCACCGGCAGCAGAGTCAGCAGGAACAGCGGATCGAACGGATTAATGCCGAGCATGGGGGCAATCATCGCCACCATCATGGCCGGGTAGATGCCGGCGCAGCCGTTCTGACCCAGATTGGCACCGAATGAGGCGGCGAAATTGGCGATGCTGGCGGGCACGCCAAGGCGCTGCTGGGTCTCGATACTGAGCGGAATGGAGGCGGCACTGCTGCGGGAGATAAAAGCGAAAGTGAGCACGCCCCATACTTCCCGCAGGTAGTGCAGCGGGTTCTGACCGATCAGCAGCAGGATCATCATGTGTACCGCAAACATCGCCAGAATGGCGACATAGCAGACCAGAATAAAGCCGAGCAGATTAAGGATCTCGCTCAGCGGATAGTGGGCCACCACTCGGGCAATCAGCGCCATCACGCCATAGGGGGTGAGCGCTATCACCACCCGCACCATCTTCATCACCCACAGTTGCAGGGTGTCGATGGCCACAGCGGCGCGAGCACCGGCCTCTGGATGCTCCGCCTTCATCTGCAGCAGGGCAACCCCGGCCAGCACGGTGAAGATCACCACCCCGATCACCGAGAGGCCGCGACTACCCGCCATATCAGCAGCAAAGTTGGTGGGCACCAGCGAGAGCAGCAGAGCCGGTAGGGTCTGGGCACTGTCGATGGTGCTCATGCTCTGTTGCAGGGCTGCCGCGTCGCTGCCGTGGCTCAACAGCCCGGTGGCGGTAAGGCCGCTCAGGTGGGTAATGCTCATCCCTACCACACCGGCGATCATCACCAGGGTCAGCATGGAGCCGATCAGCACGGCGCTGATCTTGCCGAGGGACTGGGCCTGCTCCAGCTTGTTGATGGCGGAGAGGATGGAGGTGAACACCAGCGGCATCATCACCACCTTGAGCAGGCTGACATAGCCGCCGCCAACGATATTGACCCACTCAAGGGTCTGCTGGACACCGGCATCATCGGCGCCCCAGCCCAGTTGCAGACCGAGACCAAACAGCCCCCCCAGCAGCAGACCGGCGAGCACCTTGCGCGACAGCGGCACCGTGGCGGGCAGCCGGGTCAGGGCAAAACAGAGCAGACAGAAGAGCAACGAAGCAAACAAGGTAAACATAAATAAACACCTGTAACGGCCATCAGGGCCGATTGTGGAGCGAGAAAACAGCGGGTGCGAGCAGGGTCGCGGGGGAAAACGCCAAATGGCAGGCGTGAAAAAGCAGCGGACGCCCGGGAAGGCGTCCGCTGACAATCGGGGGAATTACTTCTTTACGGTGACGACGCGGTTGTCGATAAGGCGGGCCTTGCCGAGATAAGCAGCCATCAGGATCACCAGCTGCGCGCTCTCGTCAGTGGCGGATTCGAGGGTGGCGGCATCGACGATGTCGATGGCATCGGTACGAAAACCGGCGTTGTCGAGGCGCTGGCTGGCCTGCGCCACCAAGGAGGGCAGGTGGTGGTCACCCGCTTCGATCTGCTCGGCGATCCAGTTCATGGTGCGCGCCAGCTCGGGGGCAATGGCCCGCTCGGCGGCAGTCAGGTAGCCGTTGCGGGAAGAGAGCGCCAGCCCGTCTTCGGCCCGCACGGTGGGTACGCCGACGATCTCTATGGGCATCGCCATGTCGGCCACCATCTTGCGAATAAGCGCCAACTGCTGGTAATCCTTCTGGCCAAAGCAGGCCACATCCGGCTGTACCAGATTGAACAGCTTGGTGACGACGGTGCTGACCCCGCGGAAGTGACCCGGACGCAGCGCCCCCTCCAGCAGATTGGAGAGACCCGGCACCTCGACGAAGGTCTGGCTGGCCAGCCCCTGCGGATACATGATCTCCGGCGTCGGGGTGAATACCATATCGACACCGGCCGCTTCCAGCGCAGCGCAATCCTGCTCCAGAGTGCGCGGGTAGTTGGCAAGATCCTCGGCCTTGTCGAACTGCATCGGGTTGACGAAGATGCTGACCACCACCTTCTCGGCGTGGCTGTGCGCCTCTTTCACCAGCGTCAGGTGGCCCTGATGCAGGTTGCCCATGGTGGGCACGAATGCGATGGCACGCCCTTCACGGCGCCATTGGCTGATCTGCTCACGCAGAACGACGGGATTATTTACGACCAACATCAGCAGTTCACCTTCCGATAAATCAAAAAGAGAGACGGGTTGCATCTACCGGTAGCGCTCGGGCGGGATGGGGCACGAACATGGCTATCAGCAGTTCACCTTTAGATGAATCAATAAGATACGGATTAGCTATACGGATTAACTGTGCGAGGCTGACAAGCAGAGACGGGGGCCGCAGCCCCCATCATGCAACAGCCAGGATCAGTTGAAGCAGTGCTCCGGGCCGGGGAAACTCCCCTCGCTCACCTGCTGGACATAGAGGCGGATGGCGGCACGCACATCACCGGTCTCGGCCAGGAAGTTCTTGGTGAACTTGGGCACATAGCCGGAGGTGACGCCAAAGGCATCGTGCATCACCAAAATCTGACCGTCGGTCGCGGGGCCGGCACCAATGCCGATCACCGGGATGCGAAGCGCCTTGGTGATTCGCTCGGCCAGCGCAGTGGGCACACACTCGAGCACCAGCAGCTGGATACCGGCCGCTTGCAGTTCGAGGGCCTGACGGTAGATCTCCTGCGCCTGAAACTCATCGCGCCCCTGCACCTTGAAGCCGCCAAAGACATGAACGGATTGCGGGGTGAGGCCGAGGTGACCGCACACCGGCACCCCGTTGCGGGTAAGGTGGCGGATGGAGTCACAGAGCCAGTCGCCCCCTTCCATCTTCACCATGCGGGCACCGGCCGCCATCAGGCGGGCGGCGTTCTGGTAAGTCTGCTCGGGGGTGGCGTAGCTCATGAACGGCATATCGGCGACCACCAGTGCCTTGCTGGCACCGCGCGCCACACAGCGGGTGTGATAGACCATCTCATCCATGTTGACCGCCAGGGTATCCTGACCCCCTTGCAGCACCATGCCCAGTGAATCGCCGATGAGCAGCACGTGGGCCCCCTCGTCGTCGAACAGCTTGGCAAAGGTAGCATCATAGGCGGTGATGGCGGTGAACTTTTGACCTTCCTGCTTCATCTTCAGCAGGCTGGCGGTGGTGATCTTGCTCATAGAGGCTCCTGTACGTCTGCACGCGGGGCAATGATGGCCAAATCATTGTGCGGGCAGCGGGCAACCAGTAGGGCGAGCGGGGTGCCGCAGGGCAGCACCAGAGCAGGCGCAATTTCGGCAAGGGGCAGCAGCACGAACTCCCGCTCCTTCATGCCGTAGTGGGGTACGATCAGGCGCTCATGGTTGATCACCTGATCCCCATAGAGCAGCAGATCGAGATCCAGAGTTCTCGGCCCCCACCGCTCATCTTTGCGCACACGTCCCTGTTCCAGCTCGATTTTTTGTAATTGATCCAGCAGCGCAAGGGGCGCGAGCCGGGTATTGAGCCGGGCCACGGCATTGACGTAGTCCGGCTGGTCAGCAGGGCCCATGGGGCGGCTGCTGTAAAACGACGAGGCCTCCACCAGCACAGATTCCGGCAACCTTGCCAGGGCGGCAACGGCGCGACGAGCCTGACCCAGCGGGTCAGACAGGTTGGAACCAATGGCGATGAAGACCTCGGTCATCACGTCTGTTGTCACTCGGCCACTTTCGGTTTGCGGCGACGGGGGCGACGACGGTTGCGGCTGTTGCTGCTGCGCTTCTCGCCATCGTGGCTGCGAGCCTCGCCGCGCTCACCGCTGGCCGGGCGACGGGTCGCTTCACGCTGCAGTTGCGGGCGCACATCCGGATTGGAGGCGACATAGCGCTCCCACCAGCTGGCCAGCTCGCCGAGACCGCGCTCGACCCGGTTGCGCAGCAACAGGAAGTCGAACGCCGCGCGGAACTTGGGGTGCTCCATGGCGCGCTCGGGGTGCTTGCCCTGACGACGGGTCAGCCGCTGTTGCAGTGCCCAGATGTCACGGACATCTGTGGTGAAACGGCGGGGAACGGCGATGATCCGCACCTGATTGTCGAGCACCTCGTTGATCGCCAGCATGAAGGCGTCATACCAGGGCAGGCCGCTCTCGTTCTCCAGCACCCGACCACGGGCCTCGACGCAGCCCCACAGCAGGGTGGCGTAGAGGAAGGCGGGAGTGACGCGCTTGTCTTCACGAACGCGGGTGTCGGTATCGATCAGCGCCTGCTCGATAAACTGCTCGTAGGGCGAGTTGCCGTGCGGGGTAAACAGCGCAGCCACTTGCGGGAAGAGCTGCTGGAACAGACCATACTCGCGCAGCAGTTTGTAGGTCGCCAGACCGTCGCCAGCTAGGAACAGCTTGAGGGTCTCCTCAAACAGGCGGGCAGCCGGTATGTCTTGCAGCAGCGGCGCCAGCTCCTTGATGGGGGCGGCGGTACGCGGGCTGATGGTCATATCCAGCTTGGCGGCAAAGCGCACGGCGCGCAGCATCCGCACCGGATCTTCACGATAACGGGTCTCGGGATCGCCGATCAGCTCAAGCTTGCGCTCGGCCAGATCTTCCAGACCCCCTTCGAAATCGTGCAGGGTGAAATCTTTGGCGCTGTAGTAGAGGGCGTTGACGGTAAAGTCGCGGCGCTCGGCATCCTCTTCGATGGTGCCGTAGACGTTGTCGCGCAGCAGCATGCCTTCATCAGACTGGGCCGACACATGTTTGCTGGTATTGACCTGATGGTGGTGACCCCGGAAGGTGGCCACTTCGATCACGTCACGACCAAAGACAATGTGGGCCAGGCGGAAACGACGGCCAATCAGGCGGCAGTTGCTGAACAGCGCCTTGATCTGCTCCGGCGTCGCATCGGTTGCGATGTCGAAATCCTTGGGCGTCTTCCCGAGCAGCAGATCCCGGACTCCGCCGCCGACCAGGTAGGCCTCATAGCCCCCTTTGTTCAGGCGATAGAGCACCTTGAGTGCATTCTCGCTGATCTCTTTGCGCGAAATAGGGTGCTGATCACGGCTTAAGGTACGACGTTGACCGGCGACACGGGCTGGAATGGGGGATTCCACCGACTGCTCGCCGTCTTCCTTGCCGAGCACCTTGCGGCAAAAGTTTGCGATCTGGGAAAAAATGGTACACCTCTTCATGACTTCTAAATTGACGGGAGGCCAAAAAATAGCGGCCTATGATAGCTCACGCCTAACCAAATGAAAAACCGTGCTGACAATTGATCCCGCATGAAACCGTCTGCCAGCGAAAATAGCGGTCTATCAGCGCCCAGCTCACGCCTTATTACACGAAAACCGGCTCTTTTTACTCAAGGCCCAGCGGGATTTTCTCGCTGGCGGGCACCCGTTCTAGCTGCCAGTTGGCGATGCCCCATTCGATGATCTCGTCGATCCGGCTCGCCATCAGCTCGGGCGGCGGACACTGGCCGAGGAAGTGCAGCGCCTGCCACAGGGCCGGGCGCACCTCATCGAGCGCCAGCGCCGGCGCATGGTTCTGCTTGGAGAGCTTGTTGCCGTCGGCCAGCACCGCCAGCGGCAAATGCACCCAGTCCGGCACCGCTGCCCCCAGGGTCTGGTAGAGGGCAATCTGGCGCACCGTGGGCTCCAGCAGATCGGCGCCGCGCACTATCTCGGTGATGCCGCTGTCCATATCATCCACCACCACCGCCAGGTTGTAGGCGTAGAGCCCGTCGCGGCGACGGATAATGAAATCCTCCTCGGCGAGCGCCGCCGGTACCGCGATATGGCCCTGCAAGCGATCGTCGAAGTGGTAGACCGGATGGTGCTGGCGCAGCCGGGCGGCGCAACCTTCGGCCGCAAGCCCCAGCGTGCGGCAGTGGCCGCCGTAGAGACCGCCCGCGGCCATGATTTCGCGCCGGGTGCAGCGGCACCAGTAGAGGTCTCCCGCCCGATAGAGCTGGTCGATGATCTCGTCATAACGGCCATGGCGCGCGCTCTGGAACATCACCTCCCCATCCCACTCGAGGCCATATGCCTCAAGAGTCTTGAGGATCAGGTTCGCTGCCCCTGCCATTTCCCGCGGCGGATCTATATCTTCGATGCGTACCAACCAGCGTCCCTGCTGCGCTCTGGCCTGCAAAAAGCTGCCGAGGGCGGCGATCAGCGAACCGAAATGAAGCGGGCCTGAGGGTGAGGGAGCAAAGCGGCCGACATAGGGGCGCGCAAGGGGTGAGGACGGGGGATTCACTGGCATGACTGTTCGGGTAAGCGATTCATTGAGGCTGCATTCTGGGGCGCGACCGCCAAAAGCTCAATAAAAAAGGGAGCCCGCGAGCTCCCTTTTTCATATACCAGAGGGTCGGGATCAACCGGCCATCTGTTTTTCCTTGATCTCGGCCAGCGTCTTGCAATCGACACAGAGGTCGGCAGTCGGACGGGCTTCCAGACGACGGATACCGATCTCGATACCGCAATGTTCGCAGTAACCGAAATCATCGTCTTCAAGCAGCTGCAAGGTCTTCTCGATCTTCTTGATCAGCTTGCGTTCACGGTCGCGGGTACGCAGTTCAAGAGCGAACTCTTCTTCTTGCGCGGCACGATCCACGGGATCCGGGAAGTTGGCAGCCTCGTCTTTCATATGGTCGACGGTACGATCAACTTCCTGCATCAGTTGGTTGCGCCAGGCACCCAGGATCTTGCGAAAATGCGCCTTTTGTTGGTCATTCATGTACTCCTCACCCGGCTTTTCCTGGTAAGGCGCGACACCCGCAATGGCCAGGGGGCCCAGAGATTTCCTGTTTTCGCCTGTTGGCATGCCCTGTCTCCTAATTCAGCACGCTACCCGTGCCATCCATAAATTGAGGGCGACATCTATAGCAGAAGGGTAACGGGTAAGCAAACGAGCCGTACCAATAATGTTACCCACTCCAATATTTATGCACTCCCCTCGGGTAACAGGTGACCAGATTCAAACGGGATAAACCCTTGAGCCACCATGCCTTGCACCCCAACATGGGGCCGATAGCATAAAATTTCAACCCCCGCCGCGATTGCCTGCTCAATTAGCAGACTATAGTGCGGATCTATATGGGTTGCAGGGCGCATCCGGCTTATTCCGGAGTGCAACACCATAAATAGCAGCACGGCCCTGTGGCCCGCCGCTTTCATCGCCATCAACTCGCGCAAATGCTTGGCACCACGGGCGGTGACTGCATCGGGGAAGTAGCCCATACCCGGATGTTCACGTTCGTCGAGCAGGGTGACCGATTTTACCTCGATGTAACAATTGCCCTTCTCGTCATCTTCCAGCAACAGATCGATGCGACTGTTCTCTTCGCCATACTTCACCTCGGTGCGCAACCGGCTGTAACCCGCCAGCGGAGCGATAGCCTCCTGCTCGATCAACTCCCGGGCGATCTGGTTGGCGCGCGCCGTGTTGACGCAGATAAAGTGGCCCGCCGGGCTCTCGGCGATCTCCCAGCTGTTGGGCAGCTTGCGCTTGGGGTTATCGGAGGTGGAGTACCAGACCCGGGTGCCCGGATCGGCACAACCGGTCATGGCACCGGTGTTGGCGCAGTGGATGGTAATGACCTCGCCGTTATCGAGTTGCACATCGGTCAGAAAGCGCTTGTAGCGGGCCACCAGCTGGCCCGATTGCAGGGGGGGATCAAAGATCACGGGTTAGCCCTCCGCGCGTCTTCTTTTACCCGGGCACGCAGCGGCCAGCAGGCAAGCGGCTCGTAGCGCACCCCGTCCGGGGTCGAGACGGATTGATAGAGGCAGAACTCATCGGCCTGCAGCAGAAAATCGGGGGCAGGCAGTGGTGCAGGGGCCTCACCCGCCTTGCGCGACAGGGTGACGTGGGGGCGATAACCCTGCTCGCCATTGCCAAGACGCAACTTCTCGCCGTGGCGGCGCAGCGCCTTTGCCAGCACGGTCAGCTCGTTGGGCCACTCCTTCGGGCCAATCCAGGCAGCCTTGGCCCGGCTGAACCAGCCGGTCTCATCCAGCCTGATGGAGAGCGGCGGACAGTGCTGACGCTCCACGGCGGCGATCAGGCGGCGGGTGGTCAACTCGTCCGCTTCCCCCAGAAAGGCGAGGGTCAGATGAAGGTTGGCTTGCGGCACCGGCTGACCGGGCCAGGGCAGCTGATCGCGCCAGGCGATGAGCTCGGGAGCGAGCTCCTTGACGGGCAGGGCAAAGAAGAGTTTGGCCATGTGGTGATAATGCCTTTTTCACGCTCATTGGATGGGCCCATTCTATGGCAGCTATCCGGCCATGTCTCGCCAGCCTCCCGCCCGAGTGGCCATATCCGCACATCCACTCACGGTGGCGCGGGCGGCTGTGGCAGAATAGGCGCCGTTTTACCGGTTGCCACAGAAGGTGCTCATCGCTTTGTCCCAGCTCCCCATCGTTTCGGTATTGCCCGAACTCTTTGCCGCCCTCGACAGCCACACCCGCGTGATCCTGCAGGCGCCCCCCGGCGCGGGCAAATCGACCCTGCTGCCGCTGGAGCTGGTGCGTCAGAACCGGCTGCCCGGCCGCATCATCATGCTGGAACCAAGGCGGCTGGCTGCGCGCAATATCGCCACTTTTCTGGCCCGTCAGCTGGGGGAGAAGGTGGGCGAGCGCATCGGCCTGCGAGTGCGTGGCGAGAGCCGCACCAGCGCAGCAACCCGGCTCGAGATCGTCACCGAAGGGGTGCTGACCCGGATGTTGCAGCAGGATCCCGAGCTTACTGGCGTTTCGCTGGTGATCTTCGATGAGTTCCATGAACGCAGCCTGCACGCCGATACCGCGCTGGCCTTCGCTATCGAGAGCCAGCAGGGATTGCGCGATGATCTCAAGCTCCTGGTGATGTCCGCTACCCTGGATGGCATGGCACTCGAGACCTTGCTGCCGGATGCCCCTGTGGTTCGCTCCGAGGGGCGTGGTTTTCCCATCGACTATCACTACCGCCCCGCCAATCGCCAGCAGTGGCTGGAGCCGCAGGTCGGCGCCGTGGTACTCGAAGCGCTGGCCGAGCAAGATGGCAGCCTGCTGGTCTTTCTGCCGGGACAGGGTGAGATCGAGCAGTTGGCGCAGTGGTTGGCAGACAAACTGCCGGACGACGTGACCCTCGCCCCCCTCTACGGCCGCCTCGATATGGCGGCCCAGCAGGCGGCCATCGAACCGGCGCCTGCGGGCCGCCGTAAGCTGGTGCTCACCACCAATGTGGCGGAGACCTCCCTCACCATCGAGGGGATTTCGGTGGTGATCGATAGCGGGCTGGAACGACGGGCCTCCTATGATCTGAAAAGCGGTGTCACCCGACTGGAGACACGCCAGATAGCCAAATCCTCCGCCACCCAGCGGGCAGGCCGTGCTGGCCGTCTCGGCCCCGGCGCCTGCTACCGGCTCTGGAACAGCGAGGTGCAGGAGCGGCTCGCCGAGCAGAGCCCGCCAGATATTCTCACTCAGGAGCTGACCGGCCTGCTGCTGGACGCCGCCCAGTGGGGCGCCAAGGTGGAAGATCTGCCGCTGCTGGACATGCCCCCCGCCGCTGCGGTGGCCAGCGCCCAGCGGCTGCTGGTGGCTCTTGGCGCCATGAAGCCGGAGGGTGAGCAACAACTCACTGCCGCTGGCCGCGCCATGGCGGCCTTCGGTACCCACCCTCGTCTCGCCCGCATGCTGCTGCGCGCCCGCGAGCTGGAAGCTGAAGGTCTGACAGGGATTGTCGCCGATGCCGCTTATCTGGTGGCGTTGCAGGAAGAAGATCTGCGAGGATCGGAGCGCCTCTCTGTGCTGTTCCACCGCCGTCAAAACGCCCTGCGCCAGAACGCTGCCCGCTGGTTTGAACGGCTTGGCGCCCGCCCTGCCACTGCGCAGGGCCAGTGGCTGGGGCTGCTCTGTGCCCTCGCCTGGCCGGATCGCATCGGCAAACTGCGTAGCGGCAGTCGCTATCAACTCAGTGGTGGGGTGAGCTGCGATCTGGTAGAAGGTCATCCCTGTCAGGGACAAGGGGCCCTTATCGCCATCGAGATGGGGCAGAACGATCGCGGCAGCCGTATCTTTATCGCCGAACCGATAGAGCTGGATGAGCTGGCGCGTCTGCTGCCGGAGCTGGTGAGCGAGCGCCAGTGGTTCGACTGGGACGAGCGGGAGGAGCGGGTGCGCGCCGAACGCCAGCAGGTGATCGGCGAGCTGGTGCTGAGCCAGCGACCGCTGACCGAACTCTCTGACGAGCAGAAAGGGCGCTGCCTGCTGCAAGGCATTCGCCGCAAGGGGCTGCATGTGCTGCCGTGGGACGAGAGTAGCGAAGGGCTGCTGGCTCGTCTGCGCTGTGCCCGCGACTGGCTGCCTGATGAGGGGTGGCCCGCGATGGATGACGAGAGCCTGCTGGCCACGCTGGAACAGTGGCTGCTGCCAGCGGTGAGCGGTATGACCCGGCTGGAGCAGCTGAAGAGGCTCAATATGAGCGACATCCTGCGCCAATCCCTGCCCTGGCCGTTGCCCAAACGGCTGGACGAGGCACTGCCGAGCCACTTTGCGGCACCGACCGGCAGCCGGGTGCGGATCCGCTATCAGCCAGGGCAGGCACCGGTGATCCCGGTACGTATTCAGGAGATGTTCGGGCAAGGTTCGACCCCCTGCGTGGCCGATGGCCGGGTACCGCTGGTGGTGGAGCTGCTCTCCCCCGCCCAGCGGCCGCTGCAGATCACCGCCGATCTGGCCGCCTTCTGGGCAGGCTCCTACGAACAGGTGAAAAAAGAGATGAAGGGGCGCTATCCCCGCCACTACTGGCCGGATAATCCGCTGGAGGCGATGCCGACCAAGGTCACCAAGAAGAAGATGGGCATCTAGGTTCGATGGGTTAATCCCGCTCGGACGTTCGCGAATGCGACATAACAAGTAGAAAGGAAAGCAAAGAGGATTTATGGCAACCCAACGACGCAAGCGTGCCCCCAAGAAGGCAGCGCCCAAACGCACCATCTGGCGCAAGCTGTTCTGGCTTGGCTTCAAGCTCTCCCTGGTGGTGGCGGCTTTTATGGTGGTGTTTGGCATCTACCTCGATACCAAGGTGCGCGAGCGCTTCGATGGCGAGAAGTGGCAGCTGCCGGTGATGGTCTACAGCCGTCCGCTGGAGCTCTACCCCAGCCAGCGCCTGTCGCGGGACCAGATGCTGCGCGAGCTCAACATGCTGAGCTACAAGCAGGTGCGCCAGCCTCACACGCCGGGTGAATACACCATCAACGGCAATCGCATCGAGCTGATTCGCCGTCCGTTCGAGTTCTATGACGGCGCCGACGGAGCCCGTGGCCTGAGACTCACCTTCAACGGCCCGCGCCTTGAGGGGATCCAGTCGCTGGAGAACCAGCGCCAGCTCGGTTACGCCCAGATGGACCCGGTGCTGCTCGATCGCCTCAATACCGAAGATCGGGAAGATCGCCTGCTGGTGCGTATCGCCGAAGTGCCCGACAGCCTGCTGGTGACCCTGCTCACCACCGAAGATCGCGACTTCTACCAGCATGGCGGCGTCTCGCCGGTGGCCATCATGCGCGCCATGTTCGCCAACCTGATCGCGGGTCGTACCGTGCAGGGGGGCAGTACCCTGACCCAGCAGCTGGCCAAAAACTTTTTCCTGACCCGTGAGCGCAGCCTGTGGCGAAAACTGCAGGAAGCCTATATGGCGGTGCTGATCGACTATCGCTACAGCAAGGACGAGATCCTGGAGTCCTACCTCAACGAGGTCTATCTGGGGCAAAACTTCTCGCAAGGGGTCTATGGTTTCGGGCTTGCCTCCTACTTCTACTTCGGCATTCCGGTCAACGAGCTGGATATCGATCAGGTCGCCCTGCTGGTCGGTCTGGTGAAGGGCCCCTCCTATTACGACCCATGGCGCTTCCCAGAGCGGGCCAAGACTCGCCGGGATCTGGTGCTGAAGCTGCTAATGGATCACGGCAGCCTGACCCAGGCCGAATATGAGCTGGCCAGCCGTCAGCCCCTCGGCATCATCGCCCGTGGCCAGATGAGTTATGGCCGCACTCCGGCCTTTATGGGACTGCTCAAGCGAGAGATCCAGAGCCGCTTCGGCGCCGATCTGCTCAAGCAGTCTGGCCTCAAGATCTTCACCAGCCTCGACCCCATCGCCCAGCATGCCGCCGAGCAGGCCGTCTCTTCCGGGCTTGCCCAGATCGAGAAACAGCGCGGCAAGAAAAAGTTGGAGGCGGCCATGGTGGTCTCCGACTGGCATAAGGGCGAAGTGGTGGCGCTGGTGGGTGGCCGCGATCCCCGTTACGCCGGGTTCAACCGGGCGCTGGATGCCCGCCGCCAGATCGGCTCGCTGGTGAAACCGGCTGTCTACCTCACCGCCCTCTCCAATGGGCTGACCCTGGCGACCCCGCTCAAAGATCAGCCGATCCGCATTCGTGGTCAGGATGGTCAGGTCTGGACGCCGCAAAACTACGATCGCAAGTTCCGCCAGAGCGTACCGCTGATGGATGCGCTGGCCGGCTCCCTCAACGTGCCGACTGTCAATCTGGGTCTGCAGGTGGGGCTGGAGAAGGTAGTCGACACACTGCACAAGCTGGGGGTGCAGCAGGAGATCCAACCTTATCCATCGCTGGTGCTGGGGGCGGTGGCCCTCTCGCCGATGGAGGTGAACCAGATGTATCTTCCCATCGCCAATCAGGGGCTGACCCAGCCGCTGTCGGCCATTCGTGCCGTGGTCAAGGGGGATGGCAGCCTGCTCTATCAGCATGATCAGACCGCCAAACGGGTCACCGACAGTCAGGCAAGCTGGCTGACCCTGTTCGCCATGACCAAGACGGTGAGCCAGGGCACGGCCCGCGCGCTCAGTGCCAAGTTCCCCGGCGCTACCATGGCGGCCAAGACAGGCACCACCAACGAGCTGCGCGACTCCTGGTTTACCGGGATGGACAACAACGAGCTGGTCAGTATCTGGGTCGGTCGCGACGACAACACCCCGGCAGGATTGACCGGCGCCAGCGGGGCACTGCAGCTCTTTAGCGGCTACATGAGCCAGCGCGGCGTCAACAGCCTAAGCCTGCAGATGCCGGAGGGGGTCACCTGGGCCAACTTCTCCCGTGCCAGCGGCACCCGCGTCACCAGCGACTGCCCGGGCAGCCTGCAGGTTCCGGCCAAAACTTCGACTATGGGCTCCCCGACCAGCTGCGCCAGCAGTACGACACCACGCAGTGCACTGGATGACTGGTTCGGCGGTTTCTTCAACTAGATCAACAACACGGGCAGCGCAGGCTGCCCGTTCACTATGCTGCTGACAAGGAAACACCATGACCTTTCCGCTGTTTGACGCCATCCACCATGTGGCCATCATCGCCAGCGACTACCAACGCTCGCGCCACTTCTATCACGAGGTGCTGGGGCTGCCCATCATTGCGGAGACCCTGCGCGAGGCGCGCCAGTCGTGGAAACTGGATCTGGCCCTGCCAGACGGCAGCCAGCTTGAGCTGTTCAGCTTCCCCTCGTCCCCCGAGCGCCCCTCCCGCCCCGAGGCATGCGGCCTGCGCCATCTCGCTTTTCGGGTCAGCGACCTCGACCGGGTCATCACCCATCTGCATGCTCATCAAGTCGATGTTGAGCCGGTGCGGGTGGACGAGCTGACCGACAAGCGCTTCACCTTCTTCGCCGACCCGGATGGTCTGCCGCTGGAGCTCTACGAAGCGCCGTGCTGAGCCTGCATCGGCCAAACAAAAAGCCGCCCGGCGAACCGGGCGGCTTGGTCATTGATAAAGCGTTATCAGGCGGTGGTCAGCATGGCGACGGCCAGCGCCATCACCATCATTCCTGCCCAGCCGATGGGCTTGAGTCGCTCACGGAAGATGAGCAAACCACCGAGGGCTGTACCCAGAATACCGATGGCGCCCCAGGTGGCATAGGCCACAGCAAGATCAATCTTGCCACTGCTCACCGCTTCGGAGAGCAGGGTAAAGGCACCCAATACCAGCATAATTCCCAGCATTCCCCACCCTTTATAGCGGAATCCCCGCGAGCGGTTGATCGCCATATTGGCGCCGATATCCAGCAGTGCGGCGCCAAACACGATAATTAACGGGTGCATACCGCCTCCTTCGCATGACTCGTATCACTTCCTGTCACCGGGTCGTCATGGGTTTCCCCCATGGTCACCATAACAATGCCCACTATTGCCAGCGCAAGACCGATCAGCTCCTGAACGTTCAGGTTGTAATCGAGAAACAACACGGAGACGACGGTGATCAGTGCAATCCCCAGACCCTCCCATAATGCGAACGCAATACCAATGGAGATTGTTTTGGCGGCTTTGGCCAGTAACAGGTAAGAGATCGAGATCAGAACCCACATCGGCAGGTAGTTCATCCATCCCGCAGCATCCTCTGGGATCATCGCCATACTGGATGTCCCCGCTACTTCGGTGAGGATGGCCCCCGTCAAAAATATGCGCGCTAAAAGCATGCGACTGATTAACATAGAATTTTCCTTCTGTTGCTGCGACGGTAGAGATGATAGCCGCAGTCACGGCAGGGGCAGGAATCGCTGAGCGTCGAGTTATCAGACGCTGACGGTTTGCCTTGCTATCAGAGGTCGGGCTAAGGTGGTGCTAGATCCCTCCTTATTGCACATCATCATGAAGCTCTATCAGATAGAACTCTTCGTAGAGTCCGCAAACAGTGGCTCTCTTGCCAACACCGCCAGGCGACTTGGCAAAAGCCGCAGCGCCGTCAGCACATCCATCGCCTCTCTTGAAGTGGAGCTTGGCGTCGAACTTTTTGAACGCGGTGCCAATCAGAGTCGCTTGACCGACATCGGCGAGCTGGTACTGGATGACTGCAAGCGACTCCTGCAAGCGGCCAACAGCCTCAAGCTAAAGTGTGAACACTACGCCTCCGGCGCCGAGGTAGCACTGCGGGTTGCGCGCGATGACGCTATCCCGGAACAGGTGTGGCGCGAGATGCTGGCTGCCTTGCGCAGCCAGTTTCCCGGTACCAGTATCTCGCTGGTGCTCGCCTCCCCACCCGAACTGCCCGCACTGGTGGAAGAGGGCTTTGTCGATGCAGCATTTGGCCTCATCACCGAGGATCAGGAGCGCAGCGGCCTCAACATCGACGTGCTCAACCCCATTCGCACCCTGATGGTGGTAGCGCCCAGCCATCCACTGGCCGACCTGCGACGGGTGAAACAGCAGGATCTGACTGATCACACTCAGGTTACCCTCTCTTATATCGATGAATTTTCGGTAAAAAGCCTGTTGCCAGTAGGGGGCCAGCATATCGGCCTCTCCAGCTTCGAGTTGATGCGCAATGCGGTGCTGGACGGACTGGGTTGGGCGGTGCTCCCCTCGCCACTGATCCAGAGCCAGCTGCGACAAGGCACCCTGCTGACCCTGAAACACAAGTTCAGCCTGCAGTGGCGTGATTATGGTGTCTATCTGGCGGAAAACGCCTATCACGGCAAGGTGTTGGCCTGGTTGAAAAAGTCGATCCAGGGATATCTGGAGCCTTTCGAGTAGAGATAAAGAGGCGGAGCCAGCTCACGATATACACTTATCCTGATGATCCGAGCAGATGTGATCGTGCATACTGTCCACATACTCATTGAGCGCCGGAGGCGTAACCGATATGAGCAGTGCCCAAGACAAGGACGACATCTTGCTGGACGACGACATCATCGAACTCGATGAAGAAGAGGTCGTGGTCCCCAAGGCACTCAACCCATGGCAAGTGCTGATCGTGGATGATGAGCCGGATATTCATCATGCTACACGCTTGGCCCTCTCCAATATTCACTACAAGTCGCGCCCGCTTGAATTGCTTAATGCCTACAGCGGCGCCGAAGCGGGTCGCATGCTGGAAGCCAATCCCAGAATTGCCCTGATCCTGCTCGATGTGGTGATGGAAACCGAAGATGCCGGTTTGCGGCTGGTTCACCGGATCCGCAACGAAATGCGCAACTCGCTGGTACGGATCGTGCTGCGTACCGGCCAGCCCGGTCAGGCCCCCGAACAGCGGGTGATCCTCGATTACGACATCAACGACTACAAGACCAAGACCGAGCTGACGGTACAAAAACTCTACACCACCGTCATCGCCTCTCTGCGCTCATACGAAACCCTCAGCGCCATCGACAAGAGCCGTCAGGGGCTCGGAAAAATTCTCGAAGGTGCCGGTGATCTCTACCATCTTCATTCGCTCAAAGAATTTGCCTCTGGTGTGCTCAAACAGATCAGCGCCATTCTCGATGTGGGCACCGAAGGGGCTATCTGCGCCGAACGCCGCCCCGGCGAAGAGACGCTGGAGATCCTGGCTGCCACCGGCGACTACGAGACCCTGTTGGACGAGGGCAAGCTAACCGATTTTCCTACCCTCAACGACTCGGTCATGAAGGCATTGGCGGCACGCTGCAACCGCTTTGAACACCCTCAGGATTCCCTCTATATCGCCGCCCAGAATGGCCGCGAGTTCGTGTTGAGCTTTACCCCTACCCAACCCCTGGATCCCCTCGAGTGCGATCTGCTGGATGTCTTCTGCCAGCGCATCTCGGCGGCCTACGACAACCTCTATCTCTACAACCAGTTGCTGCGCGCCCAAGAGGCCACAGTGGTGGCGCTGGCGGCGCTGGCAGAGTTTCGCGACTCCGATACTGGCGAACATGTACTGCGGGTGCAAAAACTCTCCGACGCACTGGTGGAAGAGTTGCAGCAGATGGCGGTTTATCCGGAGCAATTGACCCCGGAGTTTGTCGAAATGATCGGCATGGCTTCCATCCTGCACGATGTGGGCAAGGTCGGTACCCCCGATCATATCCTGCACAAACCGGGGCGGTTCGACCCGGAAGAGCGGGCCATCATGGAGCAGCACGCAGGAATCGGCGCCAATATCTTGCACAAGGCGGGCGAGATGGTGGAGGGCACCAGCTACCTCTCTCTCGGCGCCGAAATCGCTCGGGGCCACCACGAGCACTTCGATGGCAAGGGCTACCCGCTGCAGCTGACTGGCCAGCAGATCCCGCTGTCGGCGAGGATAGTGGCGGTGGTCGATGTATTCGATGCCCTGCTCAGCAAACGCCCCTACAAGGAGCCCTGGACGCTGGCGCAGACCATGGAGTATATCCAGTCCCGCTCCGGCACCCAGTTTGATCCTCATGTCGTAACAGCACTGTCGCGACTGGTCAACGAGTCGAGACTCCCCTACTCGCTCTGACTCTCTGCACTTGCAACTCAACATCCCTTGCCGATGACCAAGGTCACCGGCAAGGCATCAAAACAGCTGTTTTGTTGCATCCTGCACGCATCAACGCGCCGCAAACCGGAAACATCACCCTTCTTTGGCTGCGATATCCGCTGAAATATGGTCATTTAACATCACATCGCTATAATATCGGCCTGCAATCCTGATACTAACAACGAAGGAAATATCATGAGCCTGAACCTGGTACCGGCCGGCAAGAGCCTGCCCGACGATATCTATGTCATCATCGAAATCCCGCAGAATGCCGACCCGATCAAATACGAAGTCGACAAGGACAGCGGCGCTATTTTCGTCGATCGCTTCATGTCTACCCCGATGTTCTATCCGTGCAACTACGGCTACGTGAACGCGACCCTCTCTCTGGATGGTGACCCCGTCGACGTACTGGTTCCGACCCCCTACCCGCTGCTGGCCGGTTCCGTCATTCGCTGCCGTCCGGTTGGCGTGCTGAAGATGACCGACGAATCTGGCGAAGATGCCAAGATCGTTGCTGTACCGCACTCCAAGCTGACCAAGCAGTACGACCACATCCAGGATGTGAACGATCTGCCGGAACTGCTGAAAGCCCAGATCCAGCACTTCTTCGAGCGCTACAAAGAGCTGGAAGCGGGCAAATGGGTCAAGGTGGAAGGCTGGGGCGACAAGGCTGCTGCCGAAGCCGAGATCAAGACCTCTGCCGAGCGTTACGCTGCCAAGTAAGCGTCACCCGGAATGAGAAAGGCGCCTTATGGCGCCTTTTTTGTCGGTGTTTGCGGCAGCTGACCGGCCGCATCTCCGGCAGGATTGCCCTGAATGTATATTTCACGACCATCTTTCTGGTAGGGACGATAGTAATCACCGCCACAGCGATAGCCGCCGCCCGGCTGGCTCATCAGCTCGCAGTTGACCGGCAATACCTCCAGCCACTTGATGGCCTGCTGGTAGCGCAGCCACTCCTGCCATTCGTGTTCTCGCGCCAGCTGATCGCGCAGGGCAAAGGTATCCGCAATGGACATCCCCTTGTTGACGATCACCTGACCCGCCATGGCTGGCAGGCTGAGCAGCCCAAACAGCACTATGATCCAAGGCTTCATAACCCCTCCAGAGTGACTTAATTTCACAATTAAATTAAAAGTCACATCAATCTGTTATCCAGATCACAAAACGAAACATCACCAAAGTGGTGCCGGCTCACCTAGTTGTTAATTATCGTCCACGGCAGGAAGCACCACCATGAAGCTGACCCCCGCGCTGTTGCTCAGCCTCACTCTCAGCACCACCCTTGGCGCCACAAGCAACGCCAGCGAAATCAACATGAGCTGGCAGTGGCAATCCAGCGATGGCCAGCGCAAGCACTTCCAGCTGACCACCGACGATCAGGTGATGGCCGCCAGTCGCCACGAGATGAGCCTGCTGAAGGCCTCTCTCACCAATCCGCTGGAGACCCTTTACGCTTACATCAGCCCGCGGCTCTACAACAGCATCAACCTGATCAATCAGAGCAGCCCCGAGACCGCTACCAAATTTCGCAATCTTGAGCAGGCCTTCACCCTGCGGGACGACAGCATGGAGTCGCTGCTGTTCTGGCAAGCCTACCAGCAGTATCAGGAGGATGCCTTCTACCAGATGAGGGTGATACCCTGCGTCCATCCTGCCAATCGCAAACTGCCTTGCGTGCGACCCGATTACTCCCAGCTCTTCTACCACTTCAAAGGGCATCTCAAGCCGCTGGCACAGCAGTTTGCCGCCAAGGATCTCGCCACCAGCGTCAGCCTGCTGCAGGAGTGGCTGAACGCCATCCCCACCCAGCCGGAGCAGCTGGATCACTTCGCGCCGCCGCTACAGGCACTGCAGGATAACAAGGCCGACAGCGACGAGAAGGCGCTGTTGATGGCCAGCCTGCTGGCGGAGCTGGCCCCGCAATATGTGCTCAGCATCATCTATCCGGATATCAGCATCGGCAGCGTCTCTCCTGCCTGGCTGGCCATTACGGCAGACAGTGGCGTACCCGGTGATGTTGTGGTGATCAACAATCAGCGCCATGTGCTGCTGACCGGCTCGTCCCTGCTGGCCCAGCAGATGACCATGGCCAAGATCCCCCTCATCAGCGAGTCGCTCTACTGACGCAGACAGCTCAGACCAGCAGCCAATTCATTGATTTTTATCGATGTCATGCCATCCTAGCCGCCCTTGCCAGCCAACCACCTGACTGGCGGGGCGCCGACGCTTCTGAATTGCGATCTTATTTAACACTTTTTAAACAGATCCGATCAGTTTAGGATGAAGCTCGCCCATTCCCTCAATCCGAAACTCGTTATAACATAACAAATGGAGTGTCATCAGGATGAAACATCTCGTACTTACTTTGGCGCTGCTGCCATCTCTGGTCTTTGCTCACAACTTCAAAGATGGCAACCCGGTGCCGCTGGTCAATGTCAGCGACAAGGGTGAGCTGGTACTGAATGGCAAGGAGATCGGCTACCAGCCGTGGCAGAGCACCTCGCTCACCGGCAAGGTGTTCCTGATCCAGCATATTGCCGGTCGCTCCAGTGCCAAGGAGCTGAACGCCCCGATGATCGAGGCGATCAAGGCCGCCAAGTTGCCGCAAGACAAGTACCAGACCGTTACCGTCATCAACAGCAATGACGCCATCTGGGGCACCTCCGGCTTCGTGAAGAGCAGTGCCGAGGACAGCAAGAAAGAGTTCCCCTGGTCCGCCATGGTGCTGGATGCCAAGGGCATGGCGCGCAACGCCTGGGATCTGACGCCGGAAAGCTCGGCGATCATACTGCTGGATAAAGAGGGCAAGGTGCTGTTTGCCAAAGATGGCCAGCTCGATGCCAACAACATTGCTACCGTGATGGGGCTCATCAAGTCCCATCTCTAAGTCAGAGAGAAAGGGCGCTGATGGCGCCCTTTCCATAAGGGTCTATGGGTCGTATCAAGCTGAAAATCTGGATCTTGCTGCTGGGCTGGTTATGGCTGCAGCCTGCCCTTGCCCGGCACCAATTTGAATCCGTCCTGCCCGGCCACGACGACCATCACTGCCTGGTTTGCGCCCTCCATCTGGATGGCAAACAGGTCATCACCGCCACCCCCTATTGTTTCCCCAGTTCGACCTCTGTTCTGCCCGCTGTTGCAACCATGCAACGCTCGGCGGATACAACCACGCTTCACAGCTATGCCATCCGTGCGCCGCCCGCCTCTGCTTTTCTCTATCCCTTTGTTTAATTTCGCTATTTGTTTTGAAAAAGGATTAAAGATGAAAGCAGTTACTCTGTTGCTGGCCGCAGCGGCCTTTGGCGCACACGCAAATCACGACGAACACGAGAGCCACAGCCACGGCGCCCACGAGCATGGCCACGGCCACCTCAATCTGGTGGTCGATGGCGACCAATTGATGATCGAGCTGCAGGCACCCGCAGCCGATCTGGTGGGCTTCGAGCACGCGGCCAAGAGCGATGAAGAGAAGGCGCAGTATGCCAAAGCGGTCGCCCGCCTCCAGCAACCTGATGCCCTGTTCCGCTTCGACCCGGCCGCTGGCTGCAAACTGACCCAGCAGGAGCTGCAGGCCGCCAAAGAAGAGCATGATCACGACCATGACCATGACCATGACCATGACCATGACCATGACCATGACCATGACAAGGCTGCCAGCGACAAACATGAAGACCACCATGATCATGACGAAGCGGGTCACGCCGACATGGGCGCCATGTACACCTACACCTGTGCCACCCCGGCCAAACTCACCGGCCTTGAAGCGACCCTGTTCAGCGTCTATCCAAGCCTTGAGAAGCTGAGCGTGCAGGGGATCCTGCCCACCGGCCAGACCGCAGCAGAACTGACCCCGTCCGCCAACAAGCTGAGCTGGTAACGCCATGAAAAAAGCCGTGGTTGAGATCCGCGATCTGGCCTTTGCCTGGCCAGGTGGCGACGCTGTACTCGATCTGCCCGCCCTCACCATCCGCGAGGGTGAGCGGGTCTTTATCAAGGGCCCGTCGGGCTCCGGCAAGTCGACCCTGCTCGGGTTGCTGGCCGGGATCCAGACCGCCAACCACGGCACCCTGGAGGTGCTGGGCCAACCATTGGCCCGGCTCTCTGGCCGTGCCCGTGACCACTTCCGGGCGGCCAATCTGGGTTATATCTTCCAGCAGTTCAATCTGCTGCCTTTTCTCTCGGTGCAGGACAACGTGACCGCTGCACTCACCTTTTCGCCCGCCAAACGGGCTCGCCTGCAAGGGAGTCCGGAGCAGGAGGCGCGCCGTCTGCTGGCGGAGCTGCAACTGCCGGATGAGGCGCTGCATCGCCCCGTCCATGCCCTCAGCATTGGCCAGCAGCAGCGGGTTGCTGCGGCACGGGCGCTGATCGGCTCGCCGCCACTGGTGATCGCCGACGAGCCCACCTCGGCCCTCGACACCGACAACCGGGCGGCCTTTATCAAGCTGTTGTTCGAGGAGTGCGACAAGCAGGGCTCGACCCTGATCTTCGTCAGTCACGATCCTTACCTCGAACCCCTGTTCCCACGGGTGGAAAACCTGCAACAACTTAACCGGAGGGCTACGTGCTAAAGCTCGCCCTGCAAAGTCTCTGGGCCCGTCGCCTCACCGCCGGGCTCACCCTGCTGGCCGTTGCCATCAGCGTCACCCTGTTGCTCGGGGTGGAACGGGTGCGCACCCAGGCCCGTGAAAGCTTCTCCAACACCGTCTCGGGGACCGATCTCATCGTCGGCGCCCGCTCCGGTCAGGTGAACCTGCTGCTCTACTCGGTGTTTCGCATCGGCAACCCCACCAACAACGTGGGGTGGGACTCCTATCAGGCCATCAAACAGAAACCGGGCGTCGCCTGGACCATCCCGCTTTCCCTTGGTGACTCCCACAAGGGATTTAGGGTGCTCGGCACCAATGGCGACTACTTCACTCACCTGAAATACGGTCAGCAGCAGTCGCTGCAATTGCGGGAAGGGCGGCCATTCGACACGCCGTTTGAAGCGGTACTCGGTGCCCAGGTGGCCGAGAAGCTCGGCTATCACCTTGACCAATCCATCGTTATCGCCCACGGTGCTGGCAACACCTCGTTCAGCCAGCACGACAACCTGCCGTTCAAGGTGGTGGGCATTCTGGCGCCAACCGGTACGCCCATCGACCGCACCATCCATGTGCCGCTGGCGGGGATCGAGGCGATCCATCTGGGTTGGGATACCGGCCGCCACAGCAAGAACGTGACACCGGAGCAGGCGCTGGCGCAGGATCTCACCCCGAAAACCATCACCGCCTTTATGGTGGGGCTGAGCAACCGGATCCTGGCGTTCCAGCTACAACGCAGCGTCAACACCTATCCCAAAGAGCCGCTGATGGCGATCCTGCCGGGGGCCGCCCTGCAGGAGCTGTGGAGCCTGATGAGCGTGGCGGAAACGGCCCTGTCGGTGATCGCCGGTTTTGTGGTGGTGGCGGGCCTGATCGGCATGCTGACTACCCTGCTGGCGGGGCTTAACGAGCGACGCCGGGAGCTCGCCATCTTGCGATCCCTCGGTGCGGGCCCTGCCCACCTGTTCCTGCTGCTGGCGCTGGAAGCCATGGCGCTGACCACGGTCGGCATCGCCCTCGGGGTCGCCGTGCTCTATCTGGGGCAGGGGCTTGCCTCGCCCTGGCTGCTCAGCCACTATGGCCTGCAACTGAGTCTGGGGCTGCCGAGCACCTACGAGTGGCAGTTGCTGGGGGTGGTCTGGCTGGCAGGCATGGTGATCGGCCTGCTCCCTGCTGCCCGCGCTTACCGCTACAGCCTGAGCGATGGCATGAGCATTCGCGTCTAGCGAGACGCCCTAAATAGAAACAGAAGGACAGATGATGAAGTGGAAAATTGTGGCGCTGCTCGCCAGCCTGCTGGTGCTGCCCGCCCTAGCCGCCGATTACAAGACCATCGACTGGGATGTGCTCATCCCGGAAGGGGAGAAACTGCTGCCACCTCCGCAGGTGAACCACGATGGGGATCTCGCCTCCGTGCCGCAACCGGTGGGCGGGGTAAACAAGAAGCTGGACAACCAGGATGTGCGCATTCCGGGCTTCGTGGTGCCGCTGGAGGGGGATGCCAAGAAGATCACCGCCTTCCTGCTGGTGCCCTACTTCGGCGCCTGCATCCATGTACCGCCGCCCCCCACCAATCAGGTGATCTATGTGAGCTACCCCAAGGGTGCGCCGGTGGATGACCTGTGGGATGCCATCTGGGTGAAGGGCAAGATGCGCACGATCAGCTCCAGCCACGAGATGGCCACCGCCTCCTATTCGATGGAAGCGGTCGAGGTGAGCGTCTACGAGGAGTAATCCTCCCGTTGCAAAAAAAGCGGCCTCCACGGAGGCCGCTTTGTTATCTTGGCATCCCGGTTGGAGTAACATTCAGCTCCAGAACCTGTGCGAATGGAGTCAGCATGGCAGACCTCCCCCCCCCGAAAAAAGAGAGTTCGATCCTGAGCAGCCAGGAGCAGACCCTGCGTCTGGCCCGCAGTCGCGGCATCGACGGCATGCTCACCCGCAATACCGACAGCACCTTCGAACAGCGCGCCACCTTTCGCCATCTGGCGGATCAGGCTGCCCGCCAGCGCAATCTGGAAGCCATCATGGTGATGGCCTCCCGCCACTGCGAAGAGACCGCGGCTGGCGGCGAGATGGACAGCGACTGGCTGACCCGCTTCCTGCAACTGGCGGAAGATATCAGCATGGTGCCGATGCAGCAGCTGTGGGGGCGGATCTTCGCGCTGGAAGTAGCCACCCCGGGCCGCTTCTCCATCCGGGCGCTCGCCACCCTCAAAGAGATGACTCAGCGCGAGGCCCAGCTGTTCCAGCGCATCTGTTCACTGACTTGCCACTACACCGGCAGCGACGAGCAGCGACTGCTGCTGGGGCTGCACAAGGGGGCCAGCTTGCTGAGCCGCGCCAAGGCAACGCGGCTCGGCCTTGGCAAATACCGCCTCCCCTACAACGCCCTGCTGCAACTGTTTGAGCTCGGGCTGCTGCATCGCGCGGAGCTGGAGTCCGGCCCGCTGCCCGCCGATGGGGTCGAGCTGGAGTTCGGCAACCAGCGCTGGCGGCTGCAGTGCAAGCAGCACAACATCACCCTGCTCTACTACCGCCTCACCCCGGTGGGCAACGAGCTCGCCCAGCTGCTGCAAGAGTCGCCGCTGGAGGAGTACCTGCAGGATCTGAAAACCGTGCTGGTGCAGAGTATCCAGATCGAGGTCCAGCATCAGGTCAGTGAGACCACACCGCCCCCCCCTGACGCCGCGCCCTGATCGTCGATGGGGGAACACGCCCACCGACGCGCCACAGATCCCGCTCACAGCACCTCACTCAGCAAAGTGAGGTGCAAAATGCAGCTCCCCTCGCACCTTGCCGCCGCTTTTTGCACATTGCAACGACAGCAGCGCCACATTCAGTGGCTGCGCCCCTTTATTGACACAAAAATCACTTAACGTGATTGATGGCCCGCCCTTTGCTTTGAAGCTTGGTGCAGATCAATTTTCAACCACCACAGCCCGGAAGCATGGCTATGAGAATCAATCAACCGGTTACCCAAAGAGAACGTCTCTATCCAGACCACCAGAGCCTGATCTCCACCACGGATCTGGAGAGCCGCATCACCTACGCCAACGATGAGTTCTGCGAGATAGCAGGCTTCCAGCTCGACGAGCTGCTGGGGGAACACCACAATCTGGTACGTCATCCTGACATGCCGAAACAGGCCTTTGCCGATCTGTGGAACCATATCCGCGAAGGCAAGAGCTGGATGGGGCCGGTGAAGAACCGCTGCAAGAGTGGCGATCACTACTGGGTCAGCGCCTTTGTCACCCCCATCAAGGATGCCAGCGGCCGGGTGGTGGAGTATCAGTCGGTGCGCACCGCCCCGAGCGAGGAGATCAAACAGCGGGCCGAGAAGGTCTATGCCGACCTTCGCAACAACAAGCTGCCGCTGGCGCTCAAGCTGCCCACCTTCTCCCATACCCTGACCATCAACCTCTGCCTGCTGCTGAGCCTGCTCGTCATGTTTGCCCTGGGCTACAACCACGACATGAACTGGCAACTGGCGCTGGTCGCCCTGCCGCTGGCGATAGCGGCCATCACCCTGAATGCCCTCTCCCGCCGCCTCGGCAAGCTCAACAAGATGGCCCGCAGCCGCTTTGACAACCCGCTGATGCAGCTGCTCTACACCAACAAGGTGGACAACATCGCCGCCATCGAACTCTTGATGGTGATGAATCAGGCCGAGTTCAACGCCGTGCTGGCCCGTACCCAACAGACTTGCAGCAAGATCCTGCAAGCCGCCGAGGGGGATCTGCGCAACGCCGAATCCATCACTGACAACCTGCAACAGCAGCAGGCCGAGACCAATCAGGTAGCGACCGCCGTGACCGAGATGTCGGAATCCATTCGCGAGGTGTCGCAAAGTTCGACAGACTCCTCCAGCCTGCTGGATGAAACGGCCGTGCTGTTCAAGAGCGGCAACCACAGCGTGGCCGAAACCGTGGCCGCCGTGGCGGGCATGAACAGCGAACTTATCACCTCCAAGAGCGTGATCAGTGCGCTGGTCGGCCACTGCCGCGATATCGACGGCATCCTTGATGTGATCAACAACATCGCCAACCAGACCAACCTGCTGGCCCTCAATGCCGCCATCGAAGCGGCCCGGGCTGGCGAAGCGGGTCGGGGTTTCTCGGTGGTCGCCGACGAGATCCGCACCCTCGCCATCAAGACCCAATCCTCGACCAGCGAGATCCAGAAGATGATCACCGAGCTGCAAACCAGCGCCGGGGATGCAGAACAGGCGATGGAGAAGGGCTGCCAACTCTCCGAGAGCTGCCAGCAAAAAGCCTCGGCAACCGGCACCATTCTCCAGCAGATCAACGATATGCTGCAGCAGGTCGCCTCCGGCAGCGGCCAGATTGCCCAGGCGGTGCAGGAGCAGTTCCACGTCACCGCCGAGATCAACCGCAACGTGCTCAGCATCAAGACCCTGGCCGATGACTCCAGCGTCGGCAGCCAGCACGCCGTGCACGGCATCACCCAGCTGGTAAACCAGTTGAGCGATCTAGACCGGCTGGTACGCCAGTTCCAGAAGGGCGCTCCGGCAACCCAGAGCCGCTACGAAGTGGCCACCACCCGCGCCGTGCCGGTTCGCCAAGCCAGATAACCACTACCCAAACAATCACCTCAGCAAAACCCTATGGGCCTTAGGGTCCATAGGGTTTTTTAATGCCCGCCAACAAGAGGGCGGCACTCTCGCTTTCACCTTCCAATCTCACTCTGCGCGGATAGGCTGCTGCGGTGCTGCGGTTATATCACCGTCCGTTATTTATTAATTTATTGATCTTGCTCAGAAAACCACCCGCTTGCGCTTTTCACCCCAGCCCCGTTCGGTAACATAGCCGCTTGGCAACCCCTCGTCGGAGTCAGCCATGAGCCAAACCAGTGCCAAATCACAGGTAAAAGCAGCAAGCTGGAGGCTGAAATTCAGGGGCGGTAGCGTGGTTTTTGCTGGTTGGTGCAGAGCGCAGGAAGTCCAACAGACAAGCATCATTATGCCAACCAGAGCCGGATAAACATGGATTGGGTTGCTCACAAATTTGCAGATACGTTTCTGCGGTAAATGTTGGGCTTCACTTCGTTTAGCACCAACCTACGATTTTTAGCCAAAAATACGAGATAAGTTAGATTAAAGGCGGTATTAAGATGTGAATACCACCTTACACCGAGTCATTTTTATATTTTTCAAGGGGACTGTTAGTAATGTACAACCTTTTAGTTACTGCCCATGATGGTGCATGGGACCTTCCAGCCTATGAGTACACTAGAGATAGATTTCTTGAGCATACTAACGACAAAGAAAAAACTTTATTTAAGGTTCTCACCGCTGAGCACATTGAGTTGTTGAAATCGTTCCCTTGCCTATTTGCTTATGAAGGTAAGAGCGAACCGGTGAGAGTCGGATACATTCGTTCTCTCAAAGAAAGAAGCCGTTCGATTATGATCGAGTATGAATTTGAGAACGAAATTCCTCCAATTCCATTTTCAGAAATTGCACCAATTAGCAACTTGCTAGATATTGGCGAATGGGAAATGAATCGAACTCACTGGGCAGTAAAGGATGAAGACTTGTTTGGTCGGTTGCATTCAGCTGGGCTCATTGATCGGAAATTCATTAACCCAGTAGGACGAACGGGTAAGCTGGAAGAACTTAGATTTAAGGTTGCCTTTTCATTCCCGGGTGAAGTTAGAAAATCCGTTCTTTCTATTGTAAATAGATTGAAAAGCGCTTTACCAGCAGGCAGTATTTTCTACGATGATGACTTTACAGCTCAACTTGCGCGTCCAAATCTCGATAGCCTACTTCAAACTGTTTACCTCAAAAATTCAGATTTGATCGTAGTTTTTCTTTCAGGAGACTATGAAAGAAAAATGTGGTGCGGCATTGAATGGCGAGCTATTCGGGGAATCATTAACAATAAAAGCGATCATTCTGTTATGTTCATTAGATCAGATAACGCACAAATACCAGGAGTATTTTCACACGATGGATATATTGACATGAATAGATTTAGACCCGAGCAGATAGCCGATTTTATATTGGATAGAATCCGCCTCAACGAGCAGTGATAAATTTAACCATCGGCTATGGTCAGACGTGCATACGCAGGGAATCAAGCAAGCTGTTAATGCGAGCGTTAGCCCGTAGGTTCGAATAGCGCAGCGTATTCGGACAATCGCGAATAACCCCGCCGCGATATAAGCAAGGATCGGAAGATCCCCTTGCGGGGTTGCTATCGACCGCTTTGGGTTGGCTCAAGGCTCGCCGGTGTCACTATAAGCTAAATTTATGAGTTTTCCGATAATGACCCCATTTTTGCTTATAGTTGCTTCCGCCATCTCACAAGCGCCTGTTATGATGGTCAACTAAATCCGTCAGTTTTCTCTGACTTGGCGAAGGTGTCATTGCCAATGGTGGCACTGTCTTGTGACCTCCATTCGGCTTATACGAGCCAACAATGGCTGGCAGCAAAAAGCCCATCTGAATGAAAATAGTGACAGCCTGAACTTACTACGGATCCAATAACATTAATTATTTATCATGGAACAGATATGATAATTGAATGCCCAAAGTGTTCTAAAAAAAATGATTTACATATAGAGGCAAAAGTAAAATGTGGCCATTGCCAAGAGGAACTAACAGGGCACACTTTCAAAAAAAAGATTATGTCAGGCGGCACGATACTAGCGATTGGAATTATAAGTGGGCAAGTTGCTGACTATGCTTTACTTGATAATCGCTACCCTATGTCAGTCGAGTATTCTATTGTTGATGCATGCACGAATGCAGATCCGGAGTTGGTAAGTAAAACCATTTACCTTCACAGAAAAGATGTTTGTTTATGCGCAATGAAAGATACCATGAATGAAATTTCATACATTAGATACAATGTTGATAAAAAAAGTTTTTTATCAGCTTTTCAAAAAAATACTAATGAGTGTATAAGGCGGGAAGGCTAGCTTCACCGCCCATTTTTATTTAGAGTTATTTGCCACCTTTTGAAGGGGCGTTTCCTCTTCCTCCCCCAGAGGGATTCCCAGTCGTTGACGGCCAGTTACCACCGGTCCCAGTGTGTGAAGAAGGACCTCGACTACTACCGCCCTTACCTGAATTACTTGAATTAGAAGCACTACCTTTTGCCATTTTCAACACTCCATATATTAGTTAACATATCCAGAATCAGTCTGGACATGTAAAGGTTAGCGATAATTGGGGGGACATTTGGGGACAAAAATGAAACCAGATAATTTTGCCATAACAATCAAGACGGAAATGTCAAAAATCGGCTGGAGCCTTAATGATTTCGTTATAGAGTACGATAAGTATCACTCATATAAATCAAAGCTGACGGCTGAGTCACTAAAAAAGCAGTTATCAAGAAAAACAACAAACCAGGCTTTACTTAAAAATTATCTTGACTTCATCTATAAACATGAGGAATGGAGGAAATTAGATAATATCAAACCCTCGTTTGTAAATGATTTTCTTGAGACAGAATTTGTATTTGAAATGACTGAGATATCTCAAAGCATTACAAAAAAACTCAAAAAATAACTGATTTTCGCCCCATAGTCCTGGGCGCAATATAGCCCGTAGGTTCGAATAGCGCAGCGTATTTGGATAATCGCGAATAACCCCGCCGCGATATACGCAAGGATCGGAAGATCCCCTTGCGGGATTGCTATCTGCCGCCTTGGAACAGCTCAAGGCTCATTGGTGCCACTATAATCTGGATTTATAGGTTTTCCGATAATGACCCAAGTTTTGCTTATAGTGGCTGCTGCCAACCCAGCTGCGCCTGTGGTAGCCAAGTGGCAGACCACTGGGCGCTTGTTTTAGGTTCTTCCGATCCAATTACAGATAGTTCCCCTGCCGCAGGGCGGTCAGCAGCTCATCCACCAGCGTATCCACCGGTTTACCGGCATTCAGCAGATGGATTTCCGGCTGCTCCGGCGCCTCGTAAGCGGAGTCGATACCGGTGAAATTGCGAATTTCCCCTGCCCTAGCCTTCTTGTAGAGCCCCTTGGGGTCGCGCTCTTCACAGACGGCGAGCGGCGCATCGACAAACACCTCGACAAACTCCCCTTCACCCAAGAGGCTCCGCACCAGCGCCCGCTCGGCACGAAATGGCGAGATAAAGGCGGTGAGCACGATCAGGCCCGCGTCCACCATCAGTTTTGCCACCTCGCCGACCCGGCGGATATTCTCCTGCCGCGCGGCGTCATCGAAACCGAGATCGCCGCAGAGGCCGTGGCGTACATTGTCCCCATCGAGCAGATAGGTGTGCTTGCCTTGTGCCGCCAGCGCCTGCTCCAGCGCCCCCGCCAGGGTCGATTTGCCCGCCCCGGAGAGCCCGGTAAACCAGATCACCAGCGGTTTTTGCCCTTTAAGCTCGGCCCGGCTCTGTTTGTCCACGGCATGTTTGTGCCACACGATATTGCTCATCCCACACTCCTTGATTGGCGCTCACGCCTCAAAACTTAAACGGTCCGGCACCACGGGGAGCCACCTCGAACTACCAGCCGCCAATGTGCTGATGCCATGGTATTGCTCATCCAACACTCCTTGCTTGGCGCTTACGCCTTAAAACGGAAACAGCAGGGGCACCATCACAATCACCCCGAGGCTATAGGCCAGCGAGACCGGCAGGGCCAGCTTGAGGTAGTCCGGCATCTTGTAGTTGCCCGCGGCATAGACCATCAGGTTGGTCTGGTAGCCGTAGGGCAGGATAAAGCTGGAACTCGCCCCGAACAGCACCGCCAGAATAAACGGCATGGTCGAGACATCCATGCTGAGCGCCAGCTGGTAACCCATGGGGAAGGCCAGCGCGGCGGCGGCGTTGTTGCTCATCAGCTCGGTCAACACCAGCGTAAACACATAGATACCGATAAAGGCGATGATGGGGCTGGCACCGTTAAACTCTCCCATCAGCCAGTCGGCGATAAGCTTGGCCAGTCCGCTCTTTTCCAGCTGATCGGCGATGGCCAGCGCCCCGCCCACCACCAGCCAGATATCCAGCGGGAAGCGGCGGCGGATCTCGTCCAGGGTCAGAATGCGGGTGAGCAGCAGCGCCACCAGCATCAGCAGCAAGCCCTTGAACAGCGGCACCAGATCGAATACCGAGAGCGCCAACACCCCGAGAAAGCCCAGCACCACGGCGGCGCTACGCTTGCCATCGAGACGGGTGGAAGCTTCCAGCCCGCTCACCACCACAAACTCCCGTCCCAGCGATTTGTTGCGGGCAAACTGGGGGCCGGGGGCCAGCAGCAGGGTATCACCGGCATGCAGCTCAATCTGGCCGAGGCCACCGGTAAGCTGGGTTTCACCGCGGCGCACCGCCAGTACCACCGCATCGAAGTGGGTGCGAAACTCGGCATCCTTGATGGTCTGACCCACCAGCCGCGAGCTGTGGCTGACGATCACCTCCACCAGATGCTGGCCGTTGAGGCGGTGCTGGCCGTAGAGATCCAGCCCCTTCATCTCCTGCAACACACCGACGCTCTCCACATCGCCGCAAAACAGCAGTACGTCCCCTTCGTGCAGCTCGTGTTCCGGCTGCACCGGGCAGATCACCTCATCGCCGCGAATGATTTCCGCCAGATAGAGGCTTTTCAGGCTGCGCAGGCCGTTCTCCTTGACGCTGCGCCCCGCCAGCGGCGAACCGGCGCCCACCTTGGCCTCGAGAAAGTAGCCGGATTCGCGGCTCATCTCGGTATCCTGCACCGGCAGGTGACGGGCAAACAGCAGCACGGCCACCAGACCGGTCAGCAAGGTGCCCGCCCCCACCATAAAGAAGTCGAACATGCCGAGCGGCGGCGCCCCCATCTTGATGAGGAAGCTGTTGACGATCAGGTTGGTGGAGGTGCCGATCAGGGTCAGCACCCCGCCGAAGGTGGCCGCGAAGCACATGGGCAACAGCAGCCGCGATGGCGCATGGTTGGGGTTGCGTTTGACCGCTCCCAGCATGGAGGCCACCACGGCGGTGTTGTTGACGAAGGCAGACAGGAAGGCGGTGGAGAACCACACCTTCACCAGCACCTTGTTGAATGAACCCGTGCCCACCAGATTGGCGAACCAGCTCATGATGCGGGTCTTCTCCACCGCCAGCGACACCAGCAGCAACAGCACCAGCGTCAGCAGGGCACTGTTGGTGTAGCCCGCCGCCACGGCGTTGATATCCGCCAACCCGCTCAGGTAGGTGATGAGCACGGCGCCCGAGAAGAGCAGCGCCGGGCGGAGTTTGCCCTGGATCAGCAGGGCCACGAGAGCAGCCAGCAGACCCAGCACCAGGAATTGTTGCCAGGTCATGGGCTTACTCCTTGTTTGTGTCGTTACCGATGGCAAGGGCTTGCCAGTGCGGGAAGTGCTTGCGCACCAGGGCGTTGAGCTCGATCTCAAACTCGCTGTAGTGCCCTTTTACCGCTTTGGAGGCCAAGCCTTCCACTATCATGCCAGCGCCGACGGTGACGTTGGTCAGCCGGTCGATAAGGATAAAGCTGCCGGTATCGCGGATCTCCTGATACGGGTCGAACGCCACCGGGTCGGTGAGGCTCAGCTCGCACAGGCCGATCTCGTTGAGCTTGAGTTCGCTGGCGGGCAGCTCGTCGAGCTTGTTGATCTCGATGCGGTGACGGATGGCCTCCACCTGACCGCGACTCTTCTTGGTGGCCAGCTTGACGTCGTAGACCCGGCCCGGTTGCAGGGACTCCTCCCCCATCCAGACGATATGGGCCAGCAGGTTCTGGGTCACTTGCGGACGGTTGGCGGCATCCACCAGCAGGTCGCCGCGGCTGATGTCGATTTCATCCGCGAAGGTGACGGTGATGGCCTGACCCGGCAGGGCGTGCTCCAGATCCCCGTCGAAGGTGACGATGCGGGTGACTGTGCTCTCCTTGCCCGACGGCAGCACCGCCAGCTTGTCGCCCACCCGCAGGATGCCGGAGGCGAGCGTGCCCGCGAAGCCGCGAAAATCGAGGTTGGGGCGGTTCACATACTGCACCGGCAGGCGTACCGGATGGCGTTCCAGCTCGCGCTCAACCTCGGCAGACTCCAGCAGCGCAAGCAGGGTTTCGCCCTGATACCAAGCCAGCTTGTCGCTCTGGTTGACTACGTTGTCACCGTCCAGCGCCGAAACCGGTACGATATGGATGGTGTCGACGCTGAGCTTCTTGGCGAACTCGCGATAATCGGCGCTGATACGATCGAACACCTCCTGGCTGAACTCCACTAAATCCATCTTGTTGACCGCCACCACGAACTGCTTGATGCCGAGCAGGCTCGCAATAAAGCTGTGGCGGCGGGTCTGATCCAGCACGCCTTTGCGGGCGTCGATCAATATGATGGCCAGATCGCAGGTGGAGGCGCCGGTGGCCATGTTGCGGGTGTACTGCTCGTGGCCCGGGGTATCCGAGATGATAAATTTGCGCTTGGCGGTGGAGAAATAGCGGTAGGCCACGTCGATGGTGATGCCCTGCTCGCGCTCCGCCTGCAGACCGTCGACCAGCAGTGCCAGGTCCAGCTTCTCGCCGGTGGTACCGAGCTTCTGGCTGTCGGACTCCAGCGCTTTTAGCTGATCTTCATAAATCTGCTGGGAGTCGTGCAGCAGGCGACCGATAAGGGTGCTCTTGCCGTCATCCACGCTGCCGCAGGTGAGAAAACGCAGCAGACTCTTGTGCTGCTGGGCATGCAGATAGGCTTCGATGCCCTGTTCGGTGATGGCGGTCTGAATATGGCTGTTCATGCTGACGACTCCTTAGAAATATCCCTGACGCTTCTTCTGCTCCATGGAGCCGGCCTGATCGTGGTCAATCAGCCGCCCTTGCCGCTCGCTCGAGGTGGTGAGCAGCATCTCTTCAATAATTTCCGGCAAGGTGGTGGCATCGGATTCGATGGCCCCGGTCAACGGGTAGCAACCGAGGGTGCGGAAGCGCACCAGCTCCTGCTTCACTTCGTCTTCCGGGCCGATGGGCATACGCTCGTCATCCACCATGATCTTGATGCCGTTGCGCTCCACCACCGGACGGTAAGCGGCGAAGTAGAGCGGCACTATGTCGATCTTTTCCAGATAGATGTATTGCCAGATATCCAGCTCAGTCCAGTTGGAGAGCGGGAACACCCGGATACTCTCCCCCTTGTTGACCTGGCTGTTGTAAACCCGCCACAGCTCCGGACGCTGGTTCTTCGGATCCCAGCGGTGGGACTTGTCACGGAAGGAGTAGACACGCTCCTTGGCGCGGGACTTCTCCTCGTCGCGACGGGCGCCACCGAAGGCTGCGTCGAAGCCGTATTTGTTGAGCGCCTGCTTGAGCCCCTCGGTCTTCATGATGTCGGTGTGCTTGCCACTGCCGTGGACGAAGGGGTTGATGCCCATGGCGAGCCCTTCCGGGTTCTTGTGGACGATCAGATCCAGCCCGTACTTTTTGGCGGTCTCGTCGCGGAATTTGATCATCTCCTTGAACTTCCAGTCGGTGTCGACGTGGAGCAAGGGGAAGGGGATCTTGCCCGGATAGAAGGCCTTGCGGGCCAGATGCAGCATGACGGAGGAGTCCTTGCCGATGGAGTACATCATCACCGGGTTTTCAAATTCGGCAGCCACCTCGCGGATGATGTGGATGCTCTCGGCTTCCAGCTGCTGCAAGTGCGTCAATCTTTCACGGTCCATGTTGGTCCTCGGGTCATTGCTTATGCGCCTGCTCGGGGCGCTGGGTGGTTCAGTGCGCGGCCGCATCGGCAGCCGCATCAAATATCTCTTTCTCGGTCAGGCCAGCTGCACCAGCTTGAGGTCGCAGCCATCGAGATCCGGGTTAGCGCGCTGCTGCTCGCAGCCCAGCTCTCCAAACCAGGCGAGCCGATCGCGCAGGGCGACCACTTCGCCGATGACGATAAGCGACGGGCTCACCGCCTGTTTGGCCAGCTCAGCCAAGTCGGCCAGCGTGCCGGTCAGCACCCGCTGACGGGATGTGGTGCCGCGCTCGATGATGGCGATGGGGGTGGCTTGGCTTCGGCCGTGATCCGCCAACTGCTGCTGGATATGCTCGGAGCGCATCAGCCCCATGTAGATGACCAGGGTCTGACTGGTGGCGGCGAGCTGTTGCCAGTCGGGCTCTTTGCCCTCTTTCTGGCAATGACCCGTGATAAAGACGGCGCTCTGGGCGTAATCACGGTGAGTGAGCGGAATGCCGGCATAGGCGGTGGCACCGGCAGCGGCCGTGATGCCGGGCACCACAGAGAAGGGGATACCTTCGTCGGCCAGCACTTCCAGCTCCTCGCCACCCCGGCCAAACATAAAGGGATCGCCCCCTTTCAGCCGCACTACCCGATTGCCCGCCTTGGCGTATTCCACCAGCAGGCGATTGGTCTCCTCCTGCGGCACGCTGTGGGCACCCGCCTTCTTGCCAACCGACACCAGAGTGGCATCGCGGCGCACCAGATCGAGGATCTCGGCGGAGACCAGCTGGTCGTAGAGCACCACTTCAGCCTGTTGAATTTGTTGCAGCGCCTTGAGGGTCAACAGGCCCGGATCGCCGGGACCCGCGCCGACCAAGACCACTTCGCCCACTTCGCTTTTCGCCTGATCGAGGCCATCGCTCAGCCACTGCTCGGCTCCTTGCCAATCCTCTTTTTCAATCAGGCTGGCGAGGGTGTTGGAGGCAAAGGCGCGCTCCCAGAAGCGGCGGCGATCGGAAATCGAGGAGAGCACCCGCTTGGCCTTGTCACGGACCCGGCCGGAGAGCTCGGTCAGCCCGCCTAGATGGCGCGGCAGCAGGCTCTCCAGCCGCTCGCGCAACAGGCGCACCAGCACCGGCGCCTTGCCGCCGCTGGAGACCGCCACCATTAGCGGCGAGCGATCGATGATCGAGGGGAAGATAAAGCTGGAGCGCTTGGGGTCATCCACCACATTGACGAACAGGCCCAGCTGATTGGCACTTTGATAAACCAGTGCGTTGACTTCGAGGTTGTCGGTCGCCGCCACCACCAAAATCTGACCAGCCAGATGGGCCGGGGTGAAGCGCTCCGCCAGATGGGTAAAACGACCGGCAAATTCCGCAAATTCGGGTTCAAGCTCTGGGGAGACGATGGTCAGTCTGGCACCGGCCGCCAGCAGCAGGCGCGCCTTGCGCAGGGCAACCTCGCCCCCGCCCACCAGCAGTACCGGGCGGCCTTCCAACTTGGCAAACATAGGTAAATAATCCATTTCGGCCCATCCCTCGGAACACGACTAATATGGGGCGACTATAGGCAGGGCAGCTTATCCCTCAAAATAATAAAAAATGCTTTTTAATGCGTTTTGGTAATTAGAAAAGCCAATTCATGACAAAGGCGTACAAAGTCACTTGTGGTACCTGACGCCACACCATAGGCTAGGGACTGTGTTTCATAAGGAGCTAAATGATGAATGAATCATTGATTGTGCTAGGGATTTTCGTGTTCCTGGTGCTCGCCACCCTGAGTGCGGGCATCAAGATAGTGCCCCAGGGCTACAACTGGACGGTGGAGCGCTTCGGCCGCTACACCCGCACCCTGACCCCGGGTCTCAACCTGCTGATCCCCTACGTGGATCGGGTCGGCCACAAGATCATCATGATGGAGCAGGTGCTGGATATCCCGGCACAAGAGGTGATCTCCCGCGATAACGCCAACGTCACCATCGACGCCATCAGCTTTGTGCAGGTGGTGGATGCCCGCAAAGCGGGCTACGAGGTCAACGATCTCACCAGCGCTATCCGCAATCTCACCATGACCAATATGCGGACCGTGCTCGGCGCCATGGAGCTGGACGAGATGCTCTCCCAGCGCGACACCATCAACGAGAAACTGCTGCGCACCATGGATGCCGCCACCGCCCCCTGGGGCATCAAGGTGACCCGCATCGAGATTAAAGATGTGCGCCCGCCGCTGGCGCTGGTCGAAGCGATGAACGCCCAGATGAAGGCCGAGCGCCAGAAACGGGCCGAGGTACTGGAGGCCGAAGGGGTGCGCCAGTCCAAGATCCTGAAAGCGGAAGGGGAGAAGCAGTCCCAGATCCTCAAAGCCGAAGGTGAGCGTCAGGCCGCCTTCCTCGCCGCCGAAGCGCGGGAGCGGGCTGCCGAGGCGGAAGCCAAGGCAACCCACATGGTTTCCCAGGCGATTGCGGAAGGAGACCTGCAGGCCATCAACTACTTCGTGGCTCAGAAATATACCGAAGCACTGGCCCGCATCGGTGAAGGCCCCAACAGCAAGATCATCATGATGCCGCTGGAAGCAGGCAGCCTGATTGGCTCTGTGGCTGGCATGGCCGAGCTGTTCAACAAAGATGGCAAGGGCAGCAAGTCATGACAGCCCTGTTAGAGGGGCTGACCCACTGGCACTGGCTGGGGCTCGGCTTTATTCTGCTGGCCATCGAGGTGCTCGGCTCGGTGGGCTTTTTGCTCTGGACCGGCATCGCTGCGCTGGAAGTGGGCCTGCTGCTGCTGATCTGGCCCTTTGGCTGGCAGGCGCAGTTGCTGCTGTTTGCGGTGCAATCCCTGCTCACCACCTGGGCCTGGTGGCGCTGGCAGCACCAGCGTGACAACTCGGGTCAGGATGCCGCCAGCACCATCAACGAGCGGATGCAGAGTTATATGGGCCGCGAGCTGACCCTTCTGGATGATGTGACCCAGGGCACCAGCCGGGTGCATCTGGACGACACGGTCTGGACGGTGCGCTGTGACGAGTCGCTGCCTGCGGGCAGCAAGGTCAGGGTGGTCGGGGCCGACTCCCACATCCTGCTGGTTGAACCCCGCAACTAACGCAACTCTGCCATCGAGTCATAAAAAAGCCCGCGATCGCTCGCGGGCTTTTGTCTCTCTGGCGGCCACTCAGGTACGCAGCCGATCGAGCTGACTGGCGAGAGCCGTGGCCGCTTGCTCCAGCGCCTCGCTCAGTTGATGGCTGGAGCTGGCCTCCTGCCCGATCACGTTGGCGGTATCACCAATCCGCATCAAATTCTTGTTGATATCGTCACTGACGGCGCTCTGCTGCTCGGCGGCGGTAGCCACCTGACTGATGTGGTCGTGGATCTGCTGGATCTGCGCCACCACCCGATTGAGCGCCTCGAACGCCTGCTCGGTGCCCTGCACCGTGGTGGTGGAGCGCTCGATGCCGGTATTCATCAGACGTTGACTGCTGCTCACCTCTGTTTGCAGGCTACCAATCAGCTGGCCGATCTCGTCGGTCGATTCACGGGTCTTGTTGGCCAGCGCCCGCACCTCGTCTGCCACCACTGCAAAGCCGCGGCCCATATCACCTGCCCGTGCTGCCTCGATGGCGGCGTTGAGGGCCAGCAGATTGGTCTGCTCGGCAATGGCGCGGATCACATCGAGGATCCGGCTGATATTGGTGCTGCGCTGGGCCACCAGCGCCACCGCCTTGTCCGCCTCATGCATATCGCCGACCAGAGTATGGATCTCGTTGCGGGCATTGCTGAGGGTCTGCTGGGCGGTATTGATGTGGTGGGTCGCCGCTTCCGACTCCTGCGCCGCCTGCTCGGCATAACCCGCCACGCTGACTGCCGTGGTGCTCATCTGATGCATGGCGCTTACCACGCTCTCCAGCTCCAGATTCTGCTCGTCCAGACTACTGCGCATGGTGTCGGCGGTATGTTTCATCTCCCGCGCCTGCTGGTAGACCTGCTGGCCAATCCCCTTGCTCATTTGCACCATGCCCCGCAGCTTGCCGAGGAAGGCATTGAGCTGGGCCCCCAGATCGATCAGCTCCTGATGGGTGTCGATCTCCATCTGCTGGGTCAGGTCCCCCTCGTTGCTGGAGAGGTGGCCCACATGGCGGCTGATAAGAGAAAGTGGCGCTGTGATGGTCTGGATAAACCAGACCAGCAACCCCAACACCAACAGGGTAATCCCGCCCATGGCGATGATCTGCTGCCGCTGGGCATCCACCAGCAGGGTGCCCAGTTCATTGCTGATGGCGTGCGCCTTGCTCAGCGCCAGCGCCTTGGGCACCTTGATCATCAACCACCACTGGGTATTGGCTGCCTCAACCCGGATGGGCTGATGAAGAATGAAGTCACTGTCGCTGCTGACCGGCTGACCGTCAGGCAGGGTCAGGCCCACCTCCTTGAGTGGACGGCCCAGCTTGTCGGCATAGCGGTTGCTGCCCACAATCAGCCCCATCTTGCTGACCAGAGTCACATCCGCCTTGTTGTCATAGAGGCTCTTGCCAAGGTTTTCAGCTAGTTGCTGGAAGATGGGCAGGTTCATATCCACTCCGGCCAGCCCGACAAACTTGCCGTCACGCAGCACGGGCACCGTCAGGCTGGTCATCAGCATCTTGTTGCCCGGGCTGATTTCGTAGAGGTAGGGCTCCATCAGGCAGGGCTGGCGGGTATCGCGGCCACAGAGATACCACTCGCTGTTGCGAATGCCGAACTCGTTGAGGGAGGTATCAAACTTGGCCTCGCTGGCAGCGGCGTCCACCGCTTGCTGGGCGACGGCCCCTCCCTGATCCTTGGTGAAATAGACCTCCAGACTCCCCTTGCTTGCCACCGAGTGGCTGGCCCCGCCCAGCCAGTTGCCATCCTCGCCATCATAGCCATCCGGTTCAAACTGGGCATAAATGGAGCTGATCCCGCTCGCCTGCTGTAGGCTGCTGCCGAGCAGAGACTCCACTTGGGGCCGCGACAAGCGCAGTTCCGGTTTGACCATCCCGGCTTCAATCTGGGCGGTCACGGTCAGGGGGATCTGATAGGAGTTCTGCATCAGCGAGGCAATCTGGATGGCATAGCGCTCTGCCTGATACTGCAGGCTGCGGGAGACCTCCTCTTCCAGTGCATCGCTGGTCTGGGTCATCACCATATTGCGAAGGGAGCTGAAAGAGGCCGATTGCAACAGGGTCATGGCCAGCCCGGTCAGCAGAAAGAGCCCCATGGTAAGGCACAACAACTTGAACTTGAGGGAACGTTGCTTCATGCGACAACTCCTTATGGCAGAATAACAACGAATTACTTGAGTATATTCGCCCACTTGCGCTTCACCCGATTTGTTGATGGGTTTGTGGCAGGCTTCTGGTTATAATTTTTGCCTTCCCGAGCGTTGATGGAACAGTCGCAATGAGCAATGCACTGAGCAGTGTCCCGCCGGTAGTCGCAATGGACTACCCCTTTCCGGCCAAACCTCTTCCCCTGAGTGACGAGCAGAGAATGACCTTGACCACAGAAATCAAGGCGCTGCTCAAGGAGCGCAAGGCGGTACTGGTTGCCCACTACTACACGGATCCCGAGATCCAGGCGCTGGCCGAAGCCACCGGCGGTTTCGTCGGTGACTCGCTGGAGATGGCCCGTTTTGGCCGCGATCATGAGGCACAAACCCTGATCGTCGCCGGGGTACGTTTCATGGGGGAAACCTCCAAGATCCTGAGCCCCCACAAGCGGGTGCTGATGCCGACTCTGGAGGCCGAATGCTCCCTCGATCTGGGCTGTCCCATCGAGCAGTTCTCCGCCTTCTGCGATGCCAATCCCGACCACACCGTGGTGGTCTATGCCAATACCTCGGCTGCGGTCAAAGCGCGGGCTGACTGGGTGGTGACCTCCAGCATTGCGCTGGAGATCGTCGAGCACCTCGACAGTCTGGGTCACAAGATCATCTGGGGCCCGGATCGCCATCTGGGTGCCTATATCGAGAAGAAGACCGGCGCGCAGATGCTGCGCTGGCAGGGCCACTGCATCGTCCACGACGAATTCAAGGCCCGCGCCCTGCGCGAGCTGAAAGAGCAGAATCCGGATGCCGCCGTGCTGGTTCATCCGGAGTCCCCCGCCTCGGTGATCGAGCTGGCCGATGCGGTCGGCTCAACCAGTCAGCTGATCAAGGCCGCCAAAGAGCTGCCCCAGCAAAAGCTGATCGTGGCGACCGATCGGGGCATCTTCTACAAGATGCAGCAGGCCTGTCCGGAGAAAGAGATGGTGGAAGCACCGACCGGTGGCGATGGCGCTACCTGCCGCAGCTGCGCCCACTGCCCCTGGATGGCGATGAACGGTCTGGTGGCGATCAAGGAAGCGCTCACCGACGGTGCCGAGCGCCACGAGATCCATGTCGATGAAGCGCTGCGGGTCAAAGCCTTGATCCCCCTCGACCGGATGCTCAATTTCGCCGCCGAACTCAAGCTCAAGACCCAGGGCAACGCCTGATTGCCACCGTCACGAGATGCAAAGAGGGCTCCCGCGGGAGCCCTCTTTATTTATCTGAACCTCATCCTGCTCAGATGATCACGGTGGAGAGGCTGTGCTCTTCATCCGGCGCAACGGTCACACCCGCCTCGCCAGCGATGGCTGCTTCGACGCAGAGCATGGTGCGATAGCCATCGTCGCTCATGTCGGCCATGGCGGTGGCCCCTTCCAGCCAGGGGGTCCAGACCACCACGCTGTCGTGGTTGCCACTGACAACCCGGATCTCGCGCTCACCATCCTGCACGCTCACCAGCGCCTCTGGCTGCCAGTAGACCCGATCCAGCGGCCCGCTCAGGGTCAATGCCCCCTGCTGCTTGGCATCCTGTCCGGTCAGCTTGTCGGCATAGGGCTCGCCCAGGCCGGTGACGCTTACCGCCTCTGGTGCGCTGATCTGCAAATAGGTGTGCAGCGCACCGCTATAGGTCAATGGCTGAGCACCTGTGTTGCGAGTGGTCAGCACCAGCGAAAGCTCTTTGCCCACCAGCACGTCCAGTTCCAGCTCGAAGGAGTGATCCCACAGGGCGCGGGTTGCATCGCTGTCGCGCAGGGAAAGATGAACAAGCGTGCCGTCAGCGTGATCGGAGACCCCATCCAGCATCCAGAGGGTGGTACGGGCAAAACCGTGGGAGGGCTTGCCGCTACCGACGCGGGCGGGCGCCGGGCCAAACCAGGGCCAGCAGATCGGGATACCACCACGAACAGGCTTGCTGCCATCCAGCACCGCTTTGTCGCTCAGCCAGATAGAGGCCGGCTCGCCATGACGCTGATAGCTCAGCACATGGGCGCCAAACAGGCTGATCTCGGCCTTGGCATAGTCGTTATTAATGGTGAGAACCGGCAGGCCGGCCGCATTGTTGGCAAGCTTGCAATTGGCTGTCAGGGGACGAATGGATTGCATGTGGACTCCTGTCATCAGGGGAAACCGAAAAACAAAAAGGCGGCCAATGGCCGCCTTTTTCAAGCTACGCGATTGCGCATCCCAAATTACTTGGAGATGTGAGCGATCAGGTCCAGCACTTTGCTGGAGTAGCCCATTTCGTTGTCGTACCAGGATACAACTTTAACGAATTTGTCGTTCAGCTGGATACCAGCCTTGGCGTCGAATACGGAGGTCTGACGCTCACCCAGGAAGTCGGTAGATACAACTTCGTCTTCGGTGTAGCCCAGAACGCCTTTCATAGCGCCTTCGGAAGCAGCTTTCATCGCTTCGCAGATTTCTGCGTAGGTGGCAGCTTTCTTCAGGTTAACGGTCAGGTCAACAACAGACACGTCCGGAGTCGGAACACGGAAAGCCATACCGGTCAGCTTGCCTTTCAGTTCCGGGATAACTACGCCAACAGCTTTGGCTGCACCGGTAGAGGACGGGATGATGTTCTGAGCCGCACCGCGGCCACCGCGCCAGTCTTTGGCAGACGGACCATCAACGGTCTTCTGGGTAGCAGTGGTAGCGTGAACGGTGGTCATCAGGCCAGACTCGATACCGAAGGTATCGTTCAGAACCTTGGCGATCGGTGCCAGGCAGTTGGTGGTGCAGGAAGCGTTGGAAACGATGTCCTGGCCAGCGTAGGTAGAGTCGTTAACACCCATTACGAACATCGGGGTGGCGTCTTTGGACGGGCCAGTCAGAACAACTTTCTTGGCACCAGCAGCGATGTGCTTACGAGCAGTCTCGTCGGTCAGGAACAGACCGGTAGCTTCAGCAACAACGTCAACACCGATTTCGCCCCACTTCAGGTTGGCCGGGTCACGCTCAGCGGTAACACGTACGGTTTTGCCGTTTACAACCAGGTTGCCGTCTTTAACTTCAACGGTACCGTTGAAACGACCGTGAGTTGAATCGTACTTCAGCATGTAAGCCATGTAGTCAACATCGATCAGGTCGTTAATACCAACAACTTCGATGTCTGCACGCTCGCAAGCCAGACGGAATACGAAACGACCGATACGGCCAAAACCGTTAATACCTACTTTGATAGTCATATTTAGTTACCTAACTGTTCAGTAGTCAAAGAAAATTCCGCTTGTAAATTTACTAGAACTCTCCGGTGAGTCAACCAACATTCTGTCTGAAATTGCGCTATATCATGAAAAACTGTGAAATTAATTTTCTGTTTATGTAACTGATTACCACGTTTTGACGAAAAAAGTGCCAGATCGTGGCATCGCGCAGATATCAACAATAGTGCCTACTCGGTCACACAACCATTCACAGAGATATGTAAAAATGTGCGCGGTTTAGCATGGCCAAAGAGCCACTGTTCAAGTACCACCCCATAAAAATCAAACAAAATAGTATAGATAGAATCCACAGCGGGAATTCTCAAACTATGACCACCCTGATTGAACAGCTGGCTGCCGCAAAAGGTATCGCCAGCGAGTATGTCGATGCCTGGGGCCACCCGGCCCAGGTATCAGAAGAGAGCAAGGCCGCCATGCTGGGCGCCATGGGCTACCGCGTCGATGACGAGGCCGCACTGGTGCAGCAGCTGGAAGAGGAGCATCGCCAGCACTGGCTGCGGGCGCTGGATCCTGTGATGGTGGTTCGCACCGGCGACGCCGTTACCCTTGAGGTTCGCCTCCCCATCGAATTCGTCAACGACGCCCTCACCTGGCAGCTCCAGCAGGAGCAGGGTGCTGTGCTGTCCGGTCAATTCACCCCCATCGAGGGTGAGCTGGTCGGCGTGGCCGAATTTGAAGAGATGGAGTGCCAGGCCTATCGCGTCACGCTGGATATGGCCCCTGAGCTGGGTTATCACCAGCTGGTGCTGCTGGAAGAGGGCAATGACGAGCCGCTGGCCACCATGCGCCTCATCGTCGCCCCCAAGGCCTGCTACAAGCAGGCGCCAATTGCCGATGGCCGCAAGGTATGGGGCCCGAGCGTGCAGCTCTACTGCCTGCGCAGCCGCCACAACTGGGGTATCGGTGACTTCAGCGATCTGGGCCAACTGGTTGAGAAAGCCGCCGCCTGGGGTGCCCACTTCGTCGGCCTCAACCCTATCCATGCCCTCTATCCGGCCAATCCGGAGAGCGCCAGTCCCTATAGCCCCTCTTCCCGTCGCTGGCTCAACGTAGCCTATATCAATGTGGAAGCGGTGCCCGAATTCCAGCAGAGCGATCGCCTGAAAGCGGAAGTGGCAAGCCCAGCCTTCCAGCAACATCTGGCCGATCTGCGAGCCAAAGAGAACGTCGATTACACCGGCGTGATCCAGACCAAACTCGGCATGCTGCGTCAGGTGTTCGATGAAGCCACCCTGAGCGCCGAGCGTCAGGCCGCCTTTGATGCCTTCGTGGCCGCCGGTGGCGACAGCCTGCAACAGCAGGCAGCATTTGATGCCCTGCAGGCCCACTTCTATGCCAAAGGCGAAAATGCCTGGGGCTGGCCGGTATGGCCGCAGGAGCTGCGCGATTACCACAATCCTGCCGTTGCCGCCTGGATGGCCGCGCACCCGCAAGATGTCAACTTCTACCTCTATCTGCAGTTCCTGGCCGACGAGCAGCTGGCGCAAGCCGATGCCCGTGCCAAGGCTGCCGGCATGGTGATGGGGATCTACCGGGATCTGGCAGTGGGCGTCTCCGAAGGCTCCACCGAGATCTGGGCCAACCAGGATCTCTACTGCCCGAAAGCCTCGGTCGGTGCGCCGCCCGATATCCTCGGCCCGCTTGGTCAGAACTGGGGCCTGCCCCCGATGAACCCGAACAAGCTGTTTGAAGCGGCCTACCAGCCGATGGTGGACTTGTTCCGTGCCAACATGCGCTCCTGTGGCGCTCTGCGCATCGACCACGTGATGGCCTTGCTGCGCCTGTGGTGGGTACCGCCCGGAGCGTCCGCCGCCAAGGGCGCCTACATCTACTATCCGGTCAACGATCTGCTGGGCATTCTGGCCCTCGAATCCCACCGTAATCAGTGCCTGCTGATCGGCGAGGATCTGGGCACCGTGCCGGAGGGGATCGACGTGACTCTGAAAGAGAACGGCGTCCACTCCTACAAGGTGTTCTTCTTCGAGCGCTCCAAGGAAGATGGCGGCTTTATCTCTCCGGCGCACTACACCGAGCAGGCGATGTCGGCCCTGACCACCCACGACATGCCGACCCTCAAGGGCTTCTGGCATTGCGACGACCTGGCGCTCGGTCGTCAACTGGGGCTGTATCCGGATGAAGATGTTTTGAAGACTCTGTATGCTGATCGCCACCAGGCCAAACAGCGGATCCTCGACAGCTTGCATGCCCACAAGGTCATCTCTGACAACATCAGTCATGACGTGAACTGGGTCGGCATGAACACCGAACTCAACCACGGTCTGCAGATCCACATGTCCCGCGGCAGCTGCGCCCTATTCAGTACCCAGCTGGAAGACTGGCTGGAGATGGACAAGCCGGTCAACGTACCGGGCACCAGTTACGAATACCCCAACTGGCGCCGCAAGCTCTCCGCTGATCTGGAAGATATTTTTGCCAATGAGGCACTCAAGGCACTGGCTGGCAAGATGAGCCAAGCCCGTGATGAGGCCAGTCGTTGAGACGCTGTCTCCCACAGCGCACTCACCTAAATCCACTCCGGCTTCGGCCGGAGTGGATGCTCTGTCATGAAAGGAAATCTCGATGCTCGTTGAACGTTTGGTTGCTGCCCGCTGTTCCGATCCCTTCTCTCACTTAGGCCTGCAGGCCAATCCGGATGGACCCGGCCTCAAACTGACCGCCTGGTTGCCTGATGCCCTCGAAGTTCGCGTCAAGGATCTCAAGTCGGGCAAAGTCGTTGCCACCCTGGCGCCCACCGATGAATCGGGTCTTTTTGAAACTGTTTTCACCCGCCGCAAAAACTCCTTCCCCTATCAGCTGATCGCCAGCTACCAAGATGCCACCACCGAGGTCATCGACCCCTATCAGTTTCAGGATGCCGCCTGGGCAGGCCTGGCCGAACTGACCGCCCAGCCGGAAAACCTCTACCACACCCTTGGCGCCCAGCTGCGCACCGTGGAGCATCTTGGCCAGCAGGTGGAAGGGGTGCGTTTTGCGGTCTATGCGCCGAGCGCCACCGCCGTGAGCCTCATCGGCGATTTCAACTTCTGGGATGGCCGCCGCCACCCGATGCAGCGCAGCCTCTGCGGTCACTGGGTGCTGTTTGTGCCGGGCCTCAAGGCTGGGGATCGCTACAAGTTCGAGCTCAAGGATCCCATGGGCAACCGGCTGCCCCACAAGAGCGATCCGGTCGGCTTTTACTGCGAGCAGTATCCGTCGTTCGCCTCCGTGGTCTATGACCACGCCCAGTATCAGTGGCAGGATGCCGAGTGGATTGCCAGCCAGCACAACGACAAGCGTGAGCAACCCCTCTCCATCTATGAGCTCCATGTCGGCTCCTGGAAGCGCCACCCCAACGGCGACAGCCTGAGCTGGCGCGAGCTGGCAGTGGAGCTGGTCGCCTACGTCAAGGAGATGGAGTACACCCACATCGAGCTGCTGCCGGTCTCCGAGCACCCCTTCAGCGGCTCCTGGGGCTACCAGCCGGTGGGCATGTTCTCCCCCACCAGCCGCTACGGCACCGCCGATGATTTCAAATACTTCGTCGACCAGTGCCACCAGGCCGGCATCGGCATCATTCTGGACTGGGTACCCGCCCACTTCCCGTCCGATGCCCACGGCCTGGCCCGCTTCGATGGCACCCCGCTCTACGAGTACGAGGATCCGCGCCGTGGCTGGCACCCGGACTGGAACTCCTACATCTACGACTTCGGCCGCGACACCGTGCGCCAATTCCTGGTAGCTAGCGCCCTGTTCTGGCTCGACAAGTTCCACATCGACGGCCTGCGGGTGGATGCGGTCGCCTCCATGCTCTATCTGGACTACTCCCGCAACGCTGGTGAGTGGGTACCGAACGTCGATGGCGGCAACCACAACTACGAGGCGATCAGCCTGCTCAAGTGGACCAACGAGGAGGTCTACGGTAAGTATCCCCACGCCATGACCATCGCCGAAGAGTCCACCGCCTTTGCCGGTGTCTCCCGCCCCACCTTCCTCGGCGGCCTCGGCTTTGGCTTCAAGTGGAATATGGGCTGGATGCACGACACCCTCACCTACATGCAGAAAGAGCCGATCCACCGCCGCTACCACCACAATGACATGACCTTCTCCATGGTTTACCACTATGACGAGAACTTCATCCTGTCGCTCTCCCACGACGAGGTGGTACACGGCAAGCACTCCATGCTCTACAAGATGCCGGGTGACGAGTGGCAGCAGGCTGCCAACCTGCGGGCCTATATGGGCTTCATGTACGCCCACCCGGGCAAGAAGCTCAATTTCATGGGCACCGAAATCGCTCAGAGCAACGAGTGGAACCACGACGCCCAGCTGCCATGGCACCTGCTGCAATATCCCAAGCATGCCGGTCAGCAGCGGCTGATCCACGATCTCAACCACCTCTACCGTCATGAGCCTGCCTTGTATCAGGCCGATTATGAGCAGACCGGCTTCCGCTGGCTGGATCACAACGATGCCGACAACAGCATCTTTGCCTGGCTGCGGGCGGACAAAGAGGGCAAGCAGGCTATTGTGGTGGCTTGCAACTTCACCCCGGTGCCCCGTATCGAATATCGGATCGGCGTCCCTGCGGCAGGCCACTATCGGGTGGTGCTCAACACCGACAGCGAGTATTACTGGGGCAGTAACTATGATGTAGGTCTGGTGTTCGCTGCCGAGCCGACCCCCTGGCAGGGGATGGCACACAGCATAGTGCTGGATCTGCCGCCGCTGGCGACCTTGTTTATCAAACAGGAGTCTTGATGCTTGTAATGGAAAAAGGGGTGGGCCACCCACTGGGGTCCCGCCTTGACGAGAACGGTTGCCACTTCTGCGTCTGGGCCCCCCAGTCGGACAAGGTGGAGATCTGCCTGTACGACGAGCAGGAGCAGGAGCTGGCGCGCCTCGAGCTGCCCGGCCGCCGTGGCCAGTATCGCTTTGGCTACGTACGCGGCGTAAAGGCCGGTCAGCGCTACGGCTACCGGGTCTATGGTACCCCGCAGGAGGGGATGCTGTTCGATCCGCAAAAACTGCTGATCGACCCCTACGCCAAGGCGCTCAGCCGTCCCACCTACTGGGATGAAGCCCTCTATCAGGGGGACAGTGCTAGGATGATTGCCAAGTCGGTGGTGGTGGATGACAGTTTTGACTGGCAAGGGGTTGGCAAACCCGGGATCAGCCCGGCCCGCACCATTATCTACGAGACCCACGTCAAGGGCTTTACCAAGCAGCACCCGGGGATCCCAAAAGCGCTGCAGGGCACCTACCTTGGCATCAGTCACCCGCTGGTTATCGAGCATATGAAGAACCTCGGCATCACCTCGGTGCAGCTGATGCCGGTGGCCGCCTTCATGTCGGAACCGCGACTGGAGCAGCTGGGACTGACCAACTACTGGGGCTACAACCCCATCGCCTTCTTCGCCCCTGAGCCGCGTTACAGCACCCGAGCAGACGAGGCAGTGACCGAGTTCAAGACCATGGTGCGCGAGCTGCACCGGGCCGGGCTCGAGGTGATCCTGGATGTGGTCTACAACCACACTGCCGCCTCTGGCTTCGACGGCCCTACCCTCTCGTTCAAGGGCTTTGACAACGCCGGTTACTACGCCTTCGAAGCAGGCCCCCACGGCCCGGACTACACCCGTCACGCCAACGTGACCGGCTGTGGCAACAGCGTCAATCTGGATCACCCCAACACCCTGCGACTGGTGCTCGATGCCCTGCGCTACTGGGTCACCGAGATGCAGGTGGACGGCTTCCGTTTCGATCTGGCGGTGACGCTGGCGCGGGAAGCGGGAGAGTTCGAGCCCATGGGAGCCTTCTTCAAGGCGGTGATGGCCGACCCTGTGCTGTCACAGGTCAAGCTCATCGCCGAACCCTGGGATATCGGCCCCTTCGGCTACCGGCTGGGTCAATTCCCGAGCCAGTGGCAGGAGATCAATGACCGCTACCGCGATACTGTGCGCGCCTTCTGGCGCGGTGATGCGGGCAAGATGGGGGACTTTGCCACCCGTCTGGTCGGCTCGCGAGATATCTTCCCGAAGAACTGGCGCTCGCCTCACAGCAGCGTCAACTACCTCTGCTATCACGACGGTTTCACCCTGGAGGATCTGGTCTCCTACAACCAGCGCCACAATCAGGCCAACGGTGAAGACAATCGGGACGGCCACGGCAACAACCTCTCCTATAACCACGGGGTAGAGGGGCCGACTCTGGATCCGCGGGTCAACAGCCTGCGCCAGCAGCAGAAGCGCAATCTGATTGCCACCCTGCTGCTCTCCCAAGGGACTCCCCACTTCCTCGCCGGGGACGAGATGGGCCGCAGCCAACTTGGCAACAACAACGCCTACTGTCAGGACAACCAGATCAGCTGGGTCAACTGGCAGTGGCGACCGGAGGATGAGCGGCTGTTCGCCTTCACCCAGCAGATGATGGCGCTGCGGGCGGAGTCCTGCGTCTTCTCCAACCTGCAGCTGAGCGACGACAGCTGGAATGGCACCCCGTCCAACTGCCATCAGGTCAACTGGTATCACCCGGACGGCCACCAGCTCACCGATCAGGATTGGCACGCCCCCATGGGGCAGGCGTTCGCCATGGATATCGGCATGATCAACTGTGTCGGCGAGCGCTGGTACGTGCTGTTCAACGCCAGCGACTACGATATCCAGTTCCGCCTGCCGCCGCCGGGGGAAGGGCTGGAGTGGATCCAGACCATCGACACCGCCACCAACGATGGGCTGCCCTTCCTGCCGGATGACATCAAACGGCAGGTGGCAGTCGGCCGGGCCCACTCCCTCAAACTGCTGGAGCGGGTGGCGCTGGCCAGCACGGCGGAGGATGCCCAACCACCGCAGCAGGAAATTCTCCCTGCATCCGGTGAGGAGATGGTTGCCACCTCGATCACAGATACAGGCAAAGCATAAGAGGCATGCTGGAGTCAGCTTTACGGAGCCGCTATGCTGGGCTCCGGTATGGATGGCAAGGAGTCGGTATGAGCAGTAACAATCCGGAACAGTGGCGCAGCAAACTGACCCCCGAGCAGTTTCACGTTTGCTGGGAGAAGGGCACAGAGCGCCCCTACAGCGGCGCCCTGCTCCACAATCGCAAGAGCGGCGACTACCTCTGTGTCTGCTGCAAGAGCGTGCTGTTTCACTCAGGAGCCAAGTTTGATTCCGGCTGCGGCTGGCCCTCGTTCGACAAGGCCATCGAGGGGACGGTGGAGTACACCGAAGACAACAGCCACGGCATGAAGCGGGTGGAGATCACCTGCCGCCAGTGCGGCTCTCACCTCGGTCACGTCTTCCCCGACGGACCGACCGAGACAGGCCAGCGCTACTGCGTCAACAGCCTGAGTCTGGATTTCGATCCCGAGGTCTGAACGGCTTACCCATTGCAATAAAACCGGCGCCTCCATCACGGAGGCGCCGTTTTTATCGGGATTTCACCGGCTTCACGCCAGCAGGATAGCAGCCATCACCAACAGGGCCGCGATGGCCGGCACCGGCAACTTCAACACCCGCAGCAGATAAAAGCCGATGGCCGCCAGCGCCAGATCGGTCGGCGCCAGCACCGCACTCTGCCACACCGGCTGATAGAGGGCCGCCAGCAACAAGCCCACTACGGCAGCATTGATGCCGGTGACAGCCCCCGCCAGACGGGGCCGGGCCAGCCACTGTTGCCAGCAGGGGCCCACCGCCCAGAGCAGCAGAAAACCGGGCACAAACAGCGCCAGGGTCGCCAACAGGGCCCCGATCATCGGCATCTCGGGCTGCAACTGGGCACCAAGATAGGTGGCGAGGGTAAACATGGGGCCCGGCACCAACTGGGCCAGGCTGTAACCGGTCAGAAACTGCTGCTCGTTGAGAGTGTGGCCCACGCTCTCTTGCAGTAGCGGCAACACCACATGGCCACCACCAAACACCAGACTACCGGCGCGATAGAAGTCGGCAACCAGCTGGCCAAGCGGACTACCGAGCAGCGGCAGACCGATAAAAAGGATGCCAAACAGCAGCAGGGTCGGCCAATGAGGCTGACTGCTGGCGGCAGAAAGCAACTCGGCGGAGGCTGGGCGACTACCCGCTCCGCGCTGGCTGCGGGCGCAGATAAGCGCCGCTCCCGCCAGCATCAACAGTTGAGTCAGCAGACCGGGCTGCCACCAGAGTGCCGCAGCGGTCACCACCATGATCCCTTGGGTCACTCCAGTGGCACAGAACTGACGACTCATGGTGAACACCGCATCGGCCACCACGATAAGCGCCAGCAGCTTGAGGCCGTGCAGCGCCGCATCGAGCCACAGATTGCTGCCCAGCTGGCCGATGCCGATCGCGGCCGCCAGTAGCAGCAGAAATGAGGGCAGCGTGAAGCCAAGAAAAGCAGAGAGCGCCCCGCCCAGACCGGCGCGATGACGACCGATGGCGAAACCAAGCTGGCTGGAGGCGGGCCCCGGCAGCAGTTGGCACAGCGCCAGCAAGCGGGCAAATTCGGCCTGTGTCAGCCAGCCGAGCCGCTGGACGAAGGTGCGCTGGAAATAGCCGATATGAGCGGCCGGACCACCAAAGCTGATGCAGCCCAGCCATAAAAACTGAATAAATACCTGTCCCACGCTCTTCTCCCTCATCCCTCTTCTCCCGATGGAGAGGGGATATTATGACAGCGCGATGATCGTTTTATGACTATCAGACTGATTAGGCCGACACCATGGGCACATCACCCGGCAGATAGCAGCGTCCCGCCAGCCAGCAGGCGATGGACTGACGGCTGGCGTCGAAATGGGGCTCGGGCAACGCGCGCGGATCGCACCAGACCCAGCCTTCGCACTTCTCCGGCTCCAGCAGTTGCGGTTCGCCATCGGCCTGGGCGTACAATGTCACCGAGATATAGTGCAACCCGCTCTCGCGCCAGGTCTCCAGATTGTTGGTCACCGCCACCACCTCGGGCCCATGGATCTCAAGTCCGGTCTCCTCGGCCACCTCGCGGATCGCCGCCGACTCGAAGCTCTCCCCCAACTCCAGATGACCACCCGGGATCGACCAGTAGGGGGCATGGCTTCCCTTGCGTTTGCCAAGCAGCACCTGGCCTTGGGCGTTGGTCAGGATGACGCCGACCCCGACGCGGGGATAGAGAGTGGACATGAAAACGCTCCTTCAATCAGGCAATAAAACGGCCCCACCTTAGGCCCAAGGAGGGCACAGGGCAAGCCCCGGCTGCACGGCACCTGCGCCTGTCGGTGGCCCCTCCCCTTGCCCCTTAACCGGTTATCACTGATGCTGGGGAGTGAAGCCCGGATGGAGAGGCCATTCCAATCCTCTCAGTCCCCCATCACCCCGAGGAGTCCGCCATGAAAAAATTGCTCCCCCTGTGCGCCCTGCTGCTCACGGCTTGCCAAACCACGCCGCCTCCCAACTCGCTCGCCATCGATGATGCCGACGCCTGGCAGGCCATTTGCAAAGATGGCACCCGGGTTCGCGCCGTGGTGGCAGAGGGGATCTGTGGGGATCATCGCGGGGTAGCCATGTGGACGAATAAGCCAAGAGCTGAACGGATGGCAGAAGAAGCCGCCAAATAGTGTGATCCAGGCACCATAAAATGACGCTGCCGGCCAATTGGCCGGATTTTTTCGCGATCTCGCCAGCACTTTGCCACCTTGTTCATGGTGCGCTCAGTTTTCTGTTCCCATACTGGCCCTACAGTTCCAAAAGAGGAGAGACAAGATGCAAACATCCATCGTTGGGCTCTCCATTCTGTGGGGGCTAGCCAGTTTTGGTGTTCAGGGGGATTTCATCGAGAGCCGTGATTCCGTTGCGCCATCCTGGCAAGCCGAGTCCAGAGTGGAGATGGAAGGTTATCTGATTGAATCGCTTGGCGAAGATCGCTGGGTGTTCGATAACGGCAGCGAGAGCCTGCTGGTCTCCCTGCCCGAGGGGCAGTGGGTGCCGACCGGCGAGCGGCTGCGAGTCAGCGGTGAACCGCAGCAGGAGCAGAGCGGCTGGCTGCTGCAGGTGGAAGACATCAGCCAGGTCAGCGTCTGACCACGGCAGTCGCCATTCCCCGTCACCGCGACAGCTAATCCAGACCCGATAACCACTACCGAATAACCAAGAGCGAATAGCAAAAGAGGAGGCCACTGGCCTCCTCTTTCTGTTTATATAAGCGGCTTGCGCGGGCTCACCCCAGATGGTTGAGCGGCAGCGCCGTCTTGTGCTTGATGCGGCGCAACACGAAGCTGGAGCGCACCCCGGTTACCCCCGGAATATGGGTCAGCTTGTCCAGCAGGAAGTGCTGATAGTGCTCCATGTCGCGCACCACCACCTTGAGCTGGTAGTCGGCATCATTGCCGGTGATGAGATCACACTCCAGCACTTCGGGCAGTTCGCTGATGGCACGATCGAAGTTTTCGAACCGCTCGGGCGTGTGTCTGTCCATGGAAATGTGAATGTAGGCGGTGAGGGTGAGGCCAAGCTGGCGGGCGTTGAGCAGAGTAACGTGGGTGTCGATGAGACCGGCATCCTCCAGCGCCTTGACCCGGCGGGAGCAGGGGGACGGGGAGAGCCCGACCAACTCGGCCAGTTCCAGATTGCTGATGCGGCCATTCTCCTGCATCAGCTCGAGAATATGTCTGTCTATGCGATCAAGTTTCAGCATTTACCCTTCCTCGTTGCAATGACTAATCTACTTTTTCTAGATTAAGGGTGAACTATTGCAAAAACAACCGAAATAAGTGGTTACTTTGCAACCACTCACCGGCACGGGAGGGATACTATGGTTACATCTTCCGGTGGCAAAGCAGATACCTGACCGGGTCTCTGCGGTGAAGGACCTTACCGGGTCAAGAGCCCCATCAGCCGTCTTACCTTATCGGGAAACGACGGGCTGGAACGAGAGAACCCCCTCCCCGAAGGCAACAAAGCAGGCATCCCGGCGCCTGCTTTGTTGTTTTTGGGCGTTTGACGAAATCAGAGCGCGGGCGGCGTGATGCGATAGAGGCAGCGATGCGCCCCCTCCAGCAGATATTGCTCCCGCTCCACCGTCGCCGGCGCCAGCAGCTGGCGAAACAGCGTCAGTTCGCTGCGACAGAAACCGCGGCAGGTGCGCGCCGCCGCACAGATGGGGCAGTGGCTCTCCCACAGCAGCCAGCTGCCATCCTCTTCGCGGCGGATCTCCGCCATGTAGCCCTCGCGAGTGCGCAGCTCCTTGAGCGCCGCCAGCCGGCCAGAGAGACCATGGGACCCCAGCGCCTCCTGATAACGAGCAAGCATCTGCTGCTCCCGCTGCTGGATCAGCCGTTCCATCCCCTCCTCGCCAAACAGCTCGCGCACGTTGTCGATCAGTTGCACGGTCAGGTCGCTATGGCTATCGGGGAAGCGCTGCCAGGCCTGCTCGGTGAGCTGCCACAGCCGCACGGGACGACCGCGCCCGCGGGCCTCGTCGCTGAATGTGACCCACCCCTCCTGCTCCAGCGTGAGCAGGTGCTGGCGGGCGCCCATGGAGGTCATCTGTAACTGCTCCCCCAGCGCGGCGGCGCTCTGCGGGCCATGGCTCTTGAGCAGAAACAGGATCTTGTCGGTGCTTGCGTTCATGGTCTCATTATGGGGATCGCCCTTTATTAAATCAACAATTCACTTTACTTAATCCCGCCTATGAATCAGCATAAATAAACCAATAACTTTACTTAATGGGTGCAACATGGAGAAACACGGGCACAAAAATCCCCTCTGGGTGCTGGTCATGACGGTCACGCTGGCAGTTGCAGGCTTCAGTCTCCCCTCCCCGGTATTGGCACCCTTGCTGCTGGATCCGGCCCACGGCATGCTGACGCCGGAAGCCTCCGACTGGAGCCGCAAGGTGTGGCTGGGGGTCATCATGGGGCTCTATCCCCTGTTCCAGCTAGTGGGCAGCCCCTGGCTCGGGCACCTCTCCGACCGCTATGGCCGCAAGCCACTGCTGTTGCTCTCGCTGGCGGGGGTACTGGCAGGCTATGCCCTGATGGCACTCGGTATCGCCTGGCGCTCCCTCCCCCTGCTGCTGCTCAGCCGGATTGTGGAGGGGCTATGCAACGGCAACATAGCCATCGTGCAGGCGATGGCGGCGGATCTCGCCGGCAAGGAGCACAAGGCACGCAGCTTCGCCTGGATCAACATCGGTATGAATCTGGGCTGGGTAGTGGGGCCGATGATCGGGGGCTACGCCGCGGTGATCTCGGGGGATTACAGTCTGGCCGCCTGGCTGGCGGTAGGAATGACCCTGCTCAACCTGTTGCTGGTCTACTGGCTGATCCCCTATCGTCCGCCGGTGGCGGCCACCCGTCAGGCAGCGACCCTCTCCAGCCGCCAGCTGTTGTTGCAACCGGCCCTGCTGCCCTACTTCGCGCTCACCCTGATCAGCTATGGCGCCGTGCAGCTCTATTTCACCTACTTCAATATCTGGCTGGTGGAGCGGCTGGCCTGGGATCCGGCCCAGCTGGCGCAGGCGGCGGTGCTGGTGAGCCTGCCCATGATGGCGGGCTCCTGGCTCGGCTCCCGCATCGCCCGTCACTGGCGCGGCAGCTCCCTCGGCATTGTCGGCCATCTGGTGATGGCGAGCGGTATGCTGCTCTTTATCCTGCCCGTGCACTGGTGGGGACTGGCGCTTACCTTCGTTCCCGCTGGCATCGGAATGAGTCTGGGAGAGCTGGCCACTTCGGTGGCGATCTCCAACCGCAGTCACCCGAAGCAGCAGGGGCAGGCGATGGGGCTCTACCGAGCCCTCGCCGTGGGCAGCGAGATCCTGGCGGTGCTGCTCGGCAGTCTGGTGCTGCTGGCCGGTACCGAGTGGCCCTTCTATCTCGCCACCCTCTGCTCCCTTGCCAGTGCCGCCGGTTTCTATCTGCTGCGTCGCCGTGCCGACCGTCGTCAACAGCTGGCAAGCTGCACCTGAGCCACGAAGGGATCACAGTTCGGCGCTTCGGCCGCGGGCAAGACTTGCATCGGGGCGCCGGGTCTGGGACGGTAAGGCTCTTTGCGGATTTGTTCGATGCTGGAGGAGCTATGAGTGAGTACAAGGCCATCGCGCTCGATATGGATGGCACCCTGCTGACCCGGGATCACAAGATCTCGTCGGCCACCCGGGCAGCCCTGGCGCAGGCCCGCGCCCACGGTATCAAGGTGCTGCTGGTCACGGGGCGCCACTACATGACGGCGCGTCCCTTCCACCACGAGCTGGCCCTCGATACCCCCCTCATCTGCAGCAACGGCGCCTATCTCTATGATCCGGTGCAGAACCGGATCCTCAGCGGCGACCCGCTGGCGGCCGCCCCGCTTACCGAGCTGCTGGCCGCGGTCGAGGCGCAGCAGATGGGCGCCCTGTTCCACCTGAGCGAGGGGATCGGCTACATCGGCTGCGAAGAGCATGTCACCCGCATCCGCCACTGGTCGGCCAATCAGCCGGACCACCTCAAGATCGCCCTCCACCCGGTTGAGGAGCTGGCAGGCTGGCTCGACAACCCGGTCTGGAAGCTGGAGCTGTTCAATCAGGATCCGGCACGCCTGCACACCTTTATGGGCGAGGTGGTCGAGCAGATGCCCTTTACCCGCGACTGGGCGGCCCCCTATGCGGTAGAGCTGGTACAGCCCGGTTGCAGCAAGGGCAACCGGCTTGCCCAGTGGGCAGCCAGCGAAGGGATTGCGATGGAGCAGGTGGTGGCGTTTGGGGATAACAACAACGACATCAGCATGTTCGAGCAAGTTGGGCTGGCGGTGGCCATGGGCAATGCGGCGCCGCAGATCCAGAGCCATGCCCATCGGGTCACGGCCGACCACAACGAAGATGGCATCGCACTTGCGCTACAGCGCTGGGTACTGCCCTGAGCTGACAAGGTGCAACATGGCCAGCACGCGGGCTGGCCATGAAGAGAGGGATTAACCGCCGAAGGAGAACTGAATCACCCGATCCGGATAACGCAGACGGTTGTACTCCCGACGCAGGGATTCGTAGTGGCGAATGGCCCGATCGCGCTTGGCGCGGTAGTAGTCGCGCTGTTCCGTGTTGGTTTCGTTGCGGATGCTGCGCTCCAGCGTATCGATATCCCGCTCGGTACGCTCCAGCTCGTCGCTGATCTCCCGCAGGCGGGCAGCCAGTTTGTACTCTTCGTAGCCACGCTGATACTGCTTGAGGAAGCTGGCATTATTGGGGCATACCCCCAGATAGGCCTGCCCCTCCTTGCCCTTGCTGTAGGCCAGCTCGGGAATGCAGTAGAGCTCCAGCCCCTTGTCGTAGCCCCGTTTCCACTCGGCTTCATCCACTTTGAGGCCATATTCGCTGCAAGACGAAACGTAATCGCGGGTCGCCTGACGGGTTTTGCCTTCCGATCCATCCTGATAACCCAGGTTGTACCAGCTCATGGTGCGGCACTCATCTTCTGACAGGGCACTGCATCCCGCCAGCAATACCGGCAGGGTCAGCAACAGGATTTTGGGGGACATGAACAGACTCCGGAAAAGATAGTGACCGGCATTCTAGAGAGGATAAAAGGCCATAACAAGGGATGCGCTCCCGTGCGGTCTGGCGCGGTTTATTTGATGTTTTTGTCACTATTAAACGCCGTGCCAGACGGGCGGCCAACCCGCTTTCCTTGTTATCAGGCGCAAGGTAAACTGCCCCATCTTTTAACTGGCGCGCAACAAAAACAATGAAAGTCCTGACCGTCGATTACCGCTCACCCGATGCGGCCCAACGCTTCACCGAATCCCTGCGAACCACCGGCTTTGGCGTGCTGACCAACCACCCCATCCCGAAAGAGCTGGTGCAGTCCATCTACGACAACTGGTATCGCTTCTTCATGAGCGAGCAGAAGCAGGATTTCCTGTTCAACCGCGAGACCCAGGATGGCTACTTCCCACCCTCGGTCTCCGAGGTGGCCAAAGGCCATAGCCAGAAAGACATCAAGGAGTACTTCCACATCTACCCCTGGGGCCAGATGCCGGAAGAGCTGAAGGAGCAGGCGATGGAATACTATCGCCTCGCCAACGGTCTGGCCGCCGAGCTGCTGGGCTGGGTCGAGCAGTACACCCCGGCCGATATCGCCGCCAACTACAGCAGCCCCCTCTCCTCGATGATCGAAGAGAGCCAGAAGACCCTGCTGCGGGTGCTGCACTATCCGCCGTTCGATGGTACCGAGGAGCCGGGCGCCATCCGCGCCGCCGCCCACGAAGATATCAACCTGCTTACCATTCTGCCCGCCGCCAACGAACCAGGGCTTCAGGTGAAGGGTTCCGATGGCGAGTGGATGGACGTGCCGTGCGACTTTGGCACCCTCATCATCAACATCGGTGACATGCTGCAGGAGGCCTCTCGCGGCTACTACCCCTCCACCACTCACCGCGTCATCAACCCGACCGGTGGCAGTGCCAGCAAGTCGCGTATCTCCCTGCCGCTGTTCCTCCATCCGCGCCCGGATGTAGTGCTCTCCGAGCGTCATACCGCCCACAGCTACCTGATGGAGCGGCTGCGGGAGCTCGGGGTGATCTAGTCCGCCGACGAGCAGTTGTCAGAGACCAAACCGGAGCAATCTCGCTCCGGTTTTTATTTGGTGGCAGGATTGGGCAAAAAACAGAATTAAATTAGCCAATCATGCCAATAAATCGCATTTACACCTGATAACCGTCGTAGTGATTGCGTCGTGACCTCCGTAACATGAGCGCCATTCTGCCCCTGCCAAGGGGCGCTCGATTGGAGTTCTTATGAAGCAGTCCCAATGGTCATCCCGACTCGGCTACATCCTCGCCGCAGCGGGTTCCGCGGTCGGTATCGGCGCAATCTGGAAATTCCCCTATGTCACCGCCGTCAACGGCGGTGGCGCCTTCCTGCTGGTCTTTCTGCTGTTCAGCTTCACCCTGGGGGTGGCGGTATTGATGGGGGAGACCCTGCTCGGCAGCATGAGTCGCCGCGGGGTAGTGGGTGCCTTCTCCGATCTGCTCGGCAAACAGTGGCGCTGGGTTGGGGTAATGGGGGTGATCTCTACCCTGCTCATCTACTGCTTCTACAGCGTGGTGGGCGGCTGGACCCTGGGTTATACCGGCATGGCCATCTCAGGCCAGCTCAACCATGGGGATGCGGCGGCCCTCACCGCCCGCTTCAATGACTATGTCAGCGGCGACGTCTGGCCAATCCTCACTCACCTGCTGTTTGCCGTCCTCACCTGGATGGTGGTGCAAGGGGGCATTCAGAAAGGGGTGGAGCGCACCCTGCGATGGATGATGCCAGCCCTGTTCCTGATGATCCTGATGCTGGTCGCCTTTGGCCTCACCCTGCCCAATGCGATGGCGGGAGTACGTCACTTCCTGATGCCCGACTTCAGCAAGCTGGGGATGTCCGGCGTGCTCGATGCCATGGGGCTGGCCTTCTTCTCCCTCTCCATCGGTCTTGGCATCCACACCACCTACGGCGCCTATCTGCCGACCAGCGAAGGGGTTGGTCGCTCCAGCCTCTGGGTGGTGCTGCTGGCCAGCATGGTGGCTGTGCTGGCGGGTTTGATGATCTTCCCGGTGCTGGCCTCGACCGGTATCGACCCGGCCTCCGGCCCCGGTCTCACCTTTATGACCATGCCGGCGGTATTTCAGCTGCTGCCCTTCGGTCAGGTGCTTGAGGTGATCTTCTTCGCCCTGCTGGTCTTTGCGGCGCTCTCCTCCGCCATCTCTCTGCTGGAGCATTTGCAATGCTTCCTGTGCGAGACTTGGGGCTGGTCCCGGCGCACGGCCTGCAGCGCCATCACTGGATTCGTCATGGTTAGCGGTGTTCCGGTCAGCCTGTCGTTTGGCCCGCTGCAACACGCCACCCTGTTTGGCAAAACCATTTTCGAGTTGCTGGACTTTGTCACCTCCAACCTGATGATGCCGCTGTTCGGCCTGATGCTGACGCTGCTGCTGGGCTGGAAGCTGGGACGCAAGGCGTTGCCGCAGGGGATTGCCAGCCATTGGCATCACCTGCTGATGAACTGCTGGCGCTGGATTGCCCCCTTGCTGATCGGCGGGATCTTGATTCGCGGTCTGGTGTGACGGTTACTCTTCGCGGGTGGGCTCATCGGCCCGCCCCTGTGCGGCTCTGACGGCCTCCAGGGCATGCTGCCAGCGGGTGATCTCGGCATCATCCGTTCCCTTGGAGAAGACGATATAAAGACCGGCCTGATGGAGCAGTACACCACTGCTGACAATGCTGCGCCGGGATAACCCCATCTTGTCGAGGGTGGCCTCCATCACCAGCTCCGCCATCGGCAAGGCATCGATCTTGCCCAGCATCAGCCGCTCTATCGCCTCCCCGACTGTCTTGTAGCGCACCAGATTGGTGTAGCCCTCATGGGTCAACCGCACATCATCGGCATTGCCCAGCACTACCCCCACTCTGGGCAGATCTCGCAGCTGTGCCAGCGAGGTCAGCGGGTGGCGACTATCCGGCGCCTGATAGATAAAGACCCTATTGATAAAAAGCGGGCCAACCCATTTGAAATGGGACTCCCGCTCCGGGAGCCGCTGTACCACGAACAGTCCATAGCCGGGCTCGACCCGTGCCAGCGCCAGCGCCCGCTTGAGCGGGTAAATCCGCACCGGATAACGGGTGCCAAGCTCCTCCTGCACCTCATCGATCAGGCGAATGGCAAATCCGTCGAGCTTGCCGTCGCGGTATTCGGTAAAGGGGGGTAAGTCGTGACTCAGCAGGGTTAATCCGGGCTGCGCCGACACACTCAGGCTGATCAGTAACCAGGGCAGCACCATCCATCTCATACGACATCCTGTCTCATCGTTGTTCCCGTCGGCGCCATGTCGCGGCCACTAGTTCCAGAAGAAGCTACGTCGATTATCGCCCAGTAAATAGCCACAAGGTAGAAAAGATACGGCCCGGCGAGGTTTTCCCCCACTGAGTTGTACGTATAGCCAGAGTGGTGACAGCGGCACACATAAAAAATTTTGATTTTATGTGTCAATTATTCTTTCCATGGTTTAGGCTGTTTCCCCATTCATTAGTCAGGTTGTCACCTCATGTCTGCCATCCTCGTGCTGTTTGGTCGATTTTTTAGCTCGCAAGAGAGGTGACCTTGCACGCACAGTTTTTCTGAATGTTCATTGCAAAGGTCGCCTCAGGCGGCCTTTTTTATGGTCTGTCGTTTATTGCTACTCAGGAGTATTGCTTCGATGTCGTGTTACCCGGAGGTTGTATGAGCCAGGTTCAGTGGTCTTCCCGTCTCGGTCATGTGCTGGCCGCAGCAGGCACAGCGATTGGCCTTGGTGCCATCTGGAAGTTTCCCTATGTGACCGCCACCAATGGCGGTGGCGCTTTTCTGCTGGTGTTTCTGTTGTTCAGCTTCACCCTGGGGGCAGCGGTACAGGTCGGCGAAACCCTGCTCGGCAGCCATAGCCAGCGCGGGGTGCTAGGCGCTTTTCGCAAACTGGTGGGGCCGAACTGGCGCTGGATGGGGTATATGGGGATCGCCTGCGGCTTCTTTATCTACAGCTTCTACAGCGTGGTGGGCGGCTGGACCGTGGGTTACGCCGCGCTGGCGATGGCTGGCAAGCTCAACCTGAGCGAGGGGAGCGCCCTCACCGCCCTGTTCAACGGCTATGTCAGCAACCCCTGGTGGCCGGTGCTGACCCATCTGATCTTCGCAGGCCTGACCTGGTGGTTCGTGCAGGGGGGTATTCAGAAAGGGGTTGAGCGGGCACTGCGCTGGATGATGCCCGCGCTCTTCATCATGATGCTGCTGCTGGTGGGGGTTGGCCTCTCCATGCCGGGCTCCATGGCGGGTGTACGCCAGCTGCTGCTGCCGGACTTCTCCATGCTGACCGGCCAGAGCGTGCTGGACGCGTTGGGACTGGCCTTCTTCTCCCTCTCCATCGGGCTCGGGGTACACACGACCTATGGCGCCTACCTGCCCAATAGCGAAGGGGTGCTGCGCTCCGGGGTCTGGGTGGTCACACTGGCAAGCCTTATCTCGGTGCTGGCGGGCTTGATGATCTTCCCGGCACTGGCCTCCACCGGTATCGACCCTACCGCAGGCCCAGGACTCACCTTTATGACCATGCCAGCCGTGTTCAGTCATCTGCCGCTCGGTCAGGGGCTGGGGGTAGTCTTCTTCCTGTTGCTGCTGGTCGCCGCCCTCTCCTCCTCCATCTCCATGCTTGAGCATCTGGTGCGCTTCACCACCGAGGAGTGGGGCTGGTCGCGCCGTGGTGCCTGCCGGGTGTTGACCCTGCTTATCATGGTCTCCGGCATTCCGGTGAGCCTGTCGTTCGGCCCATGGAGCTATCTGACCCTGTTTGGCAAGACCATCTTCGAGTTGCTCGACTATCTGACCTCCAACCTGATGATGCCGCTGTTTGGTCTGGTACTGACCCTGCTGCTGGGCTGGCGATTGGGTGATGCCATATTGCCTGCGGGCCTGTCACCCGCCCTGCGTCTGGCGCTGCTCTGGTGCTGGCGCGTGGTGGCGCCGCTGCTGATCAGCGGGATCCTGATCCGCGGGATCATGTAACACCTTGCGCATCCGTGCGGGCAGGCTTTGGCCTGCCCTTTTTATTGCTAGCGTTTGCTTTAACAGGCGTTCATATAAGCAGCATCACGATGGACAGGAGTGAAGTCAGTGGCCGTCGAACAATCTCGGAAGAGCAGGATGAAGAAGGATCGGAGTGGCAGAGTGGCGCAATAAGAGGTGGCGTTCGGCTCGCCACACCAGCAATAGAAGAAGTTGAAGTACTGAATTGCGGGCAAAAAAAATCCCCATCTGAATGGGGACTTTCTCTGCAATTGCAGCTGATATCTCAGCCTCGCTTGCGAATATGGTGGTCGTTACTGGGATCGAACCAGTGACCCCCTCCTTGTAAGGGAGGTGCTCTCCCAGCTGAGCTAAACGACCTGGGATTCTGAAATGATGGTGGGTCGTGCTGGATTCGAACCAGCGACCAATTGATTAAAAGTCAACTGCTCTACCGACTGAGCTAACGACCCATCTAAATCATTTTTTACAAACTGGTGGTCGTTACTGGGATCGAACCAGTGACCCCCTCCTTGTAAGGGAGGTGCTCTCCCAGCTGAGCTAAACGACCTGGGATTCTTGAAATGATGGTGGGTCGTGCTGGATTCGAACCAGCGACCAATTGATTAAAAGTCAACTGCTCTACCGACTGAGCTAACGACCCATCTAAATCATTTTT